>JBEKEQ010000022.1:0-40200 GCA_050013735.1 Occallatibacter sp.
CGATGCGCGCTGGAACCACTACTGCGAACTGATGATGATCTATCTGCTGGCCATCGGCTCGCCCACACATGCCGTGGCGCCGGAGTTTTGGAATCACTTTACCCGTCCGGTGATTCACTACGCGGGATTCGATTACATCAGCGGGAACGACCCGCTTTTTACGCATCAGTACTCGCAGGCATGGTACGACTTCCGCTACAAGAGCGACGCCTATGCGGATTACTTTGCCAACTCCATCAAGGCCACGCGCGCGCACAAGGCATTTTGCCTTTCTTATCCCAAGTGGTACAGCGAGGATTACTGGGGCATCACGGCTTCAGATTATGAGCACGGCTATACGGCGTGGGGTGGGCCTCCCGCGCAGGGGCCGCTGGATGGAACCGTGGTTCCCTCGGCCGCGGGGGGCTCGCTGGCATTCCTGCCAAAGGATTGTTTGGCTGTTTTGCGCGCCATGCGCTCGAAATGGGGAAAGCATGCCTGGGGACGGTATGGCTTTGTGGACGCGTTCCATCCCGCAGCCAACTGGTACGACGCGGATGTTCTGGGAATCGACCAGGGAATCTCTGTGCTGATGGCGGAAAACCTTCGTTCCGGGATGGTTTGGCGCTGGTTCATGCGCAACCCTGAATGTGTGCGCGCCATGCAGCTGGCAGGCTTTCACGGCCTTGCGGCTTGAGCGGCCAGACGATGGGGCACTGAGTGGAGGCGTTCCACCCAGTGCCCGCGCTACGGATGGTTAAAACTGGATTCGGCCCAGCAATTCAATGACCCGGCCGGCGTCCGCTCCCTGCGCGTACCCGAAGTACTGATTGTTGATGTTTGCGCCGGGGTTGGCATTGCCATTGGTGATGGGCTGCAGCTGCAGGATATTGAACGGGTTGTACAGGTTGGCCTGAATGCGCAGCAGTGAGTGGTGAGAGCCGAAGTCGTGCTTGATCTCCTTGGCGGCACTGATATCGAGATCCTTGAAGCAAGGGCCGCGGAAGCTGTTACGGCCGATTCCCGGCACATAGGTGTGCGAGTTTGCCGGAGGCGTGACGTCGAAGTAATGGATGCCCCCATCCGTCCCGCTGTTGCCCGGTTGGGAAAGTCGCCTCCGCCGGTAAACAGGCTGTCAGAGCATCCGCTGACCGCCCCGCCGTAATATGCCAATGGCCGCGTGGGACTGACCACGCCCGATCCGAGAACGTAGGCGGAGGTTTGTAGGTTGTAGGTGACTGGGGTATACGGAAACCCGGTGTGCCAGGTATAGATGCCGTTCAATTGCCAGCCGTTCGCCGCTGCGTCAAGGAAAGCGTTGCTGGTGTGCACATGAGGCGCCTCCCACAGGGCCGTCGCGGTGAGGCGCTGCCTTGCGTCGTAGTCCGACGGACCCCATTCGGACTTGTTGTTGGCGGGATCGGTCTGATTGCCGTTGGAGTCGGGCAGATCGCCATTGGATATGTTATCCAGACTCTTCGACCAGGTATACACCAGGGCCGCTGTCACCCCGTGCTTCATCGGATGCCTGACCTGCACGTTCATGGAGTTGTAGTTCGAGTCGGAATCGGTTTGCGCAAAGTAAGCAGCGTAAACCGGTGAATTGGCATTGTTGTAGAGGAAGTTCTGATTCACCAGGCGCGCGTAGTGATGTCCTTCGCTGCCGGCGTAACCGAGTGAGGCTGTGAAGTTCCAGGGAAACTGGTACTCGCCTTCGAACGAATACAAGGCGCTCACCGGCGGCCTGATGGTGGCAGGCGCGCCATAAACCTCTACGCTGGGCGTGCCGCCGCCGTAGGGGTTGGGAAAGCCGTTGGCATCGGTGCCGGTGGCCAGCGCGGGGTTGATGGGGTAGCTGTAGGGCGAGTTGGTGGCGCCCACCTCATATTTGATTGAGCCGTCGTCGAACGGCGTTCCAAAGTCCAATGCGTTGGTGCCGCAACAGAGACCGAAGTTGGCCACGCCCGGTCCGTCTTCGGCAGCGTTCTCGAAGAGCGAGATGTCCAGATGGTTATAGGCAATGGCAAAGCCGCCGCGGACAACGAGTCTTCCGCTGCTCTCGGGGGGCTGCCACGCAAAACCTACCTTGGGGCCGAAGTTGGTATTGTGCGAGTTATAAAGATTGTTGTGCGAAGTCAGGGTCATGCCGCTCAGCTCTGAGCCAGCGGGTCCCAGGACGGGATAGTTAATCATGAAGTGGTCGTTGTGCAAGGGCGTAAAGTCTTCCCAGCGCAGGCCGGTATTCAGCGTGAAGGTCGGGGTGATCTTCCAGTCATGCTGCGCATACACGGCGATGTCTTTATCGCGGAAGTAGCGCTGCGTGAGAGGAACGCCGCCGGTGTTGGGATTGGTTTCAACAGCCTCGTAGATGGGCGCGTCGTTGGCCATGGACCACAATCCCTGCATGGCGTAAATTGGACGGGCATTGCCAGAGAGATTGTTATTGTCCTGCTCCAGCCGCAGTTCCCCGCCAAGACGCAGAATATGCGCGCCCCATGCGTGGGTCACCATGTCGCGGACTTCGTACGTGTTTTCAGCAAACACAGCGGGAGTGGTGCTGGACTGAGCTACGCCGTATTGTGGGTCGTTGCTGACCGGCAAGCTCTGCACGTTGATGTACGGGATGCCGTAGTTGACGAGGGTTCCGGCGTCCCTGATTCCGTTCTCGGCAAATCGGGTGCCGTTGGCGCGGAGTTCATTGAGCCAGGCGGGAGAAAACGTGTGGATATAGATGGCCGTTTCAGCGGAGTTCAGGGGCTTGAACGGAATATCGTCGGCCGGGCGCGAGCCATTGGTGGAACTGGCGCCGTCGCTGTCCAGCTTGGTGAAGTAGAAGCTGCCGGCCACCAGGTCCCTGGAGGTGGCATTCCAGTCGCCGCGGCCGTTGAACTGATTGCCGCGGTTGCGGTTGGGGGTAAGGATGGCCGCATTGTAGATATCGGGAATACCATCCAGACCACCGCCAGTAACCACATTGAAGGTAGGATCGGACGAGTAGCTGAGCCGCGGATACATTCCCAGCTGGGATGCACCACCCGCGGTGGGAGAGCCCATGTCAAGTCCGCCGGTGACCACCTGGCAGTAGGGCCCGGAAGTTGCTGTCTGGGTTACCGGGGCGCCCACGCCATTGACGGCGGCCGGGGGAAATTCGCCCTGGTTGTTGGACCATGGGGTGCAATTTGTAAGCGAGGGGTTTACCGCTACGACGCGGGGCGCCATGCCGGCCGAATTGAGGATGCCGGCGCTGATGCCTCCGGGGCGGTCCGTCGCCACCAGGGCGCGAAACTCCGGAGTTTCTACCCACTCGTCGGAGATGGAGGAATTGTGCACGCTGAATCCGGAGTAGGAGAGGAAGTAAAAGAGTTTGTTCTTCACCACCGGTCCGCCCAGCGAACCCGCCCAGGTGCGTTGAGCGTTTTGCACCCGCGTGGGCATAACAGCGGCCGGGCCGGCATACTTGTCAAAAGCATTCAACCCAGGCTCGTCGTAGAGGAAGAACGCGCCGCCATGCAGTGAATTCGATCCGCTCTTGGTGACGACTTTGACCTGCGCTCCGGAATTGCGGCCGTCCGAGGCGTCGTAAGAGGTGGAGATGATGGTGATCTGCCCTACCGCCTCCTCATTAGGCGTGACCACCGCGCTTCCTCCGTAGGTAAGCGAGTTGACGCTGACGCCATCGATCATGAAGTTGTTGTCAGACTGGCGCTGGCCGTCGGCAACGATCTGCACTCCATTTTCAGTTTGGAAGGTGCCGGAGTTGGAACCGCCGGGGCCGCCCCCATTGGGCAGAAACACCGCGTTGCCATTGCCGGCGCGCGCGCCGTCTCCGGTAATGCCCGGAGCGGTGCGGAGCAATTCATAGGGGTCGGCGCCCACGGTGGGAAGCTTTTGAATCTCTTCGCTGGTGATGGTGGATCCGATGCTGGCGTCCGCCGTTTGTATTTGCGGCACCTCATCCGCGTTGACGGTCACCGATTCGGTGTCGCCACCGGGCTGCAGCTTCACGGTCACATCGCGCGCGGACTCAGCCTCCAGAGCCACACTGGTCAGATCGCTTTTCTTGAAGCCGGCGGCAGAAACCACAAGCGTGTACTGCCCCGAGCCCAATTCGCTGAAGTGAAAGGCGCCGGTGACATTGGTGGTCGAGGTTTTCGTCTGCTGGGTTGCCGTGTTGGTGAGGGTCACTGAAGCGTTGGGGATGGCCGCGCCTGTGGAGTCCAGCACCGAGCCGGAAAGGCTCGAGCCGAACTGCGCGTGAGCGGGGAGGGCGACAAGGATGAGGAGCGCCAACGCTCCCACCCACTGACATCGGCGAAAGGTCACAGTCGAGTGAGTTTTCGCCAGGTGACTTACCAAATTCCTGAAACTGATTTGTTGCATGGGGGCCTCCTTAAAAAGCCGTTACTGTATCTATTGAGTCGGCCGAATTCCTGGAAACGCCGCAGTGCGTCATCCGCCCCCGAACTCTACGATGCATTGGGATTCTGCCCAGTTGCGCCCCTGCGGAAAAAGGCACTCGGCATCCGCGTTTCGGCCGGCAGGCCAATCTCCTGGCACTCAATGGGAATCGGGAAGATGGTGCCTCTTTCGTTACCACCAGCACAGTCAAAGGTATATAGGGGCGATGCATAGAGGTTTCTGTACCAGATTGCTCAGTTTGGAGAAAAAGGGCTGCGCAGAGGGGTGCGCGGGCGGGAAGAGATGGTCAGAGGCTCGGCACGGCGAGCGGTATTACGAGGCATTTTCCGGAGTGGTGCCTCCGCCCTACTGTGCCAGCACCGCGCGCTGGGCGGCGAAGATCTCCTGGAGGCCGGATTCGGCGAGATCGATGAGGCCGTTTAATTGCGCCCGCGAGAAGCTTCCCTTCTCTGCGGTAGCCTGGGTCTCGATGAGGCCGCCGGAGGCGGTCATGACCACGTTCATGTCGACTTCGGCCTGCGAATCCTCCTCGTAGCAGAGGTCGAGCAGCGCCTCGCCGCCAACGATGCCCACCGAAGTTGCGGCGACGAGTTGCTTGAGCGGGGAGACTTTGAGGGTTCCGGCCTGAACCAGCGCGTTCAGGGCCAGCGCCAGGGCAACCGCCGCGCCGGTGATGGCCGCGGTGCGCGTGCCGCCGTCGGCCTGGATCACGTCGCAATCGAGAATCACGGTGCGTTCGCCCAGCGCCTGCATATCCACAACCGAGCGCAGGCTTCTGCCGATCAGCCGCTGGATTTCGTGGGTCCGGCCGCCGATCTTGCCGCGCTCACTTTCGCGCGGAGTCCGCGTGACCGTGGAGCGGGGCAGCATGGAGTACTCCGCCGTGACCCAGCCGCGGCCGGAGTTGCGCAGCCAGCCGGGAACGCCGTGCTCGATGGTGGCGCAGGTGAGCACGCGGGTGTTGCCGCAAGAGACCAGCACCGAGCCTTCGGCGGTCTGGACGAAGCCGGGAACGAAAGTGAGCGGGCGAAGCTGGGCGGGAGTTCTGCCGCCGGGACGAAAGAAAGGCGCGGGCATAGGGGGATTGTACGGGAAGGAAGGGGTCAGGAGTTAGGGGCCAGGGGTCAGTCCTTGGTTCTCAGTTGTCAGCGCTCCGCCCCTCCTCGCCGGCCGGAGGTGGATGATGCCGGTTTCACGCGACGCTCCGCTACCCGCTGAAGCTATAGCCTGCCTTACGTGAAACCTACAACCGGCAGCTGAGAACTGCCACCTGAGAACCGAGAACCGAGAACTGCGTTCCAGGATGGGAATTGGGCCTGTTTACAACCCGTAACGGGAATGAAGCCGTAAACCAATGAAATTCAAGGCTTTAGACGAATCTTCCGCGTAGCTGCCGTTCCATTTTGGGACTTAGGGAGGCGCGACGGGATTTGGAGCTGTCTGGAAACTGGACAGTTAGCCCTTCCCTTATCAGGAACTTAGAAAGAGCGTTCTGGTTTGGCACGCTGCGTGTATTAGAAGAGGACAAAACCCAGAGGCAAGAGCAGAAACGGGAAGCGCGGATTCGCGATCAGCGATCAGCCCTCAGCTATCAGTCGGCTGGGTGCGGGGATTCGGGCCGGTGGTTGACCGGGGCCGAGGGGATGAGCCGGCGGCTAAAAGCTGAAAGCTGATAGCTGACAGCTGAAGAGCTTGCAGTGAAAGAGAAAGGAGCGGCCATGGAGCAGCAGATGGAACAGATGGAACAGCAGGCGACGGTGGGTGCGGAGCGCAGACGGGTGGAAGCGGTGGTGGAGACGCTGGCCAACCTGCGCGGCCGGGGCGAGAGCCTGGAATCGGTGGCGCACGACGCCAGAAACATGGTTACGGCGCTGGGACTTTACTGCGACCTGCTGGAAGAGCCGGGGGTGCTGGCGACCCAGTTTTTGCACTATGGAAGCGAATTGAGGCTGGTGGCCGCGGCCAGCCGCCGCCTGGTGGAAAAGCTGGTGGCGCTGGACAGCCAGGCCGCTCCGGGAATCGCCTTCGCCTTCGATGGACATCGCAGTCCGGCAGGATTGCTGGCTGAAAGCGCGGCCGGCGGTGCGGGTGAGCTTCCCGCTTTTGCCCGTGGCGGCTTGGCCCGCGGGGAAACCTGGGAGCTTTTCCCGGCCGAGCCGATCGACAACCTGGCGGCGGAACTGAAGGCCAACCGGAACCTGCTGGCCGCCCTGGCCGGCCCCTCGATTGCCGTCACCGTCGATGTGGAAGGGGGCGACCTGCCGGTGCGGCTGACGGGCGAGGATCTGACCAGGGTATTGGTCAACCTGGTAAAAAACGCCGCCGAAGCCATGCCTGCCGGGGGGCACATCGCGCTGAGCATGCACGAGTTTCACGTGGGCGAGACCTCGACTCCGTGGCTGGTGCTGGCCGTGGAAGACAACGGGCCGGGCATACCTCGCAAGGCGCTGGAAAAGGTCTTTGAGTCCGGCTACACCACGCGGTCAAGCAGCGGGAACGGCGGCTGGGCCTCCTCGCATCGCGGGCTGGGATTGTCCATCACCCGTTCGATTATCGAGGCGGCGGGCGGCAGGATTCATGCGGCCATCCGGGCCCAGGCGGGGGCCTGCCTGGAGATTGAGCTGCCGGTGCGGGCGCGCTGAGGCCGGGCTCTGAGATTCAAAATCCGGCGGCCGCGGCAGGGTCGGCGCGCGCAACCGATTCAACCGATTCACCCAACCACACGTGAGGCGAATACAATGCTTGCAACAGTTCAGAACACAAGGGCCATGGAGTTTATCCCCCAACTTGCGGAGCCGGCGGTGCGGCTGCACCTGCTGGTGGTGGACGCGGACGCGGCCGTGCGTTCGGCCTGCTCGGAGATTGCGGCCAGCCTGGGCTATGCGGTGGAGAGCACCGGCGACCTGGGCCAGGCGCGCAGCCAGATGCGGGGCCGCGCCGCCGATATCCTGCTGGTCAATTTGCCCTCGGGCTCGAACCAGGGGCTGGAGCTGGTCTCAGAGGTCAAGCTGCTGTATCCCGAAACCTCGGTAATCGCCATGACCGCCTCCGGCTCAGTGAACGCAGCCGTGGAAGCTATGCGCTGCGGGGCCGGCGACTACTTGACCAAGCCTTTCGCCATGGACGAGCTCTCGACGGTGCTGGACCGCGCCGCGCAAAGCCACCAGACGGACACTGCCACGCGCCAGCTGCGGGAGCGGCTCAGGCTCTCACAGGGTTTGGGCGCGATGATCGGCCGCTCCGGGGAGATGGAGAAGCTCTACCGCATCCTGTCGAAAGTCGCGCAAAGCTCGCACCCGGTGCTGGTGCTGGGCGAGAGCGGCACGGGCAAGGAGCTGGTGGCCCGGACCATCCACGCCTACGGGCCGAACTCGCAAAAGCCGTTTTTGCCCGTCGACTGCGGCTCGCTGGTGCCGACGCTGATTGAAAGCGAACTCTTCGGCTATGTGAAGGGCGCGTTCACCGGGGCCAACCGCTCCAAAGATGGATTACTGGTTTCGGCCGAGGGCGGAACCGTCTTTCTGGACGAGATTGGCGAGCTCTCGCTTGACCTGCAGGCCAAGCTGCTGCGGGCCTTGCAGGAGAAGGAAGTGCGGCCGGTGGGCGCCACCCACCGCGTGCCCATTAAGGCGCGCATCGTGGCCGCCACCAACCGCGACTTGGCCGTGATGGTTGAGAAGGGGAGCTTCCGCAAGGATCTCTTTTACCGGCTCAACGTGGTCAATCTGCGGCTGCCCTCGCTGCGCGACCGGCGCGAGGATATACCGCTCCTGGCCGCGCACTTTCTTGACCGCATCAGCCGCGAGCACGGCACCAAGTTCATCCTCAGCGACGAGGCCCTGCGCACCATGATGAAACACGACTGGCCGGGCAACGTGAGGGAGCTGGAAAACTCGGTGGAGCGGGCCTGCGCGCTATCCTCCGGGCCGGTGCTGCAACTGGGCGATCTGCCCACGCAGTTGCAGCAGCAGGGGCTTGATGCCCGGAAAGTCGCCGCGGGCGCTGGCGAGCCGGCCGGGGAATGCGCCGCACCGGCTCTGAAATCGCTGGCCGACCTGGAGCGCGAGGCCATTCTGGGAGCCATTCGCAGCCTCAACGGGGATAAATTGCAGGCCGCCAAACTATTGGGGATTGGCAAAACCACCCTCTACCGCAAGCTGAAGGAATACGGGATCAGCGACCCAATGCGGGAGGAGTAAACACAGTTCATAGTTCGCAGTTCTCAGTTCACTGTGCACTGTCCACTGTGCACTGTCCACTATCCACTGCATTTAGGAGCAATGGCAATGAGCATTCTGATGGTGACGGGAATCGAAGGCGCGCGAAATTGCGCCGCCGTGGTCAGCGCGCAGCTGGGCATGGAAGTGGAAGTGGCGGAGGGGCGCAAGGCCGCGCTTGCCGCGCTGCGGCACGGCGAGTTTGCCGCCGTGGTGGTGGACGAAACTATGGCCGAGTGCGATCCGGCCGCCACGGAGGCGATTTGGGAGCATGCCGGCCTGGCGATTCCCCTGCAAATCAACTTTGCGCTCTCTGGAGCGGCGCGGGTAATCCGGGAGGTTCGCGCTGCCCTGCACCGCCGCGAGCGGGAGCAGACGCTGGCCCGGCGGGCGGCGGCGGCGGCCATTGAGACCGAGCTGAAGACCACGGTGGCGGGCCTGCTGCTGAACTCGCAGCTGGCCCTCTCCGGCAGCGAGGTGCCGTCTGCCATCGCCGAGAAGCTGCGCGTTGTGGCCGACCTGGCCGGCAGCCTGCGCCAGCAACTAGCTGCGCCCATGCCAATACGCGGGAATAACGCCGCCTGAGTGCGCGCGCGCAGAGAGAAACAACGGGCGCCGTTCGAGGCGCGGGTTGATTCACTTGCGCAGCGCGTTCGATGTGCAGCGCAGGGTGAATTCCAGCGAATCGCGGGGGATGCTCTCAATAAAAGGCCCGATCACCCAACCGAGGCCGGTGGGAATTGAGCGGGTGAGCGAGACGGATTCGATCTGGATGGTGAGCCCGCCATTGCGCTCTTCGTAGCTCCAATAGGTGTTCTGCCGCCACAGGAAGCCGCGGCCCTGGCTGGGATCGAGCGCGCGCTCGGTGCTGGTGCCGGGCGAGTCGATCTCAGAGATGCGCGTGCTGCGCGAGATGCTTGCGCCGTGCTGCGCGTCGAGCCGCGAAAAGACAATGTCGTAGGCCGTATCCATAACCACCGTAATGACGTGGTGCTGGCGCACACGCATCACGGTCTGGAAACGGTCGCCCTGCTGCGCGAGAATCTTCGCCTGGACCACCTGCGGAGAAAAGCGCTGCGGGTAGGCGTTGAAATCCTTCATCATCCGTTCAAAATCCGCGGCACTGGCTCCGGGAACGAACGCGGTGCCGCGCCAGTGGTGGAGCAGCGCTCCGGGAGGGTCTGCCTGGGCGGAAGGCGTGAGCTTTTCGACGATCAACTCGCCGCGGCGCAGGCGGTCTTCGCTTTGCTGGCCTGAAGCCAGCGGAGCAACGAAGGTGCTTTGCGATTTGTGCTGCCGGGCGAGCCGCGACTCCAGCGCGGCGACGTAAGAATTAAACGCTGCAACGGCTTCGGGCTGCTGCGCTTGAATCGGATTGGAAGCCAATGTGGAAGCCAACAGAATCAAGATCAGGGAGCAACTACGGAGAATTGAGAATAAGAATGAACGCAGAGCCTGGCGTTGAGTCATGAACAACAGATTGCTCCTCTCGGGGGCTGGAAGGCAATGCATGGAGCATCGGTCGTTGACGAATCCTCTTCTATAATTGACCCGCCTCCAGAATTGGAGATGACCAAAGGGCGGAAAGCCGCTGCCGTTCGATCTTCATGCCGAAGGCCGCCCGCCCCACCGCAGGTGGTTTAGTCTGAAGGAAAGATGAAAGATTCGGCTGTACTGCTTATCGATTGCCCTGACCGCAAGGGGCTGGTGGCGCGCGTCTCCGGCTTGCTCTACGAGCGAGGCGCGAATATTCTGCACGCGGACCAGCACCAGGACCACGACCTGGGGCTGTTTTTCATGCGGGTTGAGTTTGCGCTGAACGGCGCGGCCAGCGGCGAACCCTCCGGCGCTTTAGCCCAGCACTCATCTGAAACGCCGCCTGCGGAACACTTCGATCTGGAAGGCTTCAAGGCGGCCTTTGCGCCGCTGGCGCGCGAGCTGGGAATGCGCTGGATGCTGAGCTCAAGCGGGCGGCTGCCGAGGGTGGCCCTCTTCTGCTCGCAATATCTGCACTGCATGGCCGACCTGCTGCACCGCTGGCGAACGGGCGAGCTGGCGTGCGAGATTCCGGTGATCGTCTCGAATCATCGCGACGTGGCGCGTCTGGCGGAGTTTTATGGGATTCCGTTTGAGCTGGTTGAGGTGACTGCGGCCACGCGCGGCGAGGCGGAAGCGCGGCAGTTGGAGTTGCTCGAATCGAAGGGAATTGATTTGGTGGTGCTGGCGCGCTACATGCAGGTGCTGTCGCCCGCGTTTGTTAACCGCTACCCGGCGGCGATCATCAACGTGCACCACTCGTTTTTGCCCGCGTTTACAGGCGCCAAACCGTACCATGCGGCGCATGCGCGGGGAGTGAAGCTCATTGGGGCCACCAGCCACTACGTCACCGAAGTTCTCGACGATGGGCCGATCATCGAGCAGGACGTGGCGCGCATCTCGCACCGCGACCAGGTGGAAGATCTGGTGGCGCGGGGGCGGGACCTGGAGCGCATCGTTTTGTCGCGCGCGGTGCGCTGGCACCTTGACCGTAGGATTCTGTGCTACGGCAACAAGACCGTGGTGTTCGACTGAGGTTGCAAAGCGCGGCGCGCTACCCGGCATGAAAGAGCATGGTCTCTGCCGTGAGCCCCGGGCCGAACGACATAGCGCAGCCTTTTTGTCCGGGCTGGGAACGCTCCATGAGCTGTTGCAGGACGAACATCACGGTAGCGGAAGACATGTTGCCGTAGCGCGAAAGAACTTCGCGCGAGCAGGAGAGCGCATCCGCGGGCAGGCCGAGGCCTTTTTCAACTGAGTCGAGAATCGAGCGGCCGCCGGGGTGCACGGCCCACAAGTCAATAGACAATAGATCTTTGCCCCGCGTGATCTGGCTGCCCGATTCCTTGAGGGCGCGTCCGATTTCGCCGGGAACTTCGCCGGAGAGCTGCATGTCAAATCCGAGCTCGCCGATGCGCCATGTGATCAGGTGGCTGGTCTGCGGGATATTGAGGGCGAGAAAACTGTCGATGGCGAGGCCGATGGGTTGCGCGCTGATGAGGGAGGCGGCGCAGCCATCGGCGAAGACGAGGAACGAGAGCACCTGTTGCAGCTCGTGCGTTTCCTGAAAATGCAGCGTGCAGAGTTCCAGGTTCAGCATCAGAACAGCGGCGCCGGGTTGCGAGCGAACAATGTGGTTCGCGGACTTGAGAGCGTTGATGGCGGCGTAGCACCCCATGAAGCCGATCATGGTTCGCTCCACGGAGGGATCGAGGCCCAGATGCCGGACCACTTCGAAATCCAGACCCGGCGCGTAGAGGCCGGTGCACGAAGTTACCACCACATGAGTTATAGACTGGCGCTGCCCTGGAGTTAGGGAGAGCTTGTCCAATGCAGCGTGAGCTAACTGCGGGGCAAAGCGCTCAAATAACTGCATGCGGCGCGCGGTCGAGGGAAAGCTGCCCGGTACGTAGACTTGCTCGGCATCTTTCCACGAACCGTCGTCAGTCGTAATGGGGTTCACGAAGGAATGGCGGCGCTCGATGGCCGACAGGCGCGCCATGCGGCGAAAGAGATTGCGGTAGGTGCCCTCCGCAAGCAGGCCGGCGGCGAAATCAATAAACGCGCGATGAACATCGTGCGGAGGAACAGCGGTTGCAATGCGGTTGATGTATGCGGTGGTCATTGCGGCCCTCGGCGCAGCGGTGCGGCTTTCTCCTGCGTCGTTTTTCGACGGGCTGCGCGGGAATAAGTCATCCGAACGGAGTCCTCGATAGGGGGAAGATAAGAGAGAAAACGCACGCCGGTCCCGGGAATAGGCTGACAGTTCATTATGCGCTCTGGAGGGTTGGCGTTCAATGACTGAGCAGGTTCGTGGTTTCCCACCCATCGCACGATGAAACTGCGCGATGGATGGGGCACGAAGCGTGTTTGGCGGGTCTGGGCTGGCGGCGCTACTGCTTCACAGGCCTAGCGGAAGAGCTGGGGCGCGAATTCGTTGAGGTAGTCGCGCCAGTTGCCCCAGTGGTGACCACCCTTGCTTTCAACAAACACTGGATTGAAGCCGTGATCCTTGAGCGTGGCGATGGTTGCCTCGGTGATGGGCAACAGATGGTCGTCGGCGCCGGTGCCGAACCAGAGCAGCTTCAATCCTTTTTTGAGTTGGGCGTTGTCGAGGTCGGCGGCGTGCTCCTCCACCCATTCGGGAGCGACGGCGATGGGCGGCCAAACCTCCTGTTGGCCCGGCTTGCGGCGCGAGGCGCCGAAGACACCGGCGCTCCACACGCCCACGTACGCGAAACGGTTGAGGTGCGCAATGGAGATGTTCAGCGCCTGCTCGCCCCCCATGGACAGTCCGGCGATGGCGGTGTGGGCGCGATCGGTGCGCACGCGGTAGTTCTTCTCGACGTAAGGCATGATGTCGTTGATGAAGTCCTCGCCAAATTCATCGCGGTGCGGCTTGCCGTCGAGCGTTTGCCGCTCGTAGTCGTGGCGGCGGGTGTGGCCGGCGGGCATCACCACAATCATGGGCACGGCTTTGCCCGCGGCGATGAGATTGTCGAGGATAAAGTTTGCGCGGCCCACCGTGGTCCACGCGTCGTCCGTGTCGCCGGAGCCGTGGAGGAGATAAAATACGGGATACTTCTGCTTGCCGTTTTCATAGCCCGGAGGAAGGTAGATGTGCATGCGGCGTTGGCGGCTGAGAGCGGTGGAGTAATAAAAAACTTCGGAGACCGAACCGTGAGGAATGTTCTCGCGGTCATCCATAAAGTCCGAGCCGGGCACGACGAAGAGGCTCCATGCCATGTTGTTCGATTCGCTGGTGGCTGGGTTGTCAGGGTCGATGAATTGGATGCCGTCGACTTTGAAGAGATAGCGATACGCGCCCGGCGGAATGGGAGGGGTGGTCGCCTCCCAAACGCCGTCTGCGTTTTTCACGAGCTCGGGAATTTTTGAAATCTGGCCGGCTGCGGCCCACGCATCGAGCACGTCCCAGGGTTCGAGGGTGACGGACGTGGCGTTAGGCGCAAGAAGGCGGAAGATGACGCTGCGGTCGGGCAAGACCTCCGGCGAGATGGGCTCGCGGGGGCGCGGACGAGCGGCGACGGGAATTACGGGAGCGGGCGTTGCGATCGGAGCCTGCGCCGGAGCGGGTGCGGCGCCCTGGCCGTGGGCAATCGATGTGGACAACAAAAATAGACAGGAAACAATCGCGCCGAATCGCTGAATGAAACGCATGGATCTCACACTTTCGAAATTAACCCGCCGGGACGTTGCGGATGAATTGGAATCTCCCTTGATTTTAGGGCAGCGAGGTGCTGAGATCATCCAAGCAGGAGCCGATCGCCTGGAAACCCGAGGGCATTCGGGGCTACTCTGGATAACAGGGAAGTGCATCCGCCTTGCAAATCAAGGCGAGCGCCAGAACATGCGGAACAAAAAACATCCATGGCTCTGCGGAAGCGGACTGCTCGCGTCGGCACTCTGCGCGGCCCTGACGGCCTGCACTGGGAACTCCGTCCCGGTGACCACTTCCCCGCCGCCCACCACTTATACTGCGTTTTCAAGCCCGGTGCCGGTGACGATTACCGGTTATACCGGCGATGCGATGGAGCCCTTTATTTCAAAAGACGGGCTCTACCTGTTCTTTAACAACCGGAACGATGCGTCCACGAACACCGATATTTTTTATGCTTCAAAGGTCAACGCTCAGACATTCACCTTCATTGGGCCGCTTCCGGGGGTGAACAGTCCGGAACTGGACGCGGTGTCGAGCCTCGATACGCTGGGGAATTTCTACTTTGTTTCGACACGCAGTTACGCGACAACGCTTTCGACCATATACAGCGGCCAGTTCTCTGCGGCCGGAGTAAGCAATGTGGCGCTGGTTCCCGGGATTTCACTGATGCAAGCCGGCGATGTGAACTTCGACGCTGAGATCAGCGCGGATGGGCAAACGCTGTGGTTCGACGATGGGCAGTATTCATCCACGGGAATGCTTGAGGCCGCCACAATCGCGATCGCAAACCGGCAGGGGGCGGGCTTTGTGCGGCAGGCAAACAGCGCAACACTGCTGGCAACGGTAAACGCCTCGGGCTTGAATTATGCGCCCAGCATTTCAGTCGACGGCCTCGAGCTGTTTTTCACCCGCGTCAGTTCCACCACCTCTGGCGCGTCGCCGGCAATTTACCGCGCAACCCGAACAGATACGAACTCGGCATTCGCCGCTCCTGAGCCAGTGGCCGCGGCTACGGGATTTGTGGAGGCGCCCACGCTCTCGGCCGATGGGCACTCACTTTATTTTCACAAGCTGGTGAACGGAACGTTTGTTATTTATCTTGCGCAGCGTTGATATATGCGACAACGGGCGTAATCGTGCTTGCGATAGGTCGCCTCGCGCTCCGTTTTGGCCCGATCAACAAAAGCCCCCGGCGATTGGCCGAGGGCTGGATCTGGCGGGTTCCCACCCATTCGCAAAAAACGCGAATGGATGGGGCACCCGGCTCTGAGTGAATGAGCCTGTTGTTATGCGCTGAACAGAAGAACGCCGGCGGCTTTTTCTTCCGTGACAGTTTCGTCGGCGCTGACAGAGCGGTAGAAGAGCTGGTTGGCGTCGAGATAGACCTCGAGGAAGGCTGGGCGCTCGGTGATTTTTCCGGCGATCAGCGCTTCAGACAGGGGGTCTTCAACATAACGCTGCAGTGCGCGACGCAACGGGCGCGCACCGTAACTGCGGTCCGTGAGAGTCTTGTCGAGAATCCACTGCTTGGCGTCGTCGGTGACGGAGATGGTGATGGACTTCTGGGCCAGGTTGGCGTTGAGGCTCTGCACAAGCAGCTCGACGATCTGGATGAGGTCCGCGTCAGAAAGCGACTGGAAGAGGATGACTTCATCGAGGCGGTTGAGGAACTCAGGGTTGAAGGTCTTCTTGACTTCCTGCTTGACCAGTTCCTCGACCTTGTCTGAAACGATGTCTTCGCGGTCGCTTTGGAAGCCGAGCCCCTGCTTTTTCATCAGGTGGCGCGCGCCGATGTTCGAGGTCATGATGAGGATGGTGTTCTTGAAGTCGACCGTGTTACCGAGACCGTCAGTCAACTGGCCATCTTCAAACACCTGGAGCAGAATGTTAAACACATCGGGGTGGGCCTTCTCGATTTCGTCGAGCAGCACCACGGAGTAAGGCGAACGCTTGACGCGTTCGGTCAACTGGCCGCCCTCCTCATAGCCAACATAGCCCGGAGGCGAACCGATGAGCTTGGAGACCGAGTGCTTCTCCATGAACTCCGACATATCGAAGCGGATGAGCGCCTTGTCAGAGCCGAAGAGGAAGTTGGCCAGGGTGCGGGCCACTTCCGTCTTGCCCACGCCTGTGGGGCCGAGGAAGAGAAAGCTTCCGATGGGCCGGGCGGGCGACTTGAGGCCGGCGCGGGAACGGCGGATGGCGCGCGCCAGCGCGGAGATAGCCTTCTCCTGCGAGATGATGCGCTTGTGCAGCTCTTCTTCCACGCGCAGCAGCTTCTGCGTTTCTTCTTCCTTGATGCTGGTGACGGGAACGCCGGTCCAGCGGCTGACCACGTCCTCAATGTCTTCGCGGCCCACAATGCCGGCGGCGGAGTCGTCGAGGTGATACTTGTCGCGCAGGGCGCGCAGGCTTTCGCGCTCCTTGCGCTCCTCGTCAGAGTAGAAGCGGGCCTTCTCAAACTCGTGGTTGGCGATGGCCGAGTCCATGCGATGAACGATGAACTTGATGCGCTTCTGCACCTCGGTGATCTCTTCGGGAAGTGAGGTTTGGCGCAGCTTGACGCGCGCGCCGGCTTCGTCAATAAGGTCGATAGCCTTGTCGGGCAGGAAGCGGTCGGGGATGTAGCGGTTTGAGTGAGAGACGGCAAATTCGATTGCGGCGTCAGTGTAGCTGACGGCGTGGAACTTCTCGTAGCGGTCCTTGATGCCGTGGATGATCTTGATGGCGTCCGCCTCGTTGGGCGGCGGCACCTTGACGGCCTGAAAGCGGCGCTCGAGAGAACGGTCCTTCTCAATGGACTTGCGGTACTCGGCCGGGGTGGTTGCTCCGATGCACTGGATTTCGCCGCGGCTCAGCGCGGGCTTCAGGATGTTGGCGGCGTCGAGCGAGCCCTCGGCTGAGCCTGCGCCCACAAGGGTGTGCAGCTCGTCGATGAAGACGATGGAGTTTTGATTTTCCATCAGCTCTTTCATGATGGTCTTGAGCCGCTCTTCAAACTGGCCGCGGTATTTCGTTCCCGCCACGATGAGCGAAAGATCGAGGCCGAGGACGCGCTTGTCGGCCAGGAAGCTGGGGACTTCGCCGTCGGCGATGCGCTGGGCGAGGCCTTCGACAATGGCCGTCTTGCCAACGCCGGGCTCACCGATAAGGACGGGGTTGTTCTTGGTGCGGCGACAAAGGATCTGGATGACGCGCTCCAGTTCGCCGTCGCGGCCGACGAGCGGATCGAGCTGGCCGTCCATGGCTGCCTGGGTCAGGTCGCGGCTAAACTCGGCCAAAAGGCTGGATTCGCGCTGGCGCTGCTGTTGGGGAACCTTTTCCTGGGTCACGCGCGCCAGCTCTTCGCGAATCTGCGCCAGCTTGAGGCCGCGCTCCTGAAGAATCTCCGCGGCAAAGCACTTTTCTTCGCGCAACAGGCCAAGAAGCAGATGCTCGGTGCCGATGTGCTTGTGGCCCAGGCGCTCGGCTTCTTCAGCCGCATAGGCCAGCACACGCTTGCACTCGTTCGAAAGCGGCAGGTCGACGGAGGTGGAAACTTTCTCGCGAATAGTGGTATGCGCCTCAATTTGCTTGCGGATCGACTCCACCGAGGCGTGGGAGCGGAGGAAGCGGTTGGTTAAAGCCTTGTCCTCGCGCAAAAGGCCAAGCAGCAGGTGCTCGGTCTCGATATAGGGCGAGCCAAACTGGCTGGCCTCATACCGCGCGAAGAAGATCACGCGCCGTGCCTTCTCCGTATAGCGTTCGAACATTTGTTCCCCCAATAATCCAGGCTGTCGGCGGGAGTGGCTGTCCGGTTAAGCACCCCAACGACGAAAACATGTCGTTGGAGAACTGTCTTTCCGGCCTCAGCCCAACCTGCGCGTGCCCTTCCTTTGAACTACGCCGCCGGAGGCTCCTTGGAAAATGCTGCCCTCGCTCCGGATGGCTCTTTTAGATGGATGCTGAGCTTGCTTCCGCCCGTTGCCCCGGCGATCGTGCTGCCGAAGGAGCTTCCATCCTTCCCTGGCAACCTGGTGAAGATGAAAAAATGCCCTGCCCCAGATTGCTTACGTATTAAGACTCACAAATCGCCGGAATGGTGCATTATCCCCTATAGGGTTCCGGGTTGCAATCCCACTTGCGGGGCGGATTCCAGATTGGCGAGCCGGCCGCCTTCCAGGCGCAAAGCCCGCGTACATCGCGCGGCCAGATCGAGGTTGTGGGTTACGAGAATCGATGTCAGGCCGTGGTCCGCGTGCAGGCGCTCAACCAGGTCGAAGACGCGGCCGGCCGTGATCTCGTCCAGATCGCCGGTGGGCTCATCGGCCAGCAGCAGGCGGGGATTGCAAACTAGCGCGCGGGCCAGCGCCACGCGCTGCTGCTCGCCGCCGCTCAGCTCGCCCGGCCGATGGCTGCCGCGGTCTTCCAGGTCAACCTCCCTGAGCCAGTTTCCCGCCACTGCCATCGCTTCTCTTTTCGTTGTGCCGCGGGCTAACAGCGGCATGGCTACGTTTTCCAGCGCCGTAAACTCCGGCAGCAGGTAATGGAATTGCCAGACGTATCCGATCTCGCGATTGCGAAAGGCCGCGGCCTCGCGCGGGGAGAGATGGGCCACGTCGGTTGAGGCGCAGTATACAGTTCCCGCGGAGGGCGCATCAAGAGCGCCCAGAATGTGCAAAAGTGTGCTTTTACCTGCGCCGGACTGGCCCACGATGGCCACCATCTCGCCGGTCTGAATCTCGAGGTTCAGGTCGCGAAAGAGGGTGAGTTCGCCGCGCGCGGTCTGGTAAGTCTTTTTCAGGCCGTTAACCACCACCATCGCTGCTCGCAACTCCGGGTCCTGTCTAGAGAGGGAGGTCGGGTTGGCAGCCGCTGGGGTGGTTTGTGTCATCCTGTTCCCTTTATTTTACCGTGTTTGGGGCGGATTGGGCGGGGATGGAGGTGCCGGAGCGGGCGAATCTCTGGTACTGAGGGGTAGGGTTACGTTTTGGGGATGAGGGCCGAACGTAGCGCGTTCGCAGAGCAAGTGCAAGCACGTTTCAGTTGCAGAGACCTCTTCGGCACCCCATCCTTGCACAAGCTCTCCGTGCCCCATCCTTTCCGCTTTTTTCTGCGGAAAGGGTGGGAAACCAGTGCAGCCCGATCAGGGTTTGGGAAACGCCGCGGGGTTCAGGCGGGCGATACGGCCGTTGGGGCCGACGATGAAGGGCAGCGAGAGGGCGTTCCAGTTTCCGTTATCGAGAGGGTGCCAGGTGCGGCCGTCGTCGCGGCTGATGTCGGAGCCGTTGGTTCCGGCGGTGATCCAGAGCTTGAAGGGTTCGGACCACTGGACGGTGGAGCGGTAGCCGTGGGGCGGGGTGGTGGAGGCGGTCCAGTGATTCCAATCGCCGGAAGTCCGTGCCGCGGTGCCTTTGGATTCATTCGGTTCTGTGTAATCGCCACCGACAATAACGCCGACCTTTAAGCTCTTAAAAAACACAGAGAAGACTCCAGAGGAATCTGAATCACCTGCCATAGGGACCGCGATTCGCTTGCACGGGCCTCCTCCGTCCCCTGAATAGAGCAATGCGGAAATATGTATTGCTGCGCCAGCCTTGCCGCCAGTTCCCAAAATGTACCTTCGGTTTCCAAACTCAAATGCAGATGAGTTGCTGGCAGCGAAAGCGGCTTCACCCGCTTCGGACTTGCAACCAGCCGTATCAAGAAACCATCCGTAACCCAACATCATTGCATTTGTTTTGAATTGACCTTCGACAGGATCACCAATGAGAACGCCAGTGTTGGGGCCTGCGATTGCAAAACCGAAGTCCGAGTGCACAAACTGCATCACATCCCAAAAGCCATTTGGATCATCATTGCGCAGGTTATCCTCCCACGTCTTGCAACCATCCCTTGTCTTGTACAGCCTGCTCTTATCGCCCGGCCCACTCGCCATGACAATCGCCGTCGTCGCGTCCCACGCCTGCACGCCGCGGAAATCCAGCGTTACACCGTCCTTGTCCGCGTCGGGGATGGTGCATCTCTGCCAATGTCCACCGCCATCAATGGTTTTGAGCACCGTTCCGCCGGTGCCGCTGGCCCAGGCCACTGTGCCGTCCACGGAATCGATGCCGCGCAGGCCCGCGGTCGTACCGGAGTCCTGCATCTGCCAGACCGCGCTCGAACTGCGGTCCTCCGCCGACGGCGCCTGCACCGGCGCATGCGAGCTGGATTGACCGAAAGCTATTGCCGAAGCTGCCAAAAGCAGGAAGAGCCGCGCGGATTGCATGGCTCGGAGTATAGATGCGCGGCCAGCGGCTATGCCAGACAAGTGTCTTGGATCACTTGCGGCAAGGTCGAGCGCGGCTATAAATGAATCCGGCCCATGAACAGAGTTCAAATCCTTTCGGCGCTTGCGCTGGCAGCTTTCGCGTGCGGCGCCCAGGCGCAGCAATCGTCCTATGAGCGGTTCAGGGCGCACAACGCCGCCATGACCGCCCTGCAGCCGGCCATCGTTACGCCGCTGGTGGAGGCCGATCCGCGGCTGATTCAATATCTGCGGGCCTCTTTTTCAAACGGGTATACCGCGGCGGGCACGCAGACCACGAGCTACGGAAACGGCCGCGGAGCAGGCGTGATTGCCGGCAATCGCTTCGAGTTTGACTACCTGCCGCCCTCCTACACTCAGCACAACTCGGCAACGGAAAAAGACGGCTTTGGCGACACGTCAACCGTGGTGAAGGCGCGCATCGCCTCAGGCAACGCCGAGCACGGCAACTTCGACGTGGCGGCGACGGTGAGCCACAGCTTTGCCACCGGCAGCAACAAGAACGGCGCGCTGACCGATGCCTGGGCCCCGACGCTGGCCGGCTGTTATGCCTTCCGGCAATTCAACGCGCAGTCGTCCCTGGGCGGCACCATGCCCACGGGCAAGATTGCAGCGCAGGGCCGGACCATCGCCTGGAACGCTCTGGCGCAGGCGCATTTGAGCAGGCATGTGTGGCTTGAGGTGGAGAACAACGCGAGCTTTTACTTTGAAGGAAGCCACAACGGAAAAATGCAGAACTTCATCACTCCGGCGGCCTTCCTGGTGGTGCGGCGCAAGCAATGGGAGCCGGCTCATGCCTATGTGATCTTCGATAGCGGCATGCAAATTGCCACTTCCGGCTTCCACACCTGCAATCACAATTTGATTTCAGAGATGCGGATTCTGTTCTAGCTGCGGGCTGAAAACTGAAAGCTTCTTCTCAGTATTCGATCTTGTTGGGCGAGGCGATCCACGCGGCAAAGCTGGCCCAGGCTTCGTCGCCGAGCAGTTGCGTGCTGGGGAGCGTGCGCTGGGACTGCTGTTTGCGAAGCTCATCGTAGAGAAACGCATCGTCGAAGCCCGCGCGGGCGGCATCGGCGGCGCTGGCGCCGTAGTAGATGGCATCGAGGCGCGCCCAGTAGGCCGCGGCCAGGCACATGGGGCACGGCTCGCAACTGCTGTAAAGCTGGCAGCCTGCCAGCGTGAATGTGCCCAGAGTTTTTGCGGCGGCGCGGATGGCGTTGACTTCTCCGTGCGCGGTGGGATCGTTGGCCGCGGTCACGGTGTTGACGGCTTCCGCGATGATTTGGCCGTCGCGCGCAATGAGCGCGGCAAACGGGCCTCCCATGCCGGCAACCACGTTTTGCGTGGCCAGGGCAATGGCGCGGCGCAAAAACTCCGGATTGGGATCGGCGAGCATTCCTTCCAGTATATGCATCTGTCAAGTGCGGCTCTTTGAGCGCTCCAAAACGGGTGCGCTTGACGTGGGGCGCGCTCGGCGATGTACGGTGGAGTGTTGAGAGGCAGGGAGCAGCAATGAGAACACGCAGATTGGGCGTCAACGGTCCCACGGTCTCGGCCATCGGGCTGGGCTGCATGGGAATGAGCGAGTTTTACGGGACCGGCGACGAGCAGGAGTCGCTGGCCACGATCGATCGCGCGCTGGAGCTGGGGATCGATTTCCTTGACACCTCCGACGCGTATGGCCCGCACACCAACGAAGTGCTGGTGGGCAAGGCGCTCAAGGGACGGCGCAACCAGTTTTTTGTAGCCACCAAATTCGGCATCGTGCGCGATCCCGAACATCCTGAGCGCCGCGGCATAGATGGCAGCCCGGCCTACGTGCGCAGCAGCGCCGAGAGCAGCCTGCGGCGGCTGGGCATTGAAACGATCGATCTTTATTACCAGCATCGCGTGGATAAGAAAACGCCCATTGAGGAGACCGTGGGCGCAATGGCGCGGCTGGTGGATGAAGGCAAAGTGCGCTTCCTGGGACTGTCTGAAGCCGCCCCCGCAACGCTGGAGCGAGCTCATCGCGTGCATCCCATTACGGCGCTGCAAACCGAGTACTCGCTCTGGACCCGCGACCCGGAGCCGGAAGTGCTGCCAACCTGCCGCCGGCTGGGCGTGGGTTTTGTGGCTTACAGTCCGCTGGGGCGCGGATTTCTGACCGGGGCCTTTAAGAGCCCCGATGAATATGAGGCGGGCGATCAGCGCAGGACGAGCCCTCGATTTCAGGGCGACAACTTTGCCCGCAACATGCAGTTGGTGGTGAAAGTGAAGCAATTGGCCGCCGGCCTGGGAGTTAGCGCCAGTCAGCTTGCGCTGGCCTGGGTGCTGGCTCAAGGCGAAGACATTGTGCCCATTCCCGGAACCAAGCGCCGCAAGTATATTGAAGAAAATGCCGCGGCGGTAGAGTTATCTCTTACTCCTGCTCAGTTAGAGGAGTTACAAAGCATTTTCCCTCTCGATGCAGCGGCCGGGGAGCGCTACCCGCCGGCAGCGCTTGCAACCCTTGATCGTTGATGGTTACTGACTTGAATTGGAATTTAGCGCTCCCAACCAGATGGAGTTTGACGATGATGAAAGCACAAAGAAGCAGGCAGAGAACACCGGCCAGAGTTATCGCACGCCTCGCCGGGTTGGTATCTTTTCTGGCGCTGTTTGCGGCAACGGCGCATGGCCAGAACCTGACCGGACGCTGGACCACGCCAGGCAAGACGCTGGATAACGGCGAGCAGCTCAGAGGGATCCTGGTATTAAAGCAAACCGGCGGCGAAGTTACCGGAACGATGAAGTATCTTGACTATGCCGTGCCGTTGAAGGGCACAGCGACCGGAAGCCACTTTGTGCTGATTGCTCCCTGGGACGTGAAGAGAACTTATCTGGTAGGCGATCTGGTGAACGGCGAGTTACACGCCATTGACAGGGGCGGCCGCAATGTGGTGTTAAAGCTAACTTCTGCAACGGACGATTTGCCCACGATGAGTTATATTGCGCCGCCGCCGATTCATGCGGTTCCCTACAACGGTCTGGCAAAGACTCCGCCGATGGGGTGGAATAGCTGGAACCTGTTTGAGGGCAAGATTGACTACCAGACGGTGCGCACCATGGCTGACGCGATGGTTTCAAGCGGCATGCGCGACGCGGGCTACATCTACGTGAACATCGATGACACATGGGAGGGCGTACGCGACGCGCAGGGGAATCTGCAGGCGAACCACAAGTTTCCTGACATGAAGGCGCTGGCGGATTATGTGCATTCAAAGGGGCTGAAGCTGGGGATTTATTCTTCGCCGGGGCCGAGGACGTGTGCGGGTTATCCAGCGAGTTATGGGCATGAGGAACAGGATGCAAAGACTTTTGCCGGCTGGGACATCGATTATTTGAAGTATGACTGGTGCAGCGCCAGGAATTTTTATACTCGCGAGCAACTGCAGCCCGTTTACCAAAAGATGGGCGCGGCGCTGCTGGCGACAGGCCGGCCAATGATTTACAGCCTGTGCGAATACGGATGGGGCGAAGTGGAGAAATGGGGCCCGGCTGTCGATGGAAACCTGTGGCGCACCACGGGCGACATCGAGGACTCATGGACAAGCATGATTGGCAACGTGGAGAAGCAGGTGCCGACTGCGCCCTATGCGGGGCCCGGACATTGGAACGATCCGGACATGCTGGAGATCGGCAATGGGCACATGACAGACGACGAATACCGCACCCACATGAGCCTGTGGGCGCTGGTGGCTGCGCCCTTGCTGGCCGGCAATGACGTGCGCACAATGACCGATGTCACCAAGTCGATCCTGCTGAACAAGGAAGTGATCGCGATCGATCAGGACCCGCTGGGCAAGCAGGCATCGCCCGTGAAAAACGGCGATCTTGAGACGTGGGTAAAGCCGCTGGTCGATGGTGGCGCTGCCGTGGGCGTGGTGAATCTTGGGCCGGCCGTTGCGCAAGTAACCGTCAGTGCAAACGATCTGCAGCTTGGCAAACCAGTGGGCAAAGTGCGCGACGTTTGGGCGCACAAAGACGTCACGTTCACCGGCGGCGTGTATTCCACGACAGTTCCGTCGCACGGCGTGGTGCTGTTGCGAGTTACAGCCAGGTAACTCGAGTTAGCGAATGGTAAGTTAGTTTCCGGCTGAGGCCGAGCTTGTTAGCTCCAGTTCATAATGGTGCGGCAGCGGCTGGGCGTCGGCACGCTGGCGGTCGACGGCAACCAGGTAGGCATCGGCAAGCGCCTGTGCGGTTGCCGATTGCTCTGTAACCGCGGAGCCGCGGACGATGGCGAAGCGCTGCGCTTCAAGAATGTTCACCTTCTCCGTATCGTAAGCGACCAGCCTCGATTGCTCGAGCATGGGCGTTTCGACTGTGGCCAGGTTGATTCCGCTTGCGAGCTGCGCTGCGGTCAAGCTGCCGATTTTGCGGCCGTCGATGAGCAGGTCGTAGCTTCCCGCTGCGAGCGCGCGCACCTGCAGCGTCTCCTGGTCGAGCGCAGTAACGACGTCGGAATTCTTGAGCACCAGGCCGAGCACGGGATCGACTTCAAGCGGTGGAAACGGCAGCGGCAGCGCCTTGTCGGTTTGCGTCCAACTGAGTTTTCCGGACGTTTTTCCCTTGGCCTGGGCGAGGCCGGTGACCGCGGTATTCGCGGCGTCTGCGGTTGGCTTCACTCCAGCGTTAATGGCGACGGAGGTGACCAGCGACGGCGCTTGCCAGCTCTTGAGCAGGCTCTCCGCCATGACCCAGTGTCCGCCTTGCTGAGGATGAACGCGATCGGGAATAACCTGCTGCGCAAGCGCGGGCGATGCGGCATTAACTGCCGTGAGCACCTTGGTTAGTGGCGCGTTGAAGTCGGCCACCTGCGCGCCTTCCTCTTGGGCAAGCTGCGCCACAAATGCGCTGTACTTGAGAAGAACGCTGTTGTTACCCGTGGATGCGCGAGTTATATCGTCGTAGGGCGAAGGCTCAATGAGCGTAATGCGTGCGCCGGGATCGTTCTTCTTGAGCGAGTCGACGATGTGCCGGTAACCCTCGGTGAACGTGGAGTAGATGCCGGGCTGGTCGGGGCGATAGTAGAAGTCATTCATGCCGAGCATGACGGTGATGACATTCGGGTGCCATGCAAAAACATCGCGATCCAGGCGCAGATCAACGGGACCACCGCCGCCTCCGCTGACTTTGTCGCCGCCCACTCCGGCGTTGTGAAAGCTCACCTTCCACGCGGGAAAACGGGTGATCACGTACAGCTCTACGTCTTCTGTATACTCGCGCTGCTCGGTGATGCTGTCGCCGTAAAAAGTAACGCGGTCACCGTCATGCAGCGCAAAGGCGGGCGCGGCGGCCTGGGCATGTGCGGCAAAGGGCAGGCTGCAAAAGGCAAGCAGCAATAGGGATGCAAGGACTTTCGAATTCACAATTTCCTCCGGCGATTTAGCGTGTGAGCAACGGCACCGCAACGCTCGCGCTACCGATTATAATCATTCCGACCAATTCACCTACCTTTCTGTTGACGGAAGCGGCCGCGATGCTCGACTGGGGCAAGCTAAACTGCAAGGCAACGCCGGCAGAGTTTGAGGCGCATCCAGCATGACGATTCCGTCCCTCCCCGCATCCGCGGCAAGCGCTGACAACAGCGCAAACTTTCGCTCCGCTTATTTGTGGCTGGCTTGTGCGGCGGGCGCGCTGGGCGGCCTTTTGTTCGGCTATGACTGGGTGGTCATTGGCGGAGCAAAGCCTTTTTATGAGCGCTATTTTCAGCTTGATTCGCCTTCGATAGAAGGGTGGGCGATGAGCTGCGCGCTAATCGGCTGCCTGGTGGGCGCCGTCTTCTCAGGGGCGTTGGGCAACCGGTTTGGCAGAAAGCGGCTGCTGACGCTTGCCGCGCTGGTGTTTGCCATTTCGTCGCTGGGAACGGGATTGGCGGCGAACTTCACTGGCTTCGTAGCGTGGAGAATGCTGGGCGGATATGCGATCGGTCTCGCCTCAAGCATCTCGCCCATGTACATCTCGGAAATTTCTCCGGCGCACCTGCGCGGACGGCTCATTTCGCTGAACCAGTTGGCCATCGTGTGCGGCGTTTTGCTGGCGCAGGTGATGAATTGGCTCATCGCCAGGCCGGTGCCCCCGGGAGCCACGGCGCACCAGATTCTTGTGTCGTGGAACGGCCAATGGGGATGGCGATGGATGTTTGCGGTAACCGCAATTCCTTCAGCCTTATTTTTGATATCGACGTTCTTTATTCCTGAGAGCCCACGCTGGCTGGCCGCAAAAGGGCGCAACCGGCAAGCGCTGCGGGTGCTGGAGCGTCTGGGCGGAAGCGCATACGCAGAGCAGGTGATGGAGGACTTTGCGGCGGCAAGCGAGGCGCAGCCGCAGCGTTCCGTTCTTGCGGAGTTATCCGCGCCGGGCATGACAAGAGTGCTTTTGCTGGGCGTGGGTCTAGCGGTTCTGCAACAGTGGTGCGGCATCAACGTGATCTATAACTACGCCCAGGAGATTTTTGCAGCGGCCGGATACCAGGTCTCCGACATTCTCTTCAACATTGTGGTCACAGGCGCGGTGAGCGTGGTGTTCACGCTGATTGCGATGGCGGCCGTCGATCGGTTTGGCAGGCGTTTTCTGCTGCTCATCGGCGTCTCCGGGCTGGTGGTGGTCTACACCGTTCTGGGCGCGTTCTACCGGTTGCACATGCAGGGCACACCCATGCTGGCGCTGGTTCTTGCGGCCATTGCGTGTTACACCATGTCGCTGGCGCCGGTGGTGTGGGTGGTGATTGCAGAAATTTTTCCCAACCGCATTCGAAGCAGCGCCATGTCCATTGCGGTTTCCGCACTGTGGACGGCATGCTTTGTGCTCACTTACACATTTCCGTTGTTAAACGCGGCGCTTGGAGCGGCCGGAACGTTTTGGACGTATGGAGCAATTTGTCTGGGCGGTTTGCTGTTGATCTATTTTCGCCTGCCGGAAACAAAGGGCAAGACCCTGGAAGAGATTGAGATACACTTGCGAACCGGGAAGTTATAGGAGAACGACGATGCGTGTACGTCATGATTTACTTAATCGAATTGAGGCAGGCAGGCGGAAAGCGGTAACTGCACTTGTTGTTTTTGGATTGACGCTCGGCTTCTCAGCCGTATCAGCGGTCGGCCAGCAAACGAACGTGGTTTTGGACGGCAACAGCAAAGGCCGCGTCTTTGACGGGCTGGGAGCCGCCAGCGCGGGGGCTTCGTCGCGGCTGCTCATTGACTATCCCGAGCCGCAGCGGAGCCAGATTCTCGATTATCTCTTCGAGCCGGGTTACGGCGCGGCGCTGCAGCACCTGAAGGTGGAGATAGGCGGGGACGTAAACTCGACCGACGGTTCCGAACCGAGTCACATGCGTTCACCCAAGGATCATAACTCGGCGCGAGGGTATGAGTGGTGGCTGATGGCCGAAGCGCACAAGCGAAACCCAAATATTGTGCTGGAGATTCTTCCCTGGGGTGCGCCGGGATGGGTGGGGCAAAACACGCTTTATACGCCGGAGATGGCCAAGTATGTTGCCGACTTTATCCGGACGGCAAAGCGCGATTACTCTTTGCATATCAGCTATGCCGGACTTTGGAACGAGAAAGTCTTCGATGTTGCTTACATCAAGGAGCTCAACCGGCGGCTGAAGGCCGACCACCTTGATACCAGGATCATTTGTTGCGATATGTACCCCGGCGAGGGCGCTGGGGAATGGTCCATCGCCGGCGAGATATTGAAGGATCCGGAGCTAAACGCGGCAATTGCCGTGATCGGCGCGCACTATCCGCACAGGGACGGCAAAGTCACGACGACGGACGCGGCCCGGCAGACAGGTAAGCCGCTGTGGTCAAGCGAAGACCAGCCGAACGGTGGAGGCGGTCCATTTGTGAGCCGCGAATGGGCCGTGGGAGGACGCATTCTTGCGCATCTGTACAACCAGAATTATCTGCAGGGCTCGCTAACATCGACCGAGATATGGAGCCCTATTACCTCTTATTATGACAATTTAGCCGCTCCTAACTCCGGACTGATGTATGCAAATACGCCGTGGTCTGGCTTCTATCACGTTCAAGGAACCATTTGGGCCACTGCCCATACCACTCAATTTGCGCAGCCGGGATGGCAGTATCTCGATTCGGCGTCCGGTTATCTTTCCGAAAAAGGGAGTTATGTGGCTTTGCGCTCCACTGACAGAAAGAACTGGAGCGTAATCCTCGAGACAATTGATGCGAAGAGCCAGCAGACCGTGTCGTTCCAGCTGGCCGGTGGGCTGGCCGCGACGGAGGTTCATATCTGGGAGACAAATAACTCCCGCACCTTTGAACAGGTGGCCGTAGTAAAGCCAGAGAGCGGCGGATTTAGTTACACGTTCGACGCCGATTCGCTTTATTCATTGACGACGACCACAGGCCAGGGCAAAGGCGCGGCCGAGCCTCCGGCTGAAGCGACGTTTCCATTCCCCTACGCGGATGACTTTGAAAAAACCGAGGTGGGCCACACGCCGAAGTATCTTTCCGACCAGGACGGCGCATTTGAAATTCAATCTTGCGTCGATCGGCCTGGCCAATGCCTTGAGCAGGTCATTACAAACAAGCCGATTCCGTGGGGTCCATTGCCGGATCCGTTCACGCTGGCCGGGGATTTAGACTGGACGGACTATGCCGTGGCTGCCGATGTTCGCTTTCTCACATCGGCGCCGGCGGTTGTCATGGGCCGCATCGACTCCGCGGATGTTTTCCAGGACGGAAAGGCGCTCTGGCCGAGCGGATACATACTGCGCGTGAAACCCGACGGAGGCTGGGAGCTGCTGTCCGCGCAGTTTAAGAAGCCGGTGGTCACGCTGGCAGCCGGTGTTGCCGGCCTCGATCGCAGCCAATGGCATCGGCTGCAGCTGCGCTTCCGCGGCGCGGAGATCGTGGCTTCGCTGGATGGCAAGCCGTTGGCCACGGTGGACAATTCCACGCACACGCACGGAATGTTTGCCCTGGGGACCGAATGGAACCGGATCCAATTCGATAACCTTGAAGTGAAGCAGTAAAGCGGAAAGATGGGGATGCGCACACCGCGCGGCGCGCCGCATCCCTTAAGAGCGCTCACTCGATGCAGGAGCACAGGCTGTTGTGACGCACCCGCCGGACCGGCTGTTGAGCCGACCCGGCGGGCGGCTAAGGCTTGGCAGCAGGTTTCGTCTTTGCCGGGGTATGCGCCGCGGGCGCAACCGCCGGCTCGATGCGAACTAGCTTGATTTTATCGATGGCAGGAAAATTAGCTTTCAGGTAGGTGTCGCCCTGTTCGGTGATCAAGTCCTGGCGCGGCATTTCGCCGTAAGCAGAATGTATTTTGTCCACCACGTCCATGCCTTCAACAACGCTCCCGAAGGGGGCGAAACCCATGCCGTCGAGGCGACCGTTGTCAGCATAGTTGATAAAAAGCTGCGTGGTGCGGGTGTTGGGGCCGGCGGTGGCGAACACCAGGTTTCCGCGCTTATTGCTTTGAACGACAGGATCATCCTGGATCTTGGCGTCCTTCCAAACCTTGTTGACGGCGGGGTCGGCGCTCAGGCCGAACTGCACAACAAACCCGGGAACCACGCGAAAAAACGCCGCGTTGGTGAAGTAGCCGTACCGAACCAGGTTGTAAAAGCGGTCTGCGCCGAGCGGCGCCCACTCGCGATGCACTTCGACCACGAAGTCGCCGGCGGTGGTGGTGAACCTTGCCTTGAAGACCGCGGGCGCCTTGGCCTTGAGTGATGCCGGGTCGAGCAGCGAGGGGCGCGGGCCGGCAGCGCTGTGACCGGCGCCGGTTTTCGCGGCAGCGCTTTTGGCAGCCGGGGTTTGGGCGTTGACGAGAAGGCTCACACACAAAACAATCACTGCGGCAATGGCTTTCATAGTGACTAAATTATACGAAACGGCGGCAGCGGTTCCCTCCCCCACGTTCACGCGGCCGACGGTCCCTCCCCCATTCACAACTCCGGTTTGCTGCCGATCGGGACGCGATTGGTGCTCGCGTTTACCCTGGACATTCACTGCCGGGGCAAATTGCCATTTGAACTTCACTGAGCGATACTGTTTGAGGTTGGCCTAGTGCCACGTCTCCAGAGTTCTTTGCATGTACCTCGACCACAAACGCGGATCCTTCAACTCACCACCCCCAAATTGAGAAGCGTTTGGGCTCCGTTCGCTCAGCATGACGGGTCATTTTACGTTGTGAACTTTATAGACAGGACGCTAGGTGATCGACAGATTTACCATTCCACGCTGCCGCGACAACGGCTTGAAATAGCGGTCTCTTCGTTGGTTTTCCACCGACCTCGCGGCGGGATGGAGAATAAACCACAGCCAATCACGCAAGTGATTGACTTTAAAGGGCGGGAGTAGTTCAGTGGCAGAACGTCAGCTTCCCAAGCTGAATGTCGCCGGTTCGATCCCGGTCTCCCGCTCCAACAAAATGGGCCGCTTGCAAATGCAGACATCCTCAGATTGGCGAATCCCAGTCCGGCCCAAAAACCTGCCCTCGGTGAACCATCCAAGATCGATCGCTGGGCCTATCGATAAAAAGCAAAGATCGATACCATCGTCCAATAGATTCGCCGCTGCGATTCTGGTCTAATGGCCGGGAAGCATTGGATTCGGGTCAGTTCAGACTCAGCGCCGCGCAATTGCGCGACGTGCATCGCGATTTAAGCAAGATCCCCGGAGACAGTTGCGCGCGTGATTCGAGAGGGTACGGGCAAGCAAGCCTATGGAAAATATTCGGATAAAACGGGCTTATGCGGAGCCGGACAAAGAGGACGGAACGCGGATTCTGGTGGATCGGCTTTGGCCGCGAGGCCTGACAAAAGAGAGGGCGAAGATCGACCTTTGGCTGAAGGACGTGGCGCCAAGCACGGAACTTCGAAAGTGGTTTGCGCACGATCCAGGCAAGTGGGCGGGGTTTCAGTCGCGCTACCTTGAGGAGCTTAAAAGGAACAAAGAACAGGTCTCGCTCTTAAAACAAGAGGCGGCGAAAGGCCCTGTTACGCTGGTTTACGGCGCGAAAGATCAGCAGCACAATGAAGCCGTGATCTTGCAGAGGCTACTCGCAACGAAATGAGCTTCAAGAGAATGCGCCTGCCGAATAGCTGTATGCGCTTCAACTATCGACCGTGAAGAGCCACTTCCTCGAATAGCTCTCTATAAGCGGCTGTCAATTTGCCAATGTTGAATGCGCGGTTCAGGCCGCTTGGACTGGGCAATACCCAAACCGCAACTCCGCGCAGCGTAGTCGGCTGCAATCCCCACGATAGGTCGTTCTGGTTCAGAAACACTGAACACGCCGGCTTGCCCAAAAATGCCAGCTACCTGGGCCTGTACTTTGCGATCTTGCGCTCGAATGCAGGCAGCGCAGCGATGTAATCAGCTCGACTGAGGTCTGTCGCGCTTACCGTGGGGCGAGCAACAGCAGAGGTGATCCCACAACCAAAATTGAGCAAGAGCCCTGCGTCCTCCGGTTCTAGTTGCCGGTCGGTAAAGCCTGCGAGATGAAGCACGCGCCAAAAGCGATTGGTCCGATTGGCGAAGTGGAGTCCCACTGCGGCAGACCGCATTCCAGGATTAATTCCACAGAAGACAACGTCAAGCGAAGTGGAAATAACGTCGGTCAGGCCAATGAAAGTTGTTTGTGAATGGGAAGACATAGCCTCAGAAAACCGTTACTTCGGCAGTTGGTGCGGGTTTGATTCGTCTTCTACCTCGCCAGCTTGCGGCCCGGCTCAGCATCAGCGCAAAAACAAGTTAACGATTTCAATCGCTTCATTCTTTCAGCAATCTTTTCGGCCCGCTGATGTGCTCATTGCCGCGTTCGTAAAAGCGCAATAAGCGGTCCGTTTCGCGAGTCAGACCGATTCGCACGCTTTTGCCGATGGCGCCAGCCTTGCGCGCAGACCGAGCCAGCCAAAGAGAAGAATCCGCACTGCACAGGTCCAATCCATCGTCGCTCAGGTCAACCTTCAGTGCCTGGGTCAATCGCCCCGGCCCCCTGCCAATATCGAGCTGTCGTTTCCCTCGACGCTGGCCATCCGTGAATTCGAAACCGTCAAGGGGCTCAATGGAGCGTAACAAGACTCCCGCACCAACTCCAGCTTTTTCGCTTGTCACATTCAATAAAAACGACACGCCATAAGCAAGATAGACGTACGCATATCCTCGTTCAAGGAAAAGAGTGCTGTTGCGCCGTGTCTTGCCCCGAAAAGCATGCCCTGCCGCGTCGCCAACGGGATAAGCCTCCGTTTCGACAATGCGTCCGCTTAGCCTGCCGTTGGCTGTGTCGTGAACAATGACCTTGCCAACCAAGTAGCGTGCCAGTTCAACAGTGTCCACAGGAAGGTCAACACGCGAAAGCAGTCGAAGGCCCCCGCCGGAATTGACTTGCGCCGGTAACTTTGATGCAGAAGGCATTGATCCACTCACCAAACAGTACGCCACGCTCGCGCGCCACCCGCTCAGATTCGACCGGATAGCTGATTGAACCAGAGGTGACGAGAGGAATCAACTGGACAAAAGTATGGATCGATACCTTGGTGTCAAGCTGAGCAGTCTTCACCTCCGCCTTGGGCCGCCATCACCAGACCGACAGCCGCCACTCATAGCTCGAGCCGCACGGGTCTCTTTCACCGATACCAAAGTATTCGCCTATACCTTTGTCTAATAGACTCTCTTCTTCGTGTCTGGCTTAATGAGAACCGACGCGGCGGCAGGGCCGAGACGGTGAGCAAGCTGGAGCGTGATTTTTTCAAAGGGAGGGCCAGTCGAGCGATGAATCAGCCTTTACGTCGCGACCATAAAGAACTGCTTGAGAGTCTTGTCGCCGGCAAACTGCCTCGAAACGTAACCTGGAGCTCAGTGGTTGATTTGATTGGGCATATCGGCGAGGCACAGCCACAGGGAAACGACGAGTTTATCTTCGCGGTTGGCTCGCAAAGATGCTTTTTCAAGCGCCCCAGCAGTCATAATCTCGCGGTGGACGAAATATCGCGGTTACGCAGGTTTCTTAAAGAGGCCGGTCCCGCGGCGCCCGCAAAGCGATCGCACGTCGGACGAATGGTCGTAATCATCGACCATCATGTTGCTCATGTTCTTCACGATCTGGGTGACAGCAGGTCTCAAGGCGAGGCCGGCGTCAAACCGTACGATCCCTTCGGATTTCACCGTCATTTGATCCACCGCAAGGAGGCTCACTACATAGGCGAGCGCGTTCCCGAGGAAGACTCGTACTACGAGGAGATCGCCAAGGACCTTGTACCCGCCGAAGAGATCGTCCTCATCGGACATGGAACGGGGAAAAGCAATGCGGCCGGGTTCCTGGCGGAGTATCTCAAATCTCATCATCCCGAACAATTTCAGCGAATTGTCGCCATTGAGACCGTGGATCTCTCCGCTTTGACCGAGCCGCAGATCGAAGAGGTCGTGAAGAGGCACATTGGGGCCACGATCGATTCCGCGTAGGCACAATCCGTGCCCGCCTCGGGGCTGACACGTCCAGCTTTTCGGTTCGCGCGTTGGGCTGCGCCCGTTCGGTTGATACGAATTATGGGAACGATAAACCATCCGTATTGGAGGTTGTTATGGCCACTAACCCACATCAATTTCATGCCAGTCGAGCATTCGCTGAAGTCATGGGGCCGTCCACCAGGCGCTCAAAAAGAGCATCCGCCCAAAAACCACGAAGCGCTCAATGGGAGCGGAGAATCGAAGCAGACTGGCAAGGCCACTTAGATACGTTGCGGGAGTGCATCTCTGAGCTTCTCATCCACGACCAGCAGCCGCGGATGGCGATGAGTGAGGCGGGCAAGCGAGGCCGGGATTAGTGCCCACCGTCATTGGGCGACCAGAGCTGCATCGGACAGGCACAGTGGAAAGCAGCCTTTGCTCGTCGAACTTTCTTGAGCGCAAGGGATGGAAAATGAGAATGCAGCTCCGGGACCATTGTTGCGCGTGGCCCACAGGCGGCCGCTATGGCTCTCGATGATCGAGCGGCTGATAGACAAGCCCATTCCCATCCCGTCGCTCTTGGTGGTGTAAAAGGCGTCGAAGAGCCTCTCCGTTTCCTGCTGGGTGATGCCCACGCCCGTATCCTGCACCGTCAAGCGCACGCAATCGCCTTCGCCAGCACAGGTTCGGACGAGCAACACCCTGGGACGATCATCGACGCCGCTCATTGCGTCCGATGCATTCCGCACCAGATTGAAAATCACCTGTTGAAGCTGAATGCGATCAACCGTAACGGGCCGAAGGCCGCCGGCAAACTCCCGCCGCACGGTCACCCGGTTCCTCTGAAGCTCATCGGAACAAAGCGCAATCACCTCGCGTGCAGCGTCATTCAAGTCAACGCTGCCGGCCGTGGCCTGCTTCTTGCTGAAGAGAGCGCGCAATCGCACGATCACCTCCGACGCCCGGTTGCCATCGCGAATCGCGCGCCGCGCCGCTTCGCGCGCATAGTCAACATTGGGGGGATCCGCGGATAGCGCGCGCAGACAGGTGTTGGCGTTGGTGACGACTCCCGCAAGCGGTTGATTCACTTCGTGGGCAATGGAAGCAGTCAGGGCGCCGAGGCTTGTGACCCTTGCCATATGCGCTAATTCCGATCGAAGCTTGCTCAGTGCTTCCTCTGCGAGCCGCTGCTCGGTAACATCTTGAATTGCGCCCATGCACTCAAGCCGGCCGTCGGGGTGGCTGGTCGCGCGAGAAACCGCGTGTACATACTTGACCCTCCCATCTGGCATACGCAGCCGAAACTCGTAATCATGGTTTCCGCCGCTCGTTCGCGAAGGAATCATTCTTTCTGACATCAGCGCCATATCATCCGGATGGACTCTGCTGACAATCTGCTCGAGCGTCACTGGCGCATCAGGTTGAAACTCATAGACGCGGCATGCCTCCTCTGAAAATACGAATTCGCCTGGGTGCAAACGCCAGAAAAAACTGCCGGTCGAACTCAAGCGTTGGCCGTCTGCCAAAAAGGCCTCTTTGCGCTGCAACTCCTCTTCCGCGCGCTTCTGGTCGTCGATGTCGGTGGTCGTACCAACGAATTTGAGAACGTTTCCTTGTGCATCGCGCAGGACCACGGCTTGATTGAGATGCCAGCGATAGGTCCCATCCTGAGCGCGAAGAGAGCGGGTTTCCATGGCAAATCCCTGTCCCGAGCGCACTCCCTCCCAAAAGGCCCGCGATGCTGCTTCGCGATCTTCGGGGTGCACAGCGGTCATCCAGGCTTCAGGATGCGAGCGGACAAACTCGAGAGTCTGGCCGGCAAAATCGAGCCAGACCTGATTGACGAAATCCGGCGTCCCATCAGGCTTCAGCGTCCAGGCGGATACGGGAAGATGCTGCAGAAGCCCGGCCTGGAGCTGCAACTCCGCGTTGGCCTTCGCCAGCTCTCTCGTGCGCTCCGCGACGCGCCGCTCAATTTCATCTTCAACCCATTTTCGTTCATCCAGTCGCATTGCCTGCCGCAGCCCGAGAGCCGGCTGATTCGCAGTCACCCCAGGCTCCCGGCTAAGCTTCTCATAGTTGACGCGCTCGTTCGAACACTTCACCTTGCTTTCCTCGAACTGACGGCAAAGCGTATTTTGCACCGATCGATGAAATGCAGACTGCTTGTTTGAGACCATCAGGTCGAAGCTCGCTGGGATGACTTGCTCGCAGTGGTTGATTACACTCGCGTCAGACATATGGACCTCCGGTGGATGAAGGACGGGATTCTTTGGTTGAGGATTCGTGAAATGCGCTTTCTGAATCGACTACTGGGAAGGGGAAACGCATCGAACTACGAAACTCACTATCCGACCCTGGCAAGAGCGCTGACAACCTCAGATCGAGGGAATGTTATTCATCTTATGGGGTGCCCGATTTTCCTACTTTTGGTGGAGATCGATTGCGGCAGGCAGCTTTAAATCAACCAGCGATATGCTTTCTTCCGAAAAGGCGGGCATCCATCGACCAGGCGCCGGGGCCGATCATCGCCAGCGTGCCGCCAAGGGCAGCGAGAATCAGTGCCGTCGACTCATCGCCGGCGCCGGTCAGCACGATCCACACCTGCACGGCTGCGATCAGCGCCCCCACAGCGGGAGTCCATAAGCCTGCGAGGATAAACAAGCCCAGGACACTGCCGATCAATTCCGGTATAACTTGCCCACCCGCGGGAACCGCCCAGAGCAGAGCCATCCCGTGATAAAGCAGAGCAATGCCCAAAACCAATCGTTGAATGAAAAGCCCGAAGCCGGGCCAGCCATTTGCGAACGTCGAGAAGAGTCGTTGCAAGCACACACCCTGAGGGAGGATACCGCAATCGCAACCGGCATTGGAACGCCTGAACCTCTGAACCGCGATCCTACTTTTGGGTGATTAAATCTCAATAATTCCGCGCTTAAGGCCGATTGTGACAGCATGAGCCCGATCGCTGGCGCTCAGCTTCGAAAGGATGTTGGTGACGCGGCTCTTCACGGTTGCCTCCGCAATAAACAGCAGTCCGGCGATCTGTTTGTTTGAATTCCCAGCCGCAATCAGCTTCAGCACCTCAATTTCCCGCTCAGTCAACTGATCGTCTGTGGCGTGTTCAGCCAGCTCAGCCGCCACTTCCGGCGGTATCCTCTTTTGGCCCCGGATCACCGCATGAATCGTCTCGATGAGTTCCCGATCGTTGCCCTTCAATAGATAAGCCCGTGCGCCGGCGCGCAGGGCGCGCAGCACCTGAACATCGCCGCTATAAGTGGTGAGGACGATGATGCGTGCATCGGGGAATTCAGCCAGGATACGGGTCAAAGCCTCGATCCCATTCAGGCCAGGCATTTGAAGATCCATCAGGGTCACGTCGGGGCGATGTGCGCGAAACCGTTCGATCGCCTCTTCTCCATTTGAGGCTTCCGCCACCAACTTCAAGTCAGGCTCTGCATTGATCACAGCGGCAAGGCCTTTGCGGAGGAGAGCGTGGTCGTCTACCGCCAGAATTCTGATCGTGTTAGGAATGCTAGTCATCGCTGCCTGCCCTGCGGAACAATCGGAATCGACGGCCGCCCCGATGTTTCTTGTAGGCTAGGCCGCCAGGAACAGTGAGTTGCACCTCGGTGCCCGCGCCCGCTTCGCTCCAAAACGCCAGTTGTGCCCCAATTCGCTGAGCGCGCTCGCGCATGCCGGGGATGCCAAAGTGCCCAGGCCGTCCGCCGGTTTCAAGAATCTTCGGGTCGACCCCTTTGCCGTCATCGCGGATACGCACTTGAAACTGATCCTGATCATAGCGGATCTCCACTTCGACGTGGCTGGCGGCAGCGTGCGCAAATGCATTCCGCAGCACCTCGCGCGAAACTCTAAAAACCTCATCCTGCAGCATCGACGGCAAAGCCTGAGGCTTGCCTTCGACGATTACATCGAAGCTCGCACGCAGCCTGTCTGCCTCGTGAGCACCGGCCAATTCATCGCCGGCCGCCTTGAGCAATTCTGGAAGATCGCGCTCGGCGGCAGGTTCCGGGCGCAGGTCGCGAATCGCCGCACGGCCCTCCGCAATGCCTTCTTCCGCCGCATGAATCGCCTCATCAACCACCGTCATCGCGTTGTCCGCATTGCGGAGCAGGAGTTTGCGAGCCGCCTGAAATTGAAAAGCCGCTCCTTGAAAGCTCTGCAGCAGGGTGTCATGCAGTTCTCTCGCAATGCGCGTTCGCTCGTTGACACGCGCCTCCGTCCCGATTGTGAATTGATGCCGCAACTGCTGAAGACGGAGCTGGTACAAAGCCCACAGCAAAAGAAGAAGCGCTGCCCCGCACAAAGCGCGAAACCAGCCCGTTTGGTAATACGCCGGCAGGATGGAAAAATCCAGCGATGCTCCAGTTTCGTTCCACACGCCATCGTTATTACACGCGATCACGCGGAAACGATACTTCTTTGGAGGAAGATCGTTATAAAAAGCCTCACGCCGCGTGCCCGGTTCCTGCCAGCCTGCGTCGTGCCCCTCAAGCATGTAGCGAAACAAAACCTTTTTCGGCGCAGTGAAGCTGAGTGCCGTGTAGTCAATTTCAAGGTCGCGGGTAAGCGCAGGCAATCTGAGAGCCTCCAGCAGTGGAAAGCTCGTTCGATCCGCAACGATGCCATTGATATGCACCGGCGGCGGCACGGTATTGCCGGTCAAATGCGCGGGGTCGATCGTCTGCGCCACGCTGTTGTTGGCAAACCAAAGTCGCCCGTCAGGCGCTTTTGAGCTCCCACTGAAGTGGCTCAACCCTGCCTGTACTCCGTCAAGCGTGTCGAAGAGCCTGAACCTCACCTTGGGCTCTGTTTCTTGCCACCAACGCTGCACATCCTCTTTTGGAATTTCGATCAGACCGCATTCGGCGTAAAGCCACAGATTGTGCTGGTCGTCCGCAATGATCGTGTAGAGCCCGTCACAAGGCAGGCCGTTGCGGACGGTGAGAGTTTTCTGCTTCCCATTCTTCCATCCCACGACTCCGTATTCGGTGGCTCCCAAGATCGAGCCGTCGGGCGCCGCGAAGAGCGCTTGGATGGTGTCCTGGGGAGAATCGCCAAAGCTGATGATCTCGGTCTTACCTGATTTGAGGCGCGCCAGGTTGCCATGCACCAGGCCCAGCCATATCCCGGTCTCGGGATCGGACGCCAACTTAAAGGCTCGCGGCAGCGGGGGCTCCTTCAATTCCTCCTGAATTCTCAGATCCTGCAATCGGAGGAGCGTCGCGGGTGGACCGTTGGTCTGGACCCAGATGTTGTGCTTGGAATCTTCCGCCAGGCCGCGGACCGTTCCGATTGCGCGGCCATCTTTTCTCTTGATCTGATGGAACGTCCCGTTCTTGTTCCCCCCTTCGTGGACCCATAGAGTGTCATTCATTCCCACCCATAAACGCCCCGAGTGATCTTCGAGGAGAGAGGTCACATAATTTCCAGGCAGGCTCTTTCCCAGGTCAGGCGAAATGCCGCCCTGGACCAGAGCCTGCAGGTGGTTCGATCCGATCCAGACGGTGCCGTCCCTTGCGGCAAGAACGGACTCGACACCGTCTTCGCTGAGCCCTTCGCGCTTGGTAAAAGTGGTAACTCGGAGGTCGCGCAACATATCCAGGCCGTTCGAGTTGGCTAACCACAAATTACCTTCTCGGTCCTCGAACATTTTGTTTACCCAGTCGCCCGACAAGCCATCCGCACTCCCGAAATGATCGACGTCACTCCCGTGGATTCTGTAGAGGCCCTGATTGCCGGTTCCGACCCACAGATTGCCCTGGCTATCGATCAGAAGGGATGCAACTTCCAGGGTTTCGCCATTGAGTTTTGGAACCGCAAACGGCTTCATGACGCCGTCCAAAATGTGTTGCAGCCCTCCTCCATGCCCGGAAGCGGCCACTCCAACCCAGACAGAGCCGTCGGGCGCGACTGCAATGGCCGCCACGCCACCAGTTCCCTGATGCGATCGCAAAGCCGCAGGCCGATAGATTTTCGTTGGTGCGGAGTTCCAGCGGACGACTGCCGTGTCGTGACCAATCCAAAGATTGCCTGAAGTGTCCTCCGCGAGACCTACCGCGGCGGTGAGCGAGGCTGCATAGCCGGTTCCGTAGCTGAAACAATGAACGTCGGCGCCGTTGATGCGGCAAATGGGCTGGGCGCGAGGGCCCGACCCGGACCTGGTAACCCAAATCGTACCTTTTTCGTCTTCCACGATAGCATTCAATTCATGCCCATCCAGATACCGGGTCGAGCGCTGGTTTCCCCACCGCAGCACGCCGTTCCCGGTTGCGATCCATAGGCTTCCGTCCCTTGCGCCCAGCACCGCATGCACATCGTTTGATGGCAACTTGTCGCCCGACAACGAAGTCCAGGGAACAAACTGCACGCCATCGAATCGAAACACCCCATTGGAGGTTCCTACCCAGAGGTACCCATCCGTTGTTTGTGTAACCGAGACTGGCTGGCCACCGAAATTTCCGTCCTGAATTTTCCACGATGAGTGTCCATACTGTGAGATTCGGTGGGATGGGTCGAGAGCGGCCGCCCAGGCCGGAAAAAGAAAAAAAAAGATCGAGAGCATGAGGAGTTCCCTCTGCATGCTCGCTTTCAATCCTT
>JBEKEQ010000023.1:0-39580 GCA_050013735.1 Occallatibacter sp.
AGCCGGCGGTCGGTTCCAGACACATCGCCGTACGATCGCGGCAATTACATCAAGACGCTGAGCTCGTATAGTTTGCGGCAGACGGTGGGCGCGTTCTAGCTGCCAAGCCAAAAACAGATTTCTGAGCATGAAGCAGGCGATTGGCGGGGACGCACTACGGTGCGTCCCCGCTGTCTTTTTGGGCAAGCTTGTACGCTTCGTTTGAGGCGAGACACGATTTTAACGTCGAGCGCAGTTGGCGAGATTGGCAGAGCGGGGCATGGCGACTATGATTCGGTGTGGACAAGTTCGAGGGTTTTTGCAGACTTTCGAATCCAGACCCGCGAAAGGGGTTGGGCATGAGTGGAAAGCACGTTTCTTTGGGGTTGGTACTGACAGGCCTCTTATCTGTCTGCGGTGTTTGCGCGGCGCAGGCGCCGGTGACGTACGAGGCGACGCTGGAGTCGCTGAACAGGCATCCGTTGCCGGAGTGGCATGCGGGGGCGAAGCTGGGAATTTTTATTCACTACGGGCTGTACTCGGTGCCGGGATGGGCGCCGCTCTCGCACCCCAGCCACGACTTCGAGTCGATCGATTACATCAAAGACAATCCGTACGCGGAGTGGTACCTGAACGTGATGCGCATTCCCGGCTCGCCGACCGAAGCTTACCATCGGGAACACTACGGAGCGGACTTCAGCTATTACAGCTTTGCGCCGATCTTCAACAAAGAGAACAAAAAGTGGAATCCAGAGGAGTGGGCGACGATTTTTCGCGAGGCGGGGGCGCGCTACGTGGTGCTGACCAGCAAGCACCACGAGGGTTTTGCGCTGTGGCCGAGCACGACGCTGAATCCGAGCGAGACATTGCCGATGAACGCGCGGCACGCGGAACGGGACATTGTGGGCGAGTTGACGGCCGCGGTAACGAAACAGGGAATGCGGATGGGGCTTTACTACTCTGGCGGGTACGACTGGACGTTTAACACCGGGCCGATTGAGACCAACGCCGATTATGAGACGGTGAAGCCGGAGACCCAGGCGTATGGCGACTATGCGAACGCGCAGATTCACGAGCTGATTGCGCGCTATCATCCGGCGGTGTTGTGGAACGATATTGACTGGCCGAAGACGGGCAAGGCGCTGGAAGTGATGGCCGATTACTACAACGCGATTCCGGATGGGGTGATCGACGACCGATTCGGCGTGAAGCACTCCGACTTTAATTCGCCCGAGTACCAGAAGCTGGACAAGATCAGCAAGAAAAAGTGGGAAGAATGCCGCGGACTGGGGCGGTCGTTTGGGTATAACCGCGCCGAGGGCGAAGCGGAGACGATTGCTCCGGGAGAGCTGATTGCGCTGCTGGTGGACATTGTGAGCAAGAACGGAAACTTGTTGCTGGACGTGGGGCCTGAGGCCGACGGGACAATTCCGCCGGTGCAGATGGAACGGCTGAAGGCGCTGGGCGCGTGGCTGAAGCAGAACGGCGAGGCGATTTTCGATACGACGCCTTGGACGCAGGCAACGGGTAAGAGCGCGGAGGGCGACGACCTGCGGTTTACGCGCAAGGGCGCGGATTTGTATGTGACGGTGCTGGGAAAGCCGAAGGCGCAGACGATCACGATGCCGGATGTTCCCGCTAAGCCGGGCGTGCCGATTGTTGAGTTGGGCGATGCAGCGGAGCTTGGGGCGAAGGTGCAGGGCGACGGTACGCGGATTGTATTGCGCGGGCCGTTGAAGGGCGATTACGCGTATTCGTTCAAGCTGGCGGGGTATCTACGCTGACGGATTGAACGGCTCGGGGAGGGTGAGGAAGTGGATCACCATCTCTTCGAGCAGATTGCAGGCTTCAGGGAGAGCGGCGGCGACGGTGTCGCTGAGTGTTTCGCCGAGTTCCGTTGAGGCGGCGCCGATGGTGAGCAGCAGCGCTTTGCGGGGCAGGGAATTGTAAAGCTCGCGCCCCATCGCGAGAAGTTCAGGCGCGCCTAGGTGATGAGTGGCCAACCCCTCGGTGGTTGCGGCAGGCTGAACTTCGGCCATCTGGACCACGCCCGGTTCCGAGGTGATCGAAGAATCGATAAAGAGGACGGAGCAGGCGTGGGCGATGTCTTCGGCCAGGTCGGGAGTCCATTGCTGGCGGGCTATGACCTGGACGGTGGGGTCGTCGCGGAATCTTGTTTCAGCCCATTGAGAGAGCCAGGGACCCACGCCGTCGTCGCTGCGCAGGGTGTTGCCGCAGGCGAGGATGAGACAGCGGGTTGGCTTGGGCATGTTTGGGTTCCCGGGATGACTCGTTGAGCCGAAGGCTCGAAAGGCAACCGCGGATCGTGCGACTCTCGCCGCTGCGCTCCGGCCGCTCAGGAAGACAGTTTAAAGGCAAAGGGTGCGAGTTAACCACAAAGGGTGCAAGCTTTGGCATGCACCCCTTGTTCTTGCCGTTTGACTGAGGCGCCGGCTAACGAACGAGCTGGTCGACTTGCTCGCCGTCGGCGTTGAGGAGCGAGAGGATCAGCGGCATTTGGCCGAAGGCGTGGGTGGAGCAGCTTAAGCAGGGATCGAAGGTGCGGACCACAGCCTCTACGCGGTTGAGAATTCCCTCGGTGAACTTGCCGTCTTTGATGTAGTGCTTTGCGGCTTGAAGGACGCCCTGGTTCATGGCGTTGTTGTTCTGGCCGGTGGCGATGACCAGGTTGGCCCAGGTGATTTTTCCGTTTTCGTCGACCTTGTAGTGATGGTGGAGGGTGCCGCGGGGTGCTTCTGCCTGGCCGGCGCCTTCAAGACGGTTGACGCCGGCGCTGGCGCGGACATGCTTGTCGAGGATGAGCGGGTCGGTGAGAATCTGCTCGATCTTCTCGATGCCGTGAAGAACCTCGACCAGCCGGGCGTGATGGTAATGGAACGAGCTCTCGACCGGGCCGCTGGCCAGTTGCTTGAACTCGGCCAATTCCTTTTCTGCCTGCGGAGTGCCCATGGACTTGACGATGTTGAGGCGGGCAAGCGGGCCGACGCGATAGCTGCCCTGGGGATAGCCGAGCGGCTTGTAGTAGGCGAACTTGGTGTAGCTGTAATTCTCGACTGCCTCGCCGACCACTTCGGGGTACCTGGCGGCGGTGATGCCGTCGTCGAGGATTGCGCCCTTGGAGTCGATGAGGCGCAGCGCGCCGTCGGTGAATTCGATGGACTCGTCTTCGTTGATGAGGCTCATGTAATTGGACGGGAAGTTGGCGAAGACGGCGATCTCCGGCTTGAAGGTGTCGGCGATCTGCTTGTAGGCGGCGAGGGCAAGAGCAATGTTGGCGTAGGCTTCAGGGAGCATGGCCAGAATTTCGTCGCGCTTGGCCGGGGCCAAAGGCTCAGTGACGCCGCCGGGAACGACCCAGCCGGGATGAATGCGCTTGTTGCCGAGAAGCTCGATGATGTGCTGGCCGAAGCGGCGCAGGCCGATGCCGGCGCGGCCCAGTTCAGGCCTGGCGGCGGCGACTCCGAAAATGTTGCGGGTGCGGGGATCGGATTCCATGCCCAGCAACAGGTCGGGCGAGGCGAGATGGAAGAAGCTCAGGGCGTGGGACTGCACCATCTGCGCCAGGTTTAACATGCGCCGCAGTTGCGCGGCAGTGTGGGGAATGCGGACAGACATGATGGCTTCGCAGGCCTTGGCCGAGGCGATGAGATGCGAGACCGGGCAGATGCCGCAGATGCGGGCCATGAGGCTGGGCATCTCGTAAAACGGACGGCCCTCGGAGAAGCGCTCAAAGCCGCGCACCTGGGTGACGTGAAAATGCGCGTCTTCAACTTCGCCCTGGGGGTTGAGCTGGATGGTGATTTTGCCGTGGCCTTCGAGGCGGGTAACGGGATCGATGGTGATGGTCTGGGTCATAGGTGAATCTCCGGACGTGGTTGAGAAAGCGTGAGCATTTCTCGGGGTCGAATCTTGGATACCCTCAGGGCTGAAGCCCCGGTGATTTCGTGCTGTTCATTTACGGGCTGAAGCCCGTACCCTTCAAGGCATCAACTTTTTCAGGCTCCAAAGCGGGTGAGGGCGGAAACGTCGAGCGGCTCACCGGTTACCAGCGCCATAAGCGCCGAGTGAAATGTGTCGGCCGATGGCGGGCATCCGGGCAGAAAGAGGTCCACCTTTACGAATTCGTGGACGGGACGCACCACGCGGAGCAGCCTGGGAACAACGACGCATGGGATTTGCTGCTGGGCAGTGGCGTTCTCAATGTAGGCCCGGTTCAGAATGGCCTCGGGGCCGATGGGATTGCGCATGGAGGGGACATTGCCCGCCACAGCACAGTCGCCCATGGCGACGAGGGACTTGGTGTGGGCGCGAATTCTGTGGATCTTCTTTTCGTCGTCGACGGAAGCGACAGCTCCCTCGACCAGCGCGATATCCACCTCGTCAGGGAAGACTTTGGCGTCCACGATGGGGCTATAGACGAGGTCCACGAGTTCCGCGAGGGCCAAAAGCCGTTCATCCATGTCGAGGAAGGACATGTGGCAGCCGGAACATCCGTCCAGCCATACTGTTGCCAGTTTCAGTTTGCTCATTGCGCTTCCCTCATGAGGTTCAGGTAGGGCAGGAAATCGGGGTACTTGGGATGGTCGGAACCGACCTTGCTCTTGTCGAAGAGAGCCCCGGTTGGGCACACCTGAACGCACTTGCCGCAGCGAGTGCAGGCCGAGCTTCCCCAGTCCTGGTGCAGGTCGGTGATGACCATGGAATTGATGCCGCGGCCCATCACATCCCAAATGTGCGCACCTTCGATTTCGGCGCAGACACGCACGCAGCGGGTGCAGAGGATGCAGCGGTTGTGGTCGGCGGTGAAGCGCTCATGCGAGGCGTCCACGAGAAGCTCGGGGTTGCGGTAGGGCAGGCGGACGTGGGTGAGGCCCTGTTGCTGGCCCAGCGCTTGCAGCTCGCAATGCCCGTTGGCTACGCAGACCGAGCAGATGTGGTTGCGTTCGGCAAAGAGCAGCTCGAGGATGGTGCGGCGATGCTTCTGGAGCCGCTCAGAATTGGTGGTGACCTCCATGCCCTCGAAGATGGAGCCGACGCAGGCGGGAAGGAGCTTGTTGCTGCCCTTGATTTCAACCAGGCATAGGCGGCATGCGCCCACGTCGCTGAGGCCGTCAAGATGGCAGAGGGTGGGAATGGGGATGTCGTTTTCCTTGGCCACTTCGAGGATGGTCTGGCCCCTGCGGCCGCTTACCTCGTGACCATCGATGATGAGTGTTTTGACTTCGGAGGAGTCGCTCATGCCAGCACCTCGACGGCAGATTCGATGTTGCAGACGCCGGCCGGACAGCGCTTGTGCACGATGTGCTCGAGGTACTCATTGCGGAAGTACTTGAGCGTGCTGAGCACCGGGTTGGGCGCGGTTTGGCCGAGACCGCACAGGCTGGTTTCCTTGACCGTGACGCAGAGATCCTCAAGCAGTTCCAGATCGTCCATGGTTGCTGAGCCGTGACAGATGCGGGTGAGGAGGGTGAACATCTGGGCCGTTCCCGCGCGGCAGGGAATGCATTTGCCGCAGGATTCGGACATGCAGAACTCGATGAAGAAGCGGGCCACGTTGACCATGCAGGAGGTGTCGTCCATGACGATCATGCCGCCGGAGCCCATGATGGAGCCGACCGCCATGAGGGCGTCGTAACTGACGCCGAGGTCGAGCATTTCGGCGGGGATGCAACCGCCGGAGGGCCCGCCGGTTTGCACCGCCTTGAAGGTGTGGCCGCCGGGAACGCCGCCGCCGATGACCTCGATGATTTCCCTGAGCTTGATGCCCATGGGAACCTCGACCAGGCCGGTATTGGCTATTTTGCCGGTGAGGGCGAAGACCTTGGTGCCTTTGCTTCTTTCAGAACCCATGGCGGCAAACCAACCGCCGCCGTTGCGGACGATGGGCGCAATGTTGGCGTAGGTTTCAACGTTATTGATAAGCGTGGGCTTGCCCCACAGGCCGCTTACGGCCGGATACGGGGGGCGGGGTTTGGGAGTGCCGCGGCGGCCTTCGACGGAGGCGATCAGGGCTGTTTCTTCGCCGCAGACAAAGGCTCCGGCGCCGAGACGGATCTCGACGTCGAAGTTGAAGGTAGTGCCGCAGATGCCGCTGCCGAGGAGGCCGCGGCGGCGAGCATCGCGCAAGCCGGCCGTGAGGCGGGCCACGGCGACGGGGTATTCGGCGCGGACGTAGATATAACCCTTGCTGGCGCCTACTGCGTACGCGGCGATGGCCATGCCCTCAATGACGCGATGGGGGTCGCCTTCCATGACGCTGCGATCCATGAATGCGCCGGGGTCGCCCTCGTCGCCATTGCAGACCACGTACTTGACGTCGCCGGAAGCTTTGGCTACGGTGCTCCACTTAAGGCCAGTGGGATAGCCGCCGCCGCCGCGGCCGCGCAGGCCGCTCTCTGTGATGCGATGAACAACCCCGTTGGGGGTCATCTCAGTGAGTACGGTGAGCAGCGCCTTGTAGCCGTCGCGGGAGATATAGTCGTCGATCTTTTCCGGGTCGATGTGGCCGGCATTCTCGAGCACAACCCGCACCTGGCTCTCAAAGTGGTCGTTCAGATCGCATTGCAGGCTGGGGACCGGATCGGCGCCCAGAGCGGCAACAATGGATTCCGCGTGGCCGGCGTTCACATGGTGATAGTGAGTTTCCTGGGGGTCCACGCGGACCAGCGGGCCGGAGGAGCAGGGGCCCATGCAGCCGGTGCGGCGGATGAGAACCTTTTTTCCGGAAGCCTCGGCCGCCTTGACCAGCGCGTCTTTCAACTGGCCTGCGCCCTGGCTGGCGCAGGCCAGATCCATGCACACGTTGACTTCATAGTCGTACTTTGCATTTTCAAGATGGACGCTCCTGGCTATCTGTTCCAGCTCTTCGATGTTCATGCCACGGCCCACCTTTCCAACTGCTCGATCATCTGTTCGCTGGACATTTCGCCGGAAACTTCGCCGTCGAACAGCGCCACCGGCGCGCGGCTGCAGGCGCCCACGCATCGGGCGGTCATGAGGCTGATGTTTCCGTCCCTGGTGGTCTGGCCCTGGGGAATGCCCAGGCGCTGCTCAGCCGCGGCAACCAGCTTGTCAGACCCCTTGATGTAGCAGGCGGTGCCGGCGCAGATGGTGAGGGTGTGCTTGCCCGGCGGCTTAAGGCTGAAATAGTGATAGAAAGTGACCACGCCGTAGGCCTGGCTCAGCGGGACGCGCAGGGAATTGGCCACAAAGCGGATTGAGTCGTCGTCAAGGTAACCGAACGAGGACTGCACGGTGTGGAGCGTCTCAATCAGCGCGTAACGGGCAAAGCCATTCTTGCGCATGGTGCCGTTCACGATTTTCCATCGCTTGTCGTCGCTGGGCAGCGGCGGGGGTGTGAATGCTGGCACGATTCCCTCCCTGATTCAGGCATCGAACGAGAGGACGGTGGCGCCTTGGCGCTCCGCCCTGTGTCTAGCTTAATTTGTATGGGGCAGGGGGGCTGTGCATCCGTGACTCCGGTCACTTGCGTGGGAAGCGGTTCCACGGTGTGGAACGGAGCGGGGCGCTGTTCCACGGTGGGAATGGGCGATGAGAATCTTTGCGGGCGAGCGCCGCGAATTGGACAGAAGTGGCGGCTGGGAATGCGTAATAAGTGTGGAGGGCGCGACGGGTCAGAGCGAAAGGTGCTTAATTGGCCGAGCCAAGCTGGAGCCGGTAGTCCCGGTAGTCGATGGTGAGCACGGTGCGGCCGAAAAATGGGCTGTTCGATTCGGCGCGGGCATGGGTGGCCATGGCGAATCCGCTCATTTTTTTGTACTGGCGCATCATGTGCGGTGAGCCTGAAAAGATGGAAGGACTCTGCGACGCGACACCTTCGATCCGGACGATCGAACCGTCGTTGGCATCCACCCATAGGGTTCCCTGGATCATGTTGGGAGCCTTGTGACGGGGGGTAATGTCCAGGGCAAAGCAGTCGCGCCCGTCAAGACGCTGGATTCCGCCGGGCTTCAGTTTCATTTCGTAGTTTGCGGAGATAAACCAGGATTTCTCGACGTTGGCAGGCAGGTTGAGGGTCTTTTCATCGTCCAGGAGCGGGGCCAGGACGAATTTACGCAGAATTTCAGAACCGCTTGTAGAAAGAATGGAGTAACTCTTGCCCACGCCTCGCCGGTAGGTGGTCTTCACCATCATTTCACTTGCGGGATGAGTTTCATCTTTGCCGCGGTAAACGGCGTAGTGTTCGGTCACGGTGTAACCCGCGAGCTTCTGAACTCTGTTCATGGCCGCTGCGTCGACGTGCTGAATGACCGATGCGGGGTCGGGCTGCTGGGCGGGAAGGACAGCGATTGCGAGGCCTGCCAGAAAGAGAGCGGCCGGGAACTGCGAACTTCTACCTCTTCGCGGAAAGCCCGGGTTGCGAAGATTGTTCACAGTGGAAGCTTAGCAGCAGTGGTGGAAGGCGGCTGAGGCTCCCACCCATCGGACAGAAACAAAGGCGTCCGATGGATCGGGCACGGTTCATTCGCGCGGGGCTCCCACCCATCGGACAGAGACAAAGACGCCCGATGGATGGGGCATAGTTTCACTTAGCGAGCGCGAGCCTGTTCCTTGGCGCCACGGACGGCCTCGAGGAAGGCATGCGCGGCCGGGGTGGGAGGCACCTCACCGCGCAGAACGGCACGCGTCGAGACGCCGTCGCCGTAGGTTGCGCGCATGGAATCGTCATCGCGGCGAACGGCAGAGCCGGCCAAATCAATTCCGGCAAAGAGGCCCTTGGACCTTGAGTAGGTGAGGATTTCAGTGTTCAGTTTCCAATCGGTGTCAGCGGAAGCGTGGCGTCCCACCGGGCCGGCCGCCGCGGAGGCATCGCCGCCGATTTGGAACTTGCTGGAGAGCAAACGCTGCATTCCGCGATCGTTTTGGATGATCATGACCAGGTCGATGCCTTCGACGCCGATTTGCAGGCCCCAGCTACCGCCGGTGATGCTAAAGAAGGCCGGTGCGCTCCATCCGTGGGCAGTGCGGCAGGTGGCGACGCCTCTGCCGCCCTGTGCGCCGAAGATGAACGCTCCCTTGACCATGTGGGGCACAACCGCGACGCAACGGGCGTGGTCGAGAACTTCTTCAGGAATGCCCTTGTCAGGGGCGGCCATAATCTCGTTGAGCACTTCTCCGGCATGGTGAAGGCGGTCTTCGGTAGCTTCTGTTGGCGAGTCTGCCCGGCAAACATTGGCCAGGAAAAGCAGGACGCTGAAGAGCATGAGTTTTTTCATTTGGTAGTCTCCCTTAAATTTGTCGCACCGTAAGAGCAGTGCGTTGCAGGCCGAAAAATGCAATCACGCATTTTGCTTGGGCCGGTTGGCTTACTCTCAAGACTGGAAGGTTCCCAAGGGATCCGGTTCCGGCTTGACTGTCCATGTTAGGAATGAGAGAAACGGACAAATGGTTGCTTCATGGGGTAGTCGACGGATGGGGTTCCGCAGGGAAACGCACTGATCCAATTCAGCTTATGGATTGCGGTTGTTTCCGGTGTGAGGCTGTTGAGTGACGAACGATATGGATCCAAAAGACGGGCCGCGGGTGCAGAGGTTGAGACGCGGGGTCGTGGTGCGCGGAGTGGTGCAGGGAGTGGGGTTCAGGCCGTTTGTCTACCGGCTGGCAATGGAAGAAGAGCTGGCGGGGTTCACTGGAAACGATACGGACGGCGTAACGATTGAGGTTGAGGGGCCGGCGGAACGGGTGAAGGTGTTTGTGGAGCGGCTGCGCGCAGAGGCGCCTCCGATGGCGCGGATCGATTCAGTGGTGGAACGGGAACTGGCGGTGAGCGGGGAAGCGGGTTTCAGGATTGTTGCCAGCGAAGTTTTGGGGCGAGTGAGCACGGGGATTCCGGCGGACGCGGCGACTTGCGAGGATTGCTTGCGGGAGTTGCTGGACCCGATGGACAGGCGGCTCAGGTATCCATTTTTGAATTGCACCAACTGCGGGCCGCGCTTCACGATTACGCGGAGGATTCCCTACGACCGCCCGCAAACTTCGATGGCGCGGTTCAGGATGTGCGCAGCTTGCCAGGCGGAGTACGACGATCCGGGGAACAGGCGGTTCCATGCGCAGCCGAACGCGTGCTATGAATGTGGGCCGCACGTTTGGCTGATCGAGGCAAGCGGAGAAATCTGTAAAGCCACGAGTTCAGTTGCGCCACATTTGCAACAAGATTTACTTGCGGCCGCCGGTTCGGCAAGAATCACTTCCGAAAACGCAGCGCCTTCATCTTTTGCGGTCATCGAGCAGACGATCGACCTGCTGTTGGCGGGGAAGATTGTGGCTATCAAGGGAGTGGGCGGATTTCACCTGAGCGTGGATGCGGCGAATGAGGCGGCGGTGGTGCGGCTAAGGGAGCGTAAGCGGAGATATGGAAAGCCACTGGCGGTGATGGTGAAGGATGTGGAGGCCGCGCGTGTGGTCTGTGCGCTGACTGCGGCGGAAGAGGCGCTGCTCCGGACGGCAGCGCGGCCGATTGTGCTGGCAAGAAAAAAGCAGGGAAGTGGGATTGCGGAGGGGGTTGCGCCGGGGGTTCCGTGGCTGGGAGTGTTTTTGCCCTATGCGCCGCTGCAGCATCTGCTTTTTGCGGATGCACGAGCGAAGGCGCTGGTGATGACTTCAGCAAACCTGAGCGAGGAGCCGATTGCGATTGACAACGATGAGGCGCTGGCGAGGCTGGGCGGGATTGCAGATGCGTTCCTGATGCACGACCGGGAGATTTTGCAGCGGTGCGACGATTCGGTGGCGGCGGTGGTGGATGGTGCGCCGCAGTTGATGCGGAGGGCGAGGGGATTTGTGCCGCTGGGGGTGGAGCTGGCGCCAGGGTTGAATTTAGAAGCGTCTCCGCTGTTGGCCGTGGGCGGGCACTTGAAGAATGCGTTTGCGCTGGCGCGGGGACGGCACGTTTATCAGAGCCAGCATCTGGGCGACCTGGAGAACTTGACGGGGATCGAATTCTTTGAAGAGTCGCTTGCGCACTTGATGCGAACGTTTGAGATTGAACCGGAGGCGGTGGTGCACGATTTGCATCCGGGATATCTATCGACGGAATGGGCGAAGAAGTGGGGGGGAGACCGAGGGCTGAGAACGATAGCAGTGCAGCATCATCATGCGCATGTGGCGGGGTGCATGGCGGAGCACGGCGTGCGCGGTCCGGTGATTGGGTTGGCGTTGGATGGGACCGGCTACGGAACGGATGGGAAGATCTGGGGCGGAGAAGTGCTGATTGCGCGGCTGGATGGGTTTGAGCGGTTTGCGCATTTGGAGTATGTGGCGATGCCTGGAGGAGACGCGGCAGTGCGGGAGCCGTGGCGCATGGCGTTTGGGGCGCTGCATGCGGCAGGCTTTGACGCAGAATCGGAACAGATTGTTAAGCTGCTTGGCGCGCAGGCCAGCGAGGCGCGGGTGTTGCGGCGCATGGTGGAGCGGGGAATCAATTCGCCGTTGACGTCGAGCCTGGGGCGGCTGTTTGATGCGGTGGCTGCGGTGGTGCTGGGGCGGCGCGTGGTGGACTATGAGGCGCAGGCGGCGATTGAACTGGAAGGAATCGCTGTTGATGAGCCGGACCGGTTTGAGCAAGGAGATTACGTCCCGGAGCTGCACAGGGCGGAGGATGGGCCGGGCAGCGCGGCTGTGATTCGGACCGGAAAGATGTGGAAAGCGGTGCTCGAAGACCTTTGGCGCGGTGTGCCGGCGAGACGCATTGCGGCGCGGTTTCATGCGGGCATTGCTGAAGGGTTCATCAATGCGGCGGCGAATGCTCGGATTGAGACGGATATCAATACGGTTGCGCTGAGCGGCGGCTGCATGGCGAACCGGAGGCTGGCGCGGCTGCTGCGGGCGGGGCTTGAAGAGGAGGGGTTTACCGTGTTGCGGCATCGCAACGTGAGCCCGGGGGATGGCGGGTTGAGTTATGGGCAGGCTGTGGTTGGGGCGGCGATGATGGCGGAGAAGTCGGCACGATAAGCGGAATTGGTCTCCCACCCATTTCGCAAATTACGCGAAATGGATGGGGCACGGGGCGGAATTGCTCTCCCACCCATTTCGCGGTGAGACTGCGAAATGGATGGGGGCACGGGGCAATTTTGAGCGGGATATGAGACCCACCCATCGCGCGATGAGGCTGCGCGATGGATGGGGCACCCGGCAGGTAGGAATTCCGGAGCGAGCGACTTAGCTGGGCGTTGATTTTTGCATGGAGGGGAGGGGATGAGGGTGCGGTTATTGGTGATGACAGTGTGCCAGACAATTGCGGGGATACTGAGTTTCGCCGTCAGCTTTTATGGCGTGTATTCATTTATGTCAGTCGATCTTCGGCAAGATACCGGTGTCTCGGTTCTCTTTTGTCTCCTGCCCGTTTTGAGTTTTCCGGTATTTCTTCTGCCGTTCCGGCGGCTGCGGCTTTCAGTGGCGCTTCTTTGGATATTGGCGGTTGCTTATCTGGCCGTTTATTCGCGGCTGGACTGGAGAACCTGTGCTGAGCTGGGCTATTGCCAGAGCATGCCAAAGACGGTGCTGCGAACGCTGACCGCATGGCCCGTGGAGGGTCTGTTTGGGGCTGCGGTACTTGATTTGGCAGTTTTGTTTTTGAAGCGCGGGGAGCACTCGCCGGCGCGGAGCCGTGACGAATCGAGCGGCGCATCAGCCTGAGAAGCGGACTAGCTGCTGGGCTTCTTCGCGGGGGCCGAGAATGGACATGCGGGGGATACGGCCGCGGACCATGGCGACTTCGTCGCAGCGGTGAAGGCGCGGGCACATCTGGCAATCTTTGAAGATTTTGTCGGGCAGCTCGGACTTGTCTTCGACGGTGCGGAAACCGTATTTGAAGAAGAAATCGGGGATGCGGGTGAAGAGGCAGACGGATTGGATGCCGTGCTCTTCAGCTTCCTCAATAAGCGTGCCGAGGATGCGGCCGCCCGCGCCCTGGCCTTTGGCTTCGGGCTTGACGACGATGGAGCGCACTTCGCAGAGATGCGGGCCGTAGAGATGAAGCGCGCCGCAGCCGAGAAAGACGCCGCCGTCGGACTCGGCGATGGTGAAGTCGCGGATGTTTTCGCAGATTTCAGCGAAGGCGCGCTTGAGCAGCGTGCCGTCAGTGGAGAGTGAGTTCACCAGGTCGTAGACGTTGGACGCGTCGTGGAGGAGGGCCTTACGCACCAGCATGGGCGGCCTCCTGGGTGTGGATCGCGGTGAGCGCGGCGATGCGCTCCGATGCGGCGGAGAGAGCTTGCTGGACGCGCTCGCGCGCGGTTCCACCGATGACGTCGTGGCAGTCGAGCGTGGCCGTAAGCGTGATTGCGGCGAAGAAATCGTCAGCAAACGCGGGGCCGAATTGATGAAGCTCGTCGAGAGTGAGGGCGTTCAGTTCGACGCCTTTTTCGATGGCATAGCGGACGGCGTTGCCGATTTGCTGGTGCGCGGTGCGGAAGGGAACGCCTTTGTGAACGAGATAAGTGGCCGCGGCCATGGCGTTGAGGTAGCCGGACTGCGCGGCCTCGTTCATGCGCTGGCGATTGAATTGAAGCGCGGCGGTGAAGCGCGCCACGAGCGCGAGCATCTGCGGCACGAATTCGACCGCAAAGGCCGGCTCCTGAGTTTCCTGCATGTCTTTATTGTAGGCCAAAGGCAGGCTCTTGAGCTGGAGGGTTACCGCTTGAGCAGCACCGTGAATGCGGCCGACCTTGGCGCGAATCAGCTCAGTGAGGTCGGGATTTTTCTTTTGCGGCATGGCGCTGGAGCCGGTGGAAAAAGCTTCAGGCAGGGTGACGTAGTTGAATTCAGCGGTGGCGAAAAGCGTGATTTCTTCGGCGAAGCGGCTGAGATGCAGGCCGACGAAGGTGAGCGCGTGGAGATATTCGAGGATGAAGTCGCGGTCGCTGGTGGCGTCGATTGAGTTGGCGGTGGGCGCGGTGAAGCCAAGTTCGCGCGCGGCGATGGTGCGGTCAAGCGCGAGGGTTGCGCCGGCCACCGCGCCTGAACCAAGCGGGCAAAAGTTGAGACGTGCGCTGCAATCGCGCAGGCGCGCGGCGTCGCGAAGAATCATCTCGACATACGCGAGAAGCCAGTGGGCAACGAGCACGGGCTCGGCGCGCTGGAGGTGGGTGTAGCTGGGCATGACGGAGTCGGCGGCGGCGTGGGCGTGGCCGATGAGCGCGTTGGACCAGGCGGCGAGGGCTTCGACGACGAGGTCGATTTGCTCGCGTACGTAGAGGCGGAGATCGGTGGCGATTTGCTCATTGCGGCTGCGGCCGGTGTGGAGCTTGAGGCCGAGGGAGCCGATGCGTTCGACGAGAGAGAGTTCGACGAAGTGATGGATGTCTTCGGCGGAGGGATGATTGCGGACCAGGGCCTGGCCGGCTTCAGAGGCGTGGTCGGCGGCGATGGCGTCGAGGGCTGCCTTGATCTGCGCGCCTTCGTCGGCGGTAAGGATGCCGGCAACGATGAGCGCGGAGGCATGGGCCTTGCTGGCGGCTATCTCTTGCGGGAGGAGACGCCAATCGAAGACGATGGAGCGCTGCCAGCGTTCGAATTCGGGATCGGCGGCCAAGCGAAAGCGGCCGGACCACATTTTTTCGGATTGGTGTTCGTTGGACATTTTGAAAAACGTACCTCAGGGGCTAAAGCCCGAGCTGATTATGTGACCATTACGGCACGACTGAAGTCGTGCCCTTTCAAAGCAAATTGTTTTTTGCCGGGGATAAATCCCCGGCCTACCGCACGCTGAAGCCCTAGCCTCGCGCAGGCTAATCCTTCTCGGCGCCGCTGTTGAGTTTAGGCATCTCGCTGCCTTTGCTTAGGGTGAGGAGGCCGGCCGCGGCGTAGGTGAGGAGCTTGTCGCGGGTGTCTGTGATGTCGAGATTGCGCATGGTGAGTTGGCCGATGCGGTCGCGCGGGGAGAAGGTGGATTCGGTCTTCTCCATGCTGAGGCGCTCGGGATGGAAGGTGAGGTTGGGCGATTCGGTGTTGAGAATCGAGTAGTCGTTGCCGCGGCGGAGCTCGAGTGTGACTTCGCCAGTGATGGGTTGAGCGACCCAGCGCTGGGCGGACTCGCGGAGCATGATGGACTGCGAGTCGAACCAGCGGCCCTGGTAGAGCAGGCGGCCGAGCCTACGGCCGTTGTCGCGGTACTGCTCGATGGTGTCTTCGTTGTGAATGCCGGTGATGAGGCGCTCGTAGGCGATGAAGAGCAGGGCGAGGCCTGGCGCCTCGTAGATGCCGCGAGATTTGGCTTCGATAATGCGGTTTTCGATTTGGTCGGACATGCCCAGGCCGTGACGGCCACCGATGCGGTTGGCTTCAAGAAGAAGCTCGACGGGCGAGTCGAATGGACGGCCGTTGAGGGCGACGGGAAAGCCCTCTTCAAAGCGGACGGCGACTTGCTCGCGCTGGATTTCGACATCGTCGCGCCACGAGGCCACGCCCATGATGGGGGCAACGATTTTGATGGAGGTGGAAAGATGCTCCAGATCCTTTGCTTCGTGCGTTGCGCCGAGGAGGTTGGAGTCAGTGGAGTAAGCTTTCTCCGCGGACATCTTGTAGGCGAAGCCGTGTTGCGTCATGAAGGCTGACATTTCGGCGCGGCCGCCGAGCTCGTCGATGAAGGCCGCGTCGAGCCAGGGCTTGTAGACCTTGAGGGCGGGATTGACGAGCAGGCCGTAGCGATAGAAGCGCTCGATGTCATTGCCTTTGAATGTGGACCCGTCGCCCCAGATGTGAACGTCGTCTTCCTGCATGGCGGCGACGAGCATGGTTCCGGTGACGGCGCGGCCGATGGGGGTGGTGTTGAAGTAAGGGACGCCGGCGGTGGTGATGTGGAAGGCGCCGGCCTGGAGCGCGGCGATGCCTTCGCGGACAAGCTGGCTGCGGCAATCGATGAGGCGTGCTTTTTCAGCGCCGTATTCGAGTGCCGCGCGGGGGATGGCGTCGTAGTCGGTTTCGTCGGGCTGGCCCAGGTTTGCCGTATAGGCGTAGGGGATGGCACCCTTCAGCTTCATCCAGTGAAGGGCGGCGGAGGTGTCAAGCCCGCCGGAGAAGGCGATGCCGACTTTTTGGCCGACGGGCAGGGATTCTAGAATTACGGACATGCTTGGGGCCTCTTAGACCTACTAGCTATTGTTTTCCAGTGTCGATCATGGTGATAACGTCATTGCCTCAGTTTTACGTGAACCAAAGAATGAAACCGCCACCAGAGTCCTTGCTCAATTCTTCGACTCTGCCGCCTCCCTGGATGCAGGCTTCGTAGTAGTCGGAGTCGGATACCTTGTAACCTGAATTGCTGAGATGTGCGATGGCCATTTTGCGGCGCGCTAGGTTGCCTAAGGATTCTCGCTCACGAAACCAGATGCCGCGAACCGCCATTTTGCTGTCACACAGCGGGCAATAGAGACCTTCGGTGGTGAATTCAAACCCGCCCCGTCGGAATACTTTGGAACTCGCTTTGGAAACGCCGGCAAGCACCTTCATTACCTCTTTGCAGCCTCGATTAGACGCGAGTTTCGCCGCTGTCCAGCCCGCTTTCGTCTTGGCATTGACGTCAGCGCCTCTTTCAAGCAGCAGTTGCGCACTATTGGCCTGGTAATTCTCGGAGGCCGCCATCAGGGCTGTGTAACCACCCTTGTCCTTCGCATTGACGTCCGCCCCATGGTCGATCAGCAACTGAGCGATATCTCTGTGCCCTTTGCGGCAGGCGAGAGTCAATGCAAAGTCCCCGTCATCGTCCTTAGCCCTAGCGTTGGCGCCTTTCTCGAGCAATGTCTTCAAGGCCTCTTTGTCGCCCTTCTTGACCGCCTCAATTAGCACTGCTGATTTTGAGTTCTTGCTAAACAGAAGATTCAAAAGACTCATGCTCGCTCCTTTCTCTTCTATGGTTACAGGGAACCATAGAAGACTGTCCTTGAACAGTGGGGAATGCTGTCGCTTATCGAAAGTTCGCCGTGTTCGCCAGTCCCCCCAGGAGCAACAGCAGCAGCGCCTTCTGGGCGTGCATGCGGTTTTCTGCCTGGTCGAAGACGATGGATTGCGGGCCGTCGAGGACCGCATCGGTGACTTCCGCGTTGCGGCGCGCGGGAAGGCAGTGCATGAAGACTGCATTCGGCGAGGCCTTTTGCATCAGGGCGTCGTTCACCTGGAACGGCCTGAAGATGGGCGCGCGCTTGGTGGACTCGTGCTCGAAGCCCATGCTGACGCAGACGTCGGTATAGATGGCGTCAGCGTTCTCGGCGGCGAGCTGCGGGTCCTGGAGCAGGCGGAGCTCGCAACTGTTGGCCTGGGCGATGTCGCGGGCGAGAGTGACGATTTCAATGTCGGGCGAGTAGCCGCGCGGCGTGGCCACAGTGACGTTTGCGCCGAGTTGCGCGCCGGTGAGCATGAGGGAATGGCAGACGTTGTTGCCGTCACCGACATAGGTGAAGTTGAGGCCGGCGGCGGTGCCGAAGTGCTCTTCGAGAGTCATAAAGTCGGCCAGGGCCTGGCAGGGATGCTCAAAGTCAGAGAGCGCGTTGATGACCGGGACACGCGAGTTGGCGGCCATCTCAGTGATGGTGTCGTGGGCGTAGGTGCGCAGGACGATGACATCGACCCAGCGCTCGACATTGCGGGCGACGTCGGCGACGGACTCGCGCTCGCCGAGCGGGGAACTGGTGTGATCGACGAAGATGGCGTTGCCGCCCATGGTGTTGATGCCGGTTTCAAAAGCCAGGCGGGTGCGCAGGCTGGCTTTCTCAAACATGAGCACCATTTGTTTCGCGTCGAGAGCATGGCGGTACTCCCGGGGGTTGCGCTTGACGTCGTGGCCCAGCTTGAGGATGGCGCGCACCTCGGCGCTGGAGAGATCGGCGATGGAGCACATGTCTTCGCCGGCCATGCGTGCTGCGGCTGCGAGAATGTCTGGGTCTTTCTCGACGGGCACGGCGGTGTAGGGGCGTTCGAGGGTTGCTTTGCTAGCCATTGGTGTGGCCTCCTAAGGTGTTTGCGGCGGAATTGGCGGAGCTTGCGGCGCCCGCATGTTCAGTGAAGATTTCGTCGAGCGCGGCGATGGCGGTGTCGACGTGTGCGCGCTCGAGAATGTAGGGCGGCAGGAAGCGCAGAACCGTATCGCTGGTGCAGTTGATGAGTATGCGGCGCTTGAGCATTTCAGCGACGGTGAGCTTGGCGAGATCGGCGGAGTCGAGCTCGGCGGCGATCATGAGGCCCTTGCCGCGTACATCAACAATGGCGTCATGGCGGCTGGCGAGTGCGCGCAGTTGAGACTGGAAGTAGTCGCCGACTTCGGTTGCGTGGGCGAGGAGATTTTCGTTTTCGATGTGGTCGATGACGGCAATGGCGACGGCGCAGGCCAAGGGGCCACCGCCAAACGTGGTGCCGTGCATGCCGGCATGGAAGGCGTGAGAGACTTCTTCCGTGCAAAGAGTCGCACCCAGGGGAATGCCGCCCGCGAGTGGCTTGGCGAAGGTGGTGATGTCAGGTTGAACCCCGTAGTGCTGATAAGCGCACCACTTGCCGGTGCGGCCCATGCCGGATTGAATTTCGTCCACGACGAGCAGCGCGCCGGTGGATTGCGTGAGGGCGCGGGCTTCGGCGAAGAATTCCTGTGTTAGCGGGCGAACGCCGCCTTCGCCCTGGATGGCTTCGACGAGGATGGCGCAGACTTCAGAGGAGAATTTGGCCCGCAGGTCGGCGACGTCGTTGAAGCGGACGAATTCGACGCCGGGAACGGTGGGAGCGAATGGCTCGCGATATTTCTCCTTATAGGTGGTGGAGACGGAGCCGAAGGTGCGGCCGTGAAAACTCTGCTCGAGGGCCAGGTACTTTGTGCCGATGTTGACGCCCTGGCTGCGTTTGAGGCCGGCATAGGCGCGGGCTAGCTTCAAGGCGCACTCCCATGCCTCGGTGCCGGTGTTGGCGAAGAAGGCGCGGTCAAGGCCGGTAAACTCGGTGAGGCGCAGGGCAAGCTCGGCCTGGCCCTGGTGAAAGTAGAGGTTCGAGGTGTGGATGAGCGCGCGGCTCTGGCGGGCGATGGCTTCGGTAATGACGGGATGGTTGTAGCCAAGGGCGTTGACGCCGATGCCGCTGAGCAGATCGAGGTAGTGCCGGCCGTTCTCGTCGATGATGTGCACGCCCTCGCCGCCCACAAAGAGGATGGGATTGCGGTCGTAGGTGGGAATCAGCAGCCGGGATTCAGCGGCGCGAATTTGGTCGAGTTTGGTCAATTCTGTTTCTCCTCCGCGGACAAATTCCCTGGTTTCTCAGGGGCTAAAGCCCGGGCTTTATTCGTCCCATTTTCGGCACGACTGAAGTCGTGCCCTGATACAAAGCGAGTTGATCAAAAACTCTTCTGGCCACCGTCACATGTGACCGTATTCATTTCAGGCGACCATGACTTCGGTGCCGTGGGCTACGCGGGAGCTGCACAGGTCGGGGAGGGAGCCGGCAGCCTCCGCGGGCAAAATTCTTACGCGCTTTACGCCGTTTAAAAGAGCTTCGCGGCAGGCGCTGAGCTTGGGCAACATGCCGCCGGAGATGACGGCGCTTTTGGCCATCTCGGCGATTTGATCGATGGAGAGCCATCGGAGGACTTGGCCATTGGAGTCTTTGACGCCGGGAACATCAGTAAGAAAGACGAGAGCGTCGGCACGGCAGGCGATGGCGCAGGCGGCGGCCATTTCGTCGGCGTTGATGTTGTAGTATTCGCCGTCGAAGCCGAGGGCCATGGAGGCCAGAACGGGCACCGAGTTCAATTGCCAGATGGCGTCAAGAAGCCTGACATCGCCGGCGGCGATTTCGCCCACGTAGCCAAGATCGGGAGCGGTGCGCTTTTTGCGGGCGCGGAAGAGCAGGCCGTCGCCGCCGGTGAGGCCGACGGCCGGCAGGCCGAGCGCGCCGAGAGCGGCCACGAGACCCTTGTTGACTTTGCCGGCGAATACCATCAGCGCGACGTCACGGGTTTCGGCGGTGGTGACGCGCAGGCCGTTGATGAACCCGCTCTCGAGACCAAGGGCTTTCAACATGCGGGTCAGCTGCACACCTCCGCCGTGGACGACGGCGACTTGATTGCCGTCACGCACGAGGTCGGCAATGGCGCGCGTGCAGCCTTCGAGCAGAGAGGGATTTTCAAGGCCCGCTCCTCCGAGTTTGACGACATACTTCATTCAAGGCCTTCCGACTCGGGCCAGCCGAGCATGATGTTCAGGTTCTGCACGGCCTGCGAGGACGCGCCTTTCAACAAGTTATCGAGACAACTGACGACGATGGCGCGGCGGCCATCGGCGGCAAGCTGGAAGCCGACGTCGGCGTAGTTGGTGCGCACCGAGTATTGAATCTGCGGCAACACCTTGTCATAGATGCGCACCATGGGACTTTCGGCGAAGAATTCCCGGTAGGTGCGCAGAATATTTTCAGCCGTCTGCGCTTCGTTGCAATGAACGTAGATGGTGGAGAGAATGCCGCGAGGGATGGGCAGCAGATGAGGCGTGAAGACAATTTGGTCCGCACCGAGTCCGACCTGTTCAAGCAATTCGCCGGTGTGGCGATGGGTGAAGACGCTGTAGGCGGAGAGATTGTCTGCCGCGTACATGAAATGCGTTTTGGCGTTGGGCGCTTTGCCTGCCCCGCTGACTCCGCTCTTGGAGTCGGCGACGATGCCGTGGTCGAGATCGATGAGCCCTGCGGCGACAAGCGGCTTGAGGGCCAGAATGACGGAGGTCGCGTAGCAGCCGGGGTTGGCGATGAGACGCGCTTTGGCAATCTGGGCGCGATGCAGCTCGGGCAAGCCGTAGACGGCCTGCGCCTGGGTCGAGGCGGCGTCCGGCGAACCTTCATCGGCGAAGGCATAGACGGCGCGATTGGCCGGGTCGGTGAGGCGCCAGGCGCCGCTGAGGTCGATGATGCGCAGGCCGCGCGCGAGCGCCTGCGGCACCCATTCGCGGGACTGGTCGTGGGGAGTGGCGAGAAACAGGACTTCAACACCGCGGCTGGCAAGAAGCTCCCACGAAAAGGGTTCCTGCTTCAGGTTTCCGCTGCCACAACTGTCCGTTAGTTGGGGATGGATTTCAGACAGGGGGATTCCGCCGCGTGCGGCGTCTTTTTCGTCGACGCGCCCGGCGAAGACCGGCGGTTTGCCGGCCAGGCGGGGATGATGCAGGAGCAGCCGGGCCAACTCGGCGCCCGCGTATCCCGTGACTCCTACAACCGCGGTTTGAATTGTGTTGGTCATGACTCCAGAAACTTTCTCAGCCGGGCTTCTACTTCGCTTGCGCGGCGTGTGTCAGGACAGATGACCAAGACGGTGTCGTCCCCGGCGACGGTGCCCAGGACTTCAGGCCAGCTTTCGTAGTCGAGGGCCGCAGCAAAGGGCTGAGCCCCGCCCATGACGGTGCCTACGACCACCTGATTCATTGCCTGCTGAACGCGCAGGCCAAAACTTTCGATCATCTCCGCAACCGAGGGAGGGCTGTCGTCTTCAACTGCCGTGGCTGCGCCGTTGGCTCCGTTGCGATGGGGAAGCGAATAGCCGCCGGGGCCCTTGGAGAGGCGCAATTCGTGGATATCGCGCGAGAGCGTAGCCTGGGTGACCTCAAAGCCGCGACGGCGCAGCTTGCGGCGCAGCTCATCCTGGTTGGTGACGGCGGAGCTGGTCAGCAGATCCTTTATCGCATTGTGTCTTTGGTACTTCATCGTTTTGGTGCAGGAGTTTGTCCATTGCGCAGGCCGCATTGGAGGCAACCGTATAAATATACAACAAAAGTGCATAAGTATGCAAATTTAGATTGGCGGCGAGGGAAAGTTGCGCAGTCCCTACGGGACTGCGGATAAATTATTGGTTGCGCCCACCCCGCGTTGAAACGCGAGGCTAAGAAACATTGCGCCTACGGTGCCGAGAACTGGCGGTTGCTGGGATGGGACGCGTACCGTGTCGAGAGCTGGCGGCTGCCGGGATGGAACGCCAAGGCGCGGGCTTTTTGAGGGATAGAGCTTGCGGCTTTGCTGGGGGGCTACGCGGTTTGGGTGCGGCCCAACTTCTTGCGGCGCTTTTCTTCGTACATGGCCTGGTCGGCCGCGGTGAGCAACTCTTTGAGGGACTGCCGGGCATGCTCTTCGGCAGTGACGTAGCCGAGGCTGAGGCTTAGAGGGTATTGGCGGCCGCTCTCTGAGCTCTGAGTTCTGGAGGCCAAGGTCAGACGCTCGGCGGCGATGGAAATGGCCACATGGCTGCCCTGGCAAATCACGGCGAATTCGTCTCCGCCGATGCGGCCGATCACGTCGGTTTCGCGGAAAGTCGCCTGGAGCAGTCTTGCGGTTTCAACGAGAACGGAGGAACCTGCTTCGTGGCCCAAGGTGTCGTTGATCCGCTTGAGGTTATCCAGATCGACGAACAGGACGGAGACGGGAAGCTGAGAGCGTTGCGCCATGCGCAAGGCCTGTTCCGCGAGGAAGGTGAAACCTTTGAGGTTGTAAAGGCCGGTGAGCCCGTCGCGCAGGGAGAGGTCGCGAATTTCCATTTCCATGCTGTTGATGCGCCATACCAGGGCCAACAGGAGAATCATGGAAAGCATGGTTGCAATGGAGGTAAGAATCGCGGTGACATAATGTTCGGAAATGATATGGGCATTGATGATGCGTGCCCGGAAGACCTCGCGAAAGATGGGCAGCAGGATGAGGATGGGGCCAAGGATACGAGCGGTGGCGGCGCCGATTCCGCGGCCGAGGAAGATGGAAAGGATGCCTCGTTCGGCGCGGCGCAGGAGGGCGACCACGGTTAGCAGGAAAAGGCAGGCCAGGGTCTGCTGAGAGGTGTGAATCCTGGTGGAAAAGCTGAAGATGCGGAGTGCGTTGAAGAACTCTCCTGAAGCAAGGGTCAGCACCAGGAGCGAGAGGGAAATGGCGACCAGATCGGCCGTCCAGATGGCAATGCGATTTTTGGCGGGGATGAGAACGACCGAAATTCCAAGCAACAGGAGTCCGCCGGCGGTTTGCGGCGCGGGCCTGCCTGGAAACCGATCACCTGTTCCCTGGTCGCAGGGAAGTAGAGTGTCGAACCCGATGGAGATGTGAAATGCGAATTCGATGAGGACGGCTGCGGCAAACAGGGCGACAAGGACAGCGAGCAACTGGCCGGCCTTGTTGTAGCGGACGGAATAGCGCGGCTCAGAAAGTTCAAGACTGATGGCGGTGAGAACGAGGGCGAGGGCGGTTTCAGCCCTCATGACATCCCAGCCGGGGGGTAACAGGCCGGCCAGCGGAGAGATGAACCATGCGGCCAGGATGAGGGATGCGAGCGCGCATGCTGCCAGTAGACAGAGGCGTCTGAGCGGAGCCAGCTTTTCCAGCAGCGCCGGGTCGGGTTCGCTCGTAGACAGGGCCGGAAGGAATTTGGTCATCGGACAGGGGCGGGCGCGCAACGTTGACAGATAGGGAAGGCCCTTTGCCAGTTTACAGCGCGGAGGTGCACGTTAAGGCCCGTGGATTGGCAAGTTTTTGCTGAATGCTGGTGAGGACATTTCAGAAAATCCGAACTGTTGGCGGGCCATTTGTGCCTCTGCGCTGATACACTCTCGAATGTCCGCGGCGCAGGATTGGCCGCGCTCCCAACTTCAAGCCAATGACATCTATCGGTTCGCTTACCACCATCAATGACCTGTTTTGCCGCGTAGCCGCGGCAGCCAACCCGCGCGCCGTGTTGTGGCAAGACGAGTTTGGCCAATGGCAACCAATTTCCTCAGACCAGATTTACCAGCGGGTACGGGCGCTGGCAAAGGCCTTTCTGGGCTGGGGCGTGAAAAAGGGGGACCGGATTGCGCTGGTCTCAGAGAATAGCTGGGAGTGGGCGATAGCCGATTTTGCCACGCTGGCCATTGGCGCTGTGGATGTGCCCATTTATCCCACGCTGACGGGTGAACAGGTGGCGGTGCTGGTGGCGGACGCGGGTTGCCGGGTTGCGGTGGTCTCCACCCGCCAGCAGTTCGACAAGCTGAACGCGGTCCGCGGGCAGACGCGACTGGAGCGGATCGTGATGATGGATTCCGCAGCGCCACCGGAGGGGGCCATCGCCTTAAGCGCGATACTGGCCGGGGCCGACGGACGAGGCAGCGAGCGCGACCCGGTTTTTGACGCGCTGGTCAGCTCTGTGGAGGGGAAGGATCTGGCCACGCTGATTTACACTTCGGGGACAACGGGCGAGCCCAAGGGCGTGGCGCTGACGCATGGCAACATTGCGGCGAATCAGAATTATGCCGCGGCGGAATTCGATTTCAATTCAACAGATGCCTGCATTTCGTTTTTGCCTCTCTCACACATCACTGCCCGGGCCCTGGACTACGTGATGTATTACTACGGAGCACAGGTGGCGTATTGCTCGAAGTTCGACAGTCTTCCGCTGGCCATGCGCGAGGTGCGGCCCACGGTGATTGTGGGCGTGCCGAGGGTGTTTGAGAAGATTCGCCAGGAAGTGGAGCGGCGCGCGGCTTTGTCGCCGGTGAAAAGGCGCCTGTTCGCCTGGGCGGTGGGAGTGGGAGCGGGCCATCGCGACAAGGTCTATTGCGGACAGCGGTCTGCATCGCTGGTGTGGAAGGTGGCCAACAAGCTGGTGTACTCCAAGGTAAGCGAGGCCTTCGGGGGCCGGGTGAGAATTTTTGTGGTTGGCGGCGCGCCGCTGGGCATTGACACCGCCAATTGGTTCGCTTCAGTAGGGATCGCGCTTTGGGAGGGATACGGCCTTACCGAGACTTCGCCGGTGATTGCACTGAATACGCCTCTGTGCCAGCGGTTGGGCTCGGTAGGCAGGCCGTTGCCCAATGTGGAGCTGAAGTTCGCCGCCGATGGGGAGTTGATGGTTCGCGGACCGGCGGTTTTTGAGGGCTACTGGCACAAGCCCGAGGCCAATGCCGAGTGCTTCGATCAAGACGGATGGTTCCGCACCGGCGACATTGGCCACCTGGACGCGGATGGATTCCTTTTCATCACCGATCGCAAGAAGGAGCTGCTGAAGACCTCGGGCGGCAAGCTGGTGGCGCCTCAACCCATTGAGAGCAAGCTGAAGACCAGCCTGCTGGTGGCGCAGGCGGCGCTGGTGGGCGATAAGCACAAGTTCATCTCCGCGCTGATTGCGCCCAACTTTGCGGCGCTGGAAGACTGGGCGAGGCATCACGGCATAGAGGCTACATCCAGGGCCGAATTGGTGGCCAACCGGCGCGTGGTGGCCCAATATGGAGAGATTGTGCGAGTGGTGAACGGGAGCCTGGCCAACTTTGAGACAGTAAAGCGTTTTCGGGTTGTGGCCGAAGAATGGACGCAGGATTCAGGAGAGCTGACACCCTCAATGAAGCTGAAAAGGCGGGTGATTACCGACCGTTACGCGGCGGTGATTGAGGCCCTTTACGCCGACGAAGCCACCGCACGAGGCGAATAGGGTAAGAGAGACCTTTGCCCAGCTCCTGGCCAAACAATGTGCGGTCCATCCACATGCGATGGATACCGCTGAAGAATGGCGCTCCCCAGGCGCCCACGGCCAACAGGCTACCAAACACGATGACCGCGTCGATGCTGAGCCGGCCCTGGCGGGTCCAGTAGGCGTTGGGATCCAGATCGAGCCATAGGGCAAACTCGTCCAGGGTAAGCGCCGCGCCCACGCCGTAGCTGATGGACATGAGGCGGCTGAAGAAGAGGGAGAGCGGGGTGTGCAAGCTGCCCACTTCGAGCAGCCAGCCGTAGCCCACCAGCAAAAGGATAAGAATTCCCCAGACGAGGTGGTGAATGTGGTGACCTTTGACCATGACCCAGCCAAAGGGTCCCTGATGGCTGGTAATGAGGTGCACCAGAACTCGAACGCCCACAAAGGTGATGAGGAATGAGACCGAAGCCAGGAACATGCGGCGGCGGGGCCGGTCGGGGATGGTGGCGCGGACCAGGAAGCCCAGCTTGGTGAGGTGCAGCAGGGCCAACAGTACGATGACGACCAGGACGGCAAACGCCAGCAGCAGTAGAGCTCCGGTTCCGGGCATACCTTATTGAACCACTCTGGGGCGCCGCGCAGGCGAAGGAAATAGATCGGGACTGAATCGTCAAGCAGCGTGAGCTTGATCACGATTTGGCTTTACAGAGGCGGAGTACACTGGGTAGGGCGTCGAGGCCGGCACTTTGGCGGATCGCGGCGCGTTGTCTTGGGATGTTCCCAGCCCGGCTGAAACGGCCGCGCAAATTTCATGAGGAGATTTTGCAATGCGAATTGCTTTATTGACCGGCGGCGGGGATTGCCCCGGATTGAATGCGGTGATTTACGCAGCAGTTAAGAAGGGCATTAACCATTATGGCGATGAGTTTATCGGCTTTTTGAACGGTTGGCGCGGGGTGCTGGACAACAATTGGATTCCGCTGACGCTGGAGAGCACAGACGGCATTCAGCTGAAGGGCGGAACGATTCTGCATTCGTCGCGAACGAATGTGAAGAAGATTCCGGGCGGCATCGAGAAGGTTCAGGAAGTTTTGAAAGCCAACAAGATTGATGCGCTAATTGCTCTGGGCGGGGACGACACGCAGTCGGTGACCCTGTTTCTTAGCGAGAACGGCGTGCCGAGCGTGGGCGTTCCCAAAACCATCGACAACGACATCAATGGCACCGATACGACTTTTGGGTTCGACACGGCGGTTTCGATCGCCACCGAGGCCGTGGACCGGATTCATACGACCGCCGACTCGCATAACCGCGTGGTGGTGGTTGAGGTGATGGGCCGCGATGCGGGCTGGATTGCGTATGCCAGCGGCGTGGCGGGCGGTGCGCACGTGATCCTGGTTCCTGAGAAAGAAATCGATATCGACCATGTGTGCGCGCTGCTGAAGTACAACTACGACCACGGCAAGCATTACGGCGTGGTGGTGGTGGCCGAGGGCTGCCATTTGCCCGAAGTTGGGCAGGTGATCGGTTCCGCGCAGGTGGATTCGTTCGGCCATGCGCGGCTGTCGGGCATCGGCGAAGCGCTGGCTGAGCTGATCGAGCAGAAGACCGGCTACGAGACGCGCTCAGTGAACCTGGGACATACCCAGCGCGGCGGCGTGCCCACAGCTTACGACCGGGTGCTGGGTCAGCGCTACGGGCTGCACGCGATCGACATGGTTCACGATAAGAAGTGGGGCCGGATTGCGGTGCTGAAGGGACTGGACATTACCGACATCACCATCAAGGAAGCGATTGCGACGAATCGGCGGCTGGATCAGCGGTTCTTTGACGTGATTGCGGATTTGGAAGCGAAGGTCTAACGTTCGACCATTTTCGGTTGACGAAGAGCCATCCTCATTGCGAGGGTGGCTTTTTGTTTGTGCTGCGGCGGGTTGGTTGGTGCGATAGAGTTGGGCTGTGAATTATAGACCATTCACTGAAGGGGATTTTGCGCAGCTCTACGCGATCGAGGAGGTCTGCTTTCAGCCGCCGTTTCGGTTTGGACGGGGGTATATGCGGCGGCTGGTGAATAGCACGGATGCGGCGACGTGGATTGCGGAAGAAGATGGGCGGATGGATGGGTTTGCCATTGTGGAGTGGATGGGAGAGGATGCCTATATTCCGACCATCGAGGTGATGCCGGAGCGGCGCGGATTGGGCATCGCAGGCGAGCTGCTGCGGCGGATCGAAGGGGCGGCGAGGGATGCCGGAGCAAAGACGATCAGGCTGCATGTGGATGCGGAAAATGCCGGCGCGATTCGGCTTTATGAAGGGCACGCGTATGCTTGTCAGGGAAGAGAGGAAAATTTCTACCCGAAGGGGCGCGCGGCGCTCGTTTATGGAAAGGCGCTGGAGGGGCATAGCGTGTAAACCCGGGTTTCATTTTTCCCACGCTTGACGACAGGAGCGCCGTCCCGATGGGACTCCGAATGAGATTTTGGTTTTGCTGACCCCACACTGAAGTGCGGGGCTAACAATCGCTGCGCCTACGGCGCGGGCTTTGGGGTGCTGCGATCATCGCGCGCTTACCGGGGTGACCGCGCTGTTGCAACCCGAGCGCGGACGAGACGTCCGCGCTACACGTTTGCCGGGAGGCCGGCGCTCAACATTCATCGATAAGCCCTTATTTCTGGGGTTTGTCGAAGGGCTGCTTTTCTGTGATGCGGGGGCGGTCTTCGGCCTGGAGTTCCTTGGCTACCTGCTGGACTTCGCGAAAAACGCGGAGGAGATTGCCGCCGAGGATCTTGCGGCAGTCTTCAGCGGAGTAGCCGCGGGCCATGAGGGCGGCGGTGATTTTGGGCAGATCGGCCGCGGAATCGAGGCCCTGGGGCAACTGGCCATCGACGCCGTCGAAGTCCGAGCCGAGACCGACGTGGTCCACTCCGGCTACTTTGGCGATGTGGTCGATGTGGTCGATAAGCAGCGAAAAGGGCGGGCGGGGAATATTGTCGGCGAACTGACGCTGCACCTTGGAGATGTCTTCGTAGGTTACCTGCTTGCCTTCGGCCTTGGCCTTGTCCTTGAGATTTTGTACGGCTTTATCGACTTCGGGTTTCTGGGCCTTTGCAGCATCGCGATAGGCCTGGGAGAGGAAGGCGGAGTAATAGTTGACCTGGACGACGCCGCCTTTGGAGTTGGGGCCGCCGGAGTTGGCAACCGCGCGGAGCATATCGTCGGTCATGTTGCGGGGAGCGTCGCAGAGGGCGCGGGCGTCAGAATGGGAGGCGATGACCGGGGCGCGGGAGATGATCAAGGTCCGGTAGAAGGTGCGGTCGGAGACGTGGGAGATATCGACCATCATGCCCAGGCGGTTCATCTCGTAAACAACGTCTTTGCCGAATTCGTTGAGGCCCTCCGTGGTGTGGGGGACGTTCTTGTCGTCGATGTCGCCGGAGCTGTCGGCCCAACTGGTGGAGTTTGACCAGGTGAGGGTCATGTAGCGGACGCCAAGTGCGTAGTACTGGCGCAAGAGGGCGAGGGAATCCTCGATTGAATGGCCGCCCTCGATGCCCATGAGCGCGGCGAACTTATGATCCCGATGGGCCTGCTCGATTCCTTCGGGGGTGGTGACGAACTCGATTTGATCGGGATGCCTGGCGACCTGCTGCTTGACGGAGTCGATGAGCTCAAGGGTACGGCGGGCATAGTGGCCCTGGTAGAGCTTGGGCTCGACCCAGATGGAGAAGAACTCAGCGCCGAGGTTGCCTTTGTGGATGGAGTCGAGATTGATGTTGCCGGAACCGAGGGGGTCGGAGAGGTCAAAGTGTTCATCGACGAAGCGCTGCGGGGTGTCGGCGTGGGTGTCAATGACGATGGCGGATTGGTGGACCTGGGCGGGGGTGAGTTTGGAAGTCATTTTGCTTGGTGCGGGCTGAGATGTGGTTTGGGCGGAAAGAACTGCCGGAATGGCGAGGAGCAGGACGGGAAGCAAGACACGGGTACGCATAGGCTTGAAGAGAGTTTATACCGGCGACAGACTTTAGGGGTCAAAGATTAGAGATCAGAGATTAGAGGTCAGAGATCAGAGATCGGAGGTCAGAGATTAGAGATCAGGGGTCAGAGATCAGAGATCAAGTGCAAATGCAACGGGCCTCTCCAACTGTGTGGAGAGGCCCGATGGTTCTGTGCGGTGGTTGGGACGCCCTGTTACTGATTCACGAAAGTGACCAGTGTGAAGGTGCCGGTGCCTTGCTGAGTTCCGGAGGTGCCGGTGACGGTGACCGTGGAAGTGACCGCGGCACTTTGGCTGTTGCCTCCGCAGCCGGTGAAGAGGCCGAGGCCAATTACGCTCACTGCGAGCAGAAGGAAGATCTGCAAGCGGCGGCGTTTTCTGAATCCGAAGATGCAGAGTACACCGGCGAGAGTGGCTCCGGCGGGGAACAACGGGTTGGAATTGCGGCTGGAGGTGGGAGAGTTACCTGGCCCGAAAATGGTGAGCGAAGATGTAGCTGTGCCGGAAGAGCCCACGTTTGGAGCGGTGGGAGAAAACGAGCATGTGGCGCCTTCGGGCAGGCCGGCGCAACTGAGCGCAACGGCGCCCGTAAAGCCATTCACGGCGGTTATGGTTATGTTTGCAATAACCGACGCGGCTCCAGGAGCTATGGTGACGGTTCCCGGTAATACTGAAACGGAGTAGGAGGCCGCGTTGGTGGGCAAGTTATAGACTGCCGTGGCAACCGGGCTGGTGGTGTAGCCGTCCGCCCCGGCAGCGATGGCATTGACCGTGGTTGTGGAGGTGATGGTGAATGGACCGGTGCCCGAACCATCTCCCCAGAAGTAGAAATATTGGGTGGTCCCGAGCGGTTGAGGATCGCCGTTGGCGTTGTAGATGAGCGACCCGTCTGGATTGGTCTGGACCGCAGGAGTTGTGCCGTCGGTGGTGTAGAAGATGGTGGCCTGGTTGCCGCTCGCGTTGTTATCCACTCCCAATTGGGGGTCGTTGATGGTGATGACCTGTGCCGTGGTGTAGGTCCCGGCCGGCGGGGTGAAGGTGGGCGCGGGGTTTTGGGAACTGACGATATACACGGCGGAGCCGATGGGGCTGGGCGCTGAGAAGCCGTTGACCATTGCGATAGCCTGCACCTCTTCTCCGGTTAAATATGTAACGGGATCGGTGGAGTTGGCGTTGGCAATGTTGATGGGGCCGGTGTAGAGCTGCGTGGTGCCGGTGATGGGAAAGGTTGGGGTGGATTGGTCGGTGGTGTAGTAAATCTGCGCCTGCGGATAGCCGGGCACCGCGATGACCACCTGAAGCACCTGATCATAGGTTCCAGTGGCCGGAGCCAGGAGGGGTATTGGCACCTCAGAACCGATGACCGAAACGGTAATCGACGGCGGAGCGTTGCCCGTGGGTGGATTGGGCTGCGACGACATGGCGTAGGCCTGACCCGTTTGCGAGATGCCATAGGCGTTCATGGAGTTCAAGGTGTAGGTCTGGGTTGCGAGTGGGGTAACGGTTAAGGTCCCCGTGTTCGCGCCCGAGCCGTTGGACGTAAGCCTGACCGTACCAGCGTTGTCGATGTAGTCGTAGGTGTCGTTACTCACGCTCATGGTGAAGGTGACCGGGGTGCCGGGAGCTACGCTGGTGGCCGACGCGGTGAAGATGTTAATGGCGGGTGCGGAGCCGGCTGTATCGGCGCCGGGGACCGGATCTGCTCCGCCGCCCGCGAGTCCCAGACTTGCGTTGGGAAGCGGGGATAGAGCTGTGCCTTCCGGACCAAGACCTCCAGGGTAGGTGCCATTTTCTACATCTTCGACCGTGTAGGGCGCCGAGTTGGCATCCATGTAGGACCACTCGACGGAAGCAGAATAGGCAGTACCATCCTCGGTGTCGACGGCTTCCGGAGTCATTTGCACGACTTCAAAGTCGGTGGGCAGGATGGGGTTGGGACCACCGTGCCAGTTACCCAGGTCGTCGGTGTTCCAACGCGGGTCAGTGGTGCCCGTGACAAACATATTGCCGCCATTGTCGGCGAGGATGATTCCATACTGCTGCATGGCGGTGAGGATGGACTGATTGATTGGCGAATAGCTGCGAACTTTGGCCATGGTGGCCGCATCGGACTTCAGGCGCAGTCGCATGCCCAGGACATTTAAGGTGCTGAAGCGATAATCGGGGGCCGCGCCATGGCTGGCCGGCAACACAAAGTATCCGCCGTCGTTGTCTCCCTTCGTCCGTTCCATGGTGAAGCGGAAGGCATGCTGGATGTATCCGGCGGCTTGCGGGTCAGCAGGATTGGGTACTCCGTTTGTCGCCTCGTCGTATTTGACCAAGCCTGCGAATACGGGCAAACCGGCGGCATCGGAAGAAGTCCATCCCCACGGGCGCTGATTAAAATTCTGCAAATCGAATACTGTCTGGCCGGAGACGGCGTAGACACCGTTACAGCGGCTGGTCAGATAGGTCTCATAAAGCACGCACTTGTTACGGTCAGCCACGAGCATGTGGGTGTCGCCGAGGTAATAGTAGTTTGGCCAGGCCAGGCAGTCGGGCTGGTCGCCTTCGATGGGCGCGGTAATGGGAGCGGGCTCAACTACGGCGTCGCTCTGCGTGGCATTTGGCCCCGGAGGCCCGGAGGCAGCGCCAACCATGGTCACAGAGGGGGTGACTGAGGAGTCGACGACGACATAGGGGATTCCACCCTGAGGCCCGAAATCGGGATGCAGATGAGCATTTCCTGGAATGGCCGCGATGATGGCGTCCGAATTGGGGTCGACAGGAGCGTTGGCGATGTTGGTATTCCAGAGATTGCCGGGATCGCCGGAGAAGGGAAGGAAACCATTTAGAGACGCGACGTTGCCAAGATCCATGTTCTGGCAGGATTGGGCGCCGGCGAAACCGGCGGCGAGAAGAAAGAGGCCCAAGAAGCAGCCCGCCTTGCGAAACGAGCGGGACTTCATCCGGGAGGAGCATATACATCCAGCTTCCATAATTCTCCTTTTTGTGCCGGTTATAACCGGCATGACGCGGTGGCGGAAAAGATCGCGGGCAGGTGTCCGCAAGGAGGCGGTAACTACCTGGGGGGAAACTATAGCGCTACTTTTATTGTTTTTGCAACTATTATTATTGTTTATTAGTGAATCGTACCCTTTATGGGTGTCTTACTAGAAGCAAAGATAATGATTATCCATGGGCTTAGAAAGATCCACGCCGACAAAAGAAGACAAAGTGCAGATTGGGAGTTTGGTTCGCTGCTAGACAGGCGGCGGCCGACGCTGCTGACCTAAGCTCCCCTGCGGCGTCAAAATGGATTGTGGCATCCAATCGCTTCATGGCATCGCTGTTTCGCGGCTTCTGTGCGGTCCTTCTGCTGGCGAAGCTTGGTGTAGCATTCGCCGATCCGGCCCCTTTCGATTTGACCGGCCCCAAGCTGGCGGTCAAGGTGACCCACAAGGGCGCCACGCTGCCTATCTCCGAGGTTCCGAACCTGGCGGAGGGAGATCAATTATGGATCAAAGCCGATTTGCCGCCGGGGCAGTCCGCGCGCTATCTGATGGTGACGGCGTTCCTGCGGGGGGCTACGAATCCGCCGCCGGAACATTGGTTTCACGCGTCGGAGACCTGGAAGAATGACGAGGGTGTAAGGGTTACGGTTCCGGAAAATGCTCAGCAGGTGCTTGTTTTTCTGGCTCCGGAAACCGGCGGAGATTTCAAGACGCTGGTGAATGCCGTGCGCGGGCGTCCGGGATCTTTTGTGCGCGCTTCCCAGGATCTGAACCAGACCACGCTGGACCGCTCCCGGCTGGATGTCTATCTGGCGGCCATTCGCAAGCTTGGTCAAAGCGATCCCGCGGCCCTGAAGACTGCTTCTCCGCTGCTGGCGCGAAGCCTGACGATCAAAGTGAACATGGATTGCCTGGAGAGGATGCCCGAGCTGCAAGGTCCCTGCCTGATGCAGGGCCAGGACTCGCTCATACTGAACGACGGACATAGCACATCCATTGTGCAGGCGCTGACCACGGGTAATGCAGGCGATTTGGCCATGCAATTGAGCAGCACGCCGCAGGCCGGCTATGGCTATTTCAGCCCCTACGTTGCTTCAGTGGTGGATATTGCGCGCATTCTCGATTCGCTGCACACGGCGCAATACCAGTACATTCCCGCACTGGCGACCGAACACGACGATCATCTTTCGCTGCTCCTGAACACGGCTCCTTCATTTCACAACCCGAAGTCAGTTCTGGTGGCTGCGTTGCCGGCAGTGGAGCCGCCGCAAATGCCGCCGCTGCATCCGGTGGATCCGAAAGAGGTTTACTGCGCGGAGAAAACCGAACTGGTGCTGCCCGCCGAAGGAGCTCCGCTGGCATTTGCCACCGCCTATGCTCATGGGATGGTTCTTAGCCTGACGGGGAAGAACGGCAGGGTGGTCGAGCTGCCCGTGAAGGCGGATGCGGTGAAAGGCGGCTTTGTGGCGAATACCGCAAGCCTCAGCCCTGTCGACTTCGGAGATGCGGTGGATGGTTCGCTGCACGGTTACTGGGGTTTTGAGCCTTACGACGGCCCGGAATTCCGCCTGGAAAATGTCGAACCGCAGCATTGGAAGCTTGCCGACGGCGACCAGGAGTCGCTGGTGGTGGGACGCGATGACACGGTGCACCTTGAGGCCCAGGCGACGGCCTGCGTGGACAGCATTATGCTTCAGGCGAGCTCGGGAAATCCTGAAAAGGCGGAGTGGAAACCGACCAAGCCCAATGAAGTAACGGTCACAGTGCCGCTGAAGAAGGCGAATCCCGGCTCCATGACGCTGCTGGTGAAGCAATACGGCAGCAAGGACACCGAAAGCGTGCCGCTGAAAACATTCGCTCAGGCCGGTCATCTAGACAGCTTTACGATCCACGCCGGAGATCGATCCGGAATGCTGAAGGGCGCCCGTCTGGACCAAGTGGAGACACTCACTCTGGACGGGGCAAGCTTCAAGCCCGGGACAATGGCTGCAAATGGAAGCAGCGATGAAGTTCCGCTGGTTACCTCAGACGGCCAGGCGGTCGACAAGCTGAAGGCGGGAGAGTCGGCGACGGTAAAGGTGGCGCTCAAGGACGGCAGAGTTGTGAATTTTGAAACCAGGATCGAGCCACCGCGGCCCCGAGTCACGCTCATCAGCAAAAGTGTGCAACCCGCATCCGATAATTTGAGCAACATCCAGCTTGCCAGCCAGGACGAGATTCCACAGAACGCGCAACTGACCTTCTCAGTTCATGCGCAGTCGCCGGCAGCATTTTCAGGTCATGAAAAAATCGAGGTCGGCACAGTTCAAGGCGCGTTTCTGGCGACGCTCACTGTGGCCGGCGGCCTCACGCTGGTGGACGCCCAAGTCGCTATGGCCACGCTTGACACCGCAAAGGCATTCGGCGGTTCCGCCTCCGGTCCTATCCGCTTCCGCGTGGTCGAAGATGGAGTTGAAGGCGACTGGATACCACTTGCCACGTTGGTTCGCCTTCCGGTTCTTCGCGATCTCAAGTGCCCGGCGGCCTCGGATCTGCCCTGCAAGCTCAGCGGCCCGAACTTGTTTCTGGTGGACTCGATCTCCAACGATCCCAAGTTCGATCATCCGGTTCAAATCGCCGAGGGTTTTACGGGGGATGATGTGGCCGTCCCGCATCCGATCGATGGGCAGCTCTATGTTAAGCTTCGCGACGATCCCGCAGTCGTGAATTCGGTGGCTTTCACGACGCAAACGGCTGCCTCCAGTTCTTCCGGAACACCAATTCCTCCATCTGCCGCGCAGGCTCAAAATTCGCAAATCTCCGGCGCCAAGCCTAGCTCTGATTCTGCCGCAACGGCAGATTCCGCAGCACCCGGCAATGGAGCGTCTGTCACTGCACCTTCGAATCCGTCCCATGCAGCTGGCGAGCCGGTTGCTCCCACAAACGGCAAAACGACTCCGCAGTCAAGCGCACTGCCGGCACCCTCCGCACCGTCTCCTCAAGCTAACTGAGCGATTTACTGACAGCATTGTCTGGCCAACAACGCGCTCTTGCGCGCATGGCGGCGCAATCGACCGTTAAGATGGATGCGTTGGCGGATGAACAAAGCTGCGGGGTGATATGGGAACGACTGCTTCAGAACATAACGCGGCGGGATCGCGGGGCGAGAAGCGCGGCCACAGCGTTTGGGCTGTGTTGATCGGCGTAGGCATTGCGGGATTGGTTGCGGGGGCGGCGTATCTGCTGAAGACCAACCAGGCGACGGGAAGCTGGGCGCAGGTTTACGATCCCACGGGCCATTGGTGGCTTTCTACAATGGTGGCGGCGCTGCCGGTGGTTGTGCTGCTGGGGGCGATGGCGGTTTTGCGGCTGAAGGCGCACGTGGCCGCGGTGCTGGGACTGGGCGTGGCGCTGGCGGTGGCCATGGCGGCGTTTCATATGCCCGCGCGGCTGGCGCTGACGACAACCGTCTACGGCGCCGGCTACGGCATTTTCCCGATTTGCTGGATCATTGTGCCGGTGATTTTTCTTTATCAGTTGACTGTGAAAACAGGGCGGTTTGACGCGCTGCAAAAAAGCCTGGCCAACATTACCGACGACGGACGGCTGCAACTGCTGCTGATTGCGTTTGGGCTGGGTGCATTCCTGGAGGGGTCAGGAGGATTTGGCGCGCCGGTAGCGGTGTGCGGAGCGATATTGATCAGCCTCGGCTTCAGGCCGCTGCAGGCGGCGGGACTTTCGCTGCTGGCCAATACCGCGCCGGTGGCGTTTGGATCGCTGGGCATTCCGACGGTTGCGCTGCAGGCAGTGACCGGGGTCAACATGATGGCGCTGTCACGGACGATTGCAATTCTGCTGGTTCCGTTTTGCATCCTGATCCCTTTCTGGCTGATTTGGACTTACGCCGGGTTTCGGGCCATGGTGGAGGTTTGGCCGGCGATTCTGGCGGCGGGCTTGCCGTTTGCCGCCGCGCAATGGGTGATGGCTTACTACTTCGGACCGGCGCTGGTGGACATTGTGGCGGCGATGTCGAGCATTGTGACGCTGATTGTGTTTTTGCGGTTCTGGAAACCGAAGCGAGTGCTGAACGCGAGGGGCGAGGAGACGACGGGGCAGGCGCGGGTGCGGCATGAACAGACGGCCGGGGCAACTTTCAAAGCCTGGCTGCCCTGGTTGACGCTGAGCGCGCTGGTGTTTGCGTGGGGGTATCCGCGATTTTCGCAATGGGCTGACGCGAAGACGTCGGTGGCAATTCCGGTGGCGGGATTGCACAACGTGGTGATGAGGGTTGCGCCGGTAGCGGCGAAGGCGACTGCGGAGCCGGCGATGTTTAACCTGAACTGGCTTTCGGCAACGGGGACGGGGATTCTGGTGGCGGCGGTGCTGGCGGGATTCATGATGGGGGTGAAGCCGGGAACGCTGGCGAGGGTGTTTTGGGAGACGCTGGTGAGCGTGCGGTTTACGGTGATCACGATTGCGGCAATGATGGCGCTGGGCTATGTAATGCGTTTTTGCGGGCTGGATGCGACGTTGGGGTTGGCGTTTGCGCGGACGGGGGCGCTGTATCCGTTTTTCGGGACGCTCATCGGCTGGGTAGGGACGGCGACGACGGGGTCGGATACGGCATCAAATGTGGTGTTCGGGAGTTTGCAGACCATGACGGCGCGTCAGATTGGGGTTTCGCCAGTGCTGATGGCTGCGGGGAACGGTGTGGGCGGGGTGATGGGCAAGATGATTGCGGCGCCGAGCATTGTGGTGGCCAGCACGGCGACGCAGAGCTACGGGCAGGAGGGGCGAATTTTGCGCTACGTGTTTTTGCACAGCCTGGCTCTTGCGGCTTTGCTGGGCATGGTTGTGTATCTGATGGCGTATGTGTCGCCGTTTACCGAGCTTGTGGGGAAATGAGTTTTATTGGGGGAGTTTAGGCGAATTGTTATAGAAAACGGACCCTGTTCAGATTATTCTTAGGGCACACAACGAAATTCAGACGTGATGGAGCCAGCCATTGAATGACTCACTCAGAGCGCGTCTCGTTGCCTTTTATCTTCCCCAGTTTCACCCCATCCCGGAGAACGATGAATGGTGGGGGCGTGGGTTCACGGAGTGGACCAACGTGGCCAAGGCCAGGCCGCTGTTTAAAGGGCACAGGCAGCCGCGCTTGCCCGCAGACTTGGGGTTCTACGATTTGCGGGTGCCCGAGGTGCGTGAGGCGCAGGCGCAATTGGCGCGGGACGCCGGCGTGGAGGCCTTCTGCTACTGGCATTACTGGTTTGGCAACGGACGGCGCCTGTTGGGTAGGCCTTTCGAGGAGGTTCGCGACAGCGGGCGGCCGGATTTTCCGTTTTGCCTGGCATGGGCCAACCAGTCGTGGAGCGGGATATGGCACGGTAATCCGGAGAAAGTGCTCATGGAACAGGCCTATCCGGGGCGCGCGGACGAAGAGGGACATTTCCGCTGGGCGCAAAAGGCGTTTGAAGATCCACGCTATCTGAAGGTCGAAGGCAAGCCGTTATTTGCGGTTTTCAAGCCGCATGATTTGCCTTCGACGGAAGGATTCGTGACGCACTGGCGGGAGTTGGCGGCGAAGGCAGGCTACCCTGGCCTCTATTTAGTCGCCATCTCGAGCCGGTATGCAACCGGGCTGGACATTTACCGGGACCCGATTTTGGAGCCATTTGACGCGGTGACGCCGCTGGTGCCGCAGGATTACTTGCAGGGAGCGGGGCTGGAAACGGGGAAGTTCGATTTCCGGAGGCGGGTGAAGGAATTGAATTTCGGCCGGTGGCTGAACCTGCAGAAGAGCGCGCGCTGGAAGCGGCCGACGCGAATCCAATTTGCGGATGTGGTTGCGCATGCGCTGGAAGGAATGCCGCCTGGCGACCGATACCTGCCCAGTGTATTGCCGGGATGGGACAATACTCCGCGCAGCGGCAGTGCGGGCGTGGTGTATGAGGGCGAGACGCCGGAATTGTTCAAGGCATATTTGAATAAAGCAGTCGAGCGGGTCTCCGGCTATCCGGAGGAGAAGCGCATTGTTTTTTTGAAGGCGTGGAACGAATGGGCCGAGGGGAATTATGTGGAGCCGGATGCGATGAGCGGCCATGGCTATCTGGATGCCATGCGATCTGTTCTGTTCCGGACGGGGAAATAGAACGGTTACGATTTTCAGTTGAATTTTGGGGCTCGGCGTCGTTTCCGAGGCGCTGTCGGGCGTCCATCCTTTGGATGCAGGCAGGCATCGTATCCATCGAATCCGTACACGGTGCGGACGATCCGAAGCGGATCGAGGATGGTGAATTGTGACTCAGACCAAGAAGTGCGCAAATCCTACCTGTACGTGCAATGCGGCCGATGGATCGAGCTTTTGCAGCGCTGCCTGCGAAGGCACCGCGGGAGAAACCACGGTAATTATTTGCCGATGCGGGCACCCGGAGTGCGGCAAGGGGCAGGCAGCCGCATAGGACAGGATTTTTAAGTGGACCTGACACCGGTGTGGGAGAATTGAGAGATTCTACCTGCGGGATTTTGATTGCGGGCACAGGGCGCCCGCCCTCATCCTGGAAGGATCTGATCTCAGGAGCTGCCCGGTGGCGCGCTTTCAATCCTTTTGGTACGGCGACGTTATGCCGCCATGCCAGACGCTGTGCATGAAGTCGTTTATCGACCACGGCCACGAATACGATCTTTACTCCTACGTTTCTCCCGCGGTGCCCAGTGGCGTTCGGCTGATGGACGCGAACGAGATCCTTCCGCGAAGCGAAGTGTTTTTTTACCGGAGGGGCGTGGGACGAGGCAGCGTTTCGTGTTTTTCTAATCTTTTCCGCTATCGGCTTCTTGAAATTCGCGGCGGCTGGTGGGTGGATGCGGATGTTGTTTGCCTCTCATCGAATGTTCCCGAAGGCGAGACATTTCTGGAACGGGAGGACGAAGAGCGGATATGCAATGCGGTGATGAAATTTCCCAAGGGGCATGCGTTTGTCGAGATGCTTTATGAGAAGAGCCGCGAGGCGGGAAAGGACCTGGAATGGGGTCAGACCGGGCCCCAGCTTGTTTCCACATTAGCCAAGGAGATGGGCCTGTGGGATCAGGCGCAGGCGCAGGGGTGCGCTTATCCGATTCACTGGACAGAGGCCTTTTTGACAGTTACACGGTCCGGCCGCCGCGCCGCGATTGAAAAGACGCAATCGGCGTCCTTTCTTCATCTTTGGAATGAGGTGTTCCGGCGCGACG
>JBEKEQ010000024.1:0-38735 GCA_050013735.1 Occallatibacter sp.
GTTCGAATCCCTGGTGGGCAGCCAAAATCGTACTTTCCCGCCCCTCCGCGAATCCTTCGCATTCCCCCGGGAACCGGTCAAATCCCTTGTTTTATTACGGCCACATCTTTAATCTCGTTTAATCTCGTCCGCGGAGGCCCGTTAGCGTGCGCTTCGAGCCAGGCTGCTCTGTTGGCCACGACGTACCTTGACACCAGGCTGACGCCGAACGATAGGTGATCCGGGATGGGCCCGGCCGCGAACGCGGGCTGTGAAAGGCGCCATGGATAACCCTGCGAACCAACCGCGCAAGGCAGCGCTCGCCGATTACCTGGCCGCCGAGCGGACGTTTCTTGCCTGGGTTCGCACCGGCCTGGCGTTGATGGGCTTCGGCTTCGTCGTGGCGCGATTCGGCTTGTTCTTGCAGCAGATCCAGGCACTGCAACGCGTCCCGGCGCCGCAGCCCATTGGATTGTCTCTCTGGTTCGGGACGGCGCTGATCGCCGCCGGCGTGGCAGTGAACGCATTTGCCGGTTGGCGTTATCTGCGTCTGGTGCGCGAGTTGGACAGCGGCACGCTCGACTTCTCCCGCGCTTCGCGGCAGGCCGCGGCGGTCGCGATCTTCCTGGCGTTAATAGGCGTCGCCATGGCGATCTACCTGGTCTCAGTGCGGAGCACGGCGCAGTCTCAGGCTCAATTTAACAAGGAGGCACATGCCATGGACAGCAAGAGCAACGGAATTGTCGACATTCCCGGCAACCATTCGGTTGACCAGACGGTGCAGAAAATTCAGACGATTCTGAAAGCAAAAGGCGTAAACCTGTTTGCACTCATCGACCACAGTGGGGAAGCGGAGAAGGTTGGTTTGACAATGCCCCCAACCAGGCTGCTTATCTTCGGGAATCCAAGGGCCGGAACTCCCCTCATGCAGGCGGTGCCCAGCGTTGCTATCGATCTCCCGCTGAAGATATTGGTATGGGAAGACGGCGGCGGCAAAACCTGGGTCTCATATAACAGCCCCGCATACCTGCAAGATCGGCACGGACTGCCCCAGGAGTTGATGCCCAATATCGAGGCGGTCGAAACCCTGGCTGCCAAGGCTGCGGAGTAACTTCTGGCCGCCATTCAAACTCCAGCGCAACGGCTTATTGGAACGAAGCACCCCAGTCAAAATCGTCCGCTGTCAGCCCGTGAAGCTGCGACCATGCTCAAACCTCCTCGAAGATCGCAACTTCGAACCCGCTTGCCACAATGATTCACGGCCAACAGTGTCTGGTCTGGCTTGATTCCTATGCCATCGCATGATGGCGCGTGGCGAGCGGTTCTTCCTTTGCGGCCAGATAGCTGTCGATGGCTGCCGCGGCCTTGCGTCCTTCAGAGATAGCCCACACCACCAGCGACTGGCCTCGGCGCATATCGCCGGCGGCGAAGATGCCGTCCACCGAAGTCATGTAGTTAGCATTGGCGGCCACATTCCCACGATTGTCCACGGCCAGGCCCAACTGCTCGATCATGCCTGTGCGCACCGGGCCCAGGAAGCCCATCGCCAGCAGCACCAGGTCGACATCGAGCGTAAATTCAGAGCCGGCAATGGGCTCGAATTTTGGGGGCGGGCTTACGCGCACCAGGTGCAACTGCTTCACATGGCCGTTCTCGTCGCCTGAAAAGTGCAGGCTGTTCACGCTCCAGTCGCGAATGCCGCCTTCTTCGTGCGAGCTCTCCGTGCGCAACTGCAAAGGCCATAGCGGCCAGGGAGTCGACCCGGCGCGCTTCTCGGGCGGTTTGGGCATGATCTCAAATTGATGTACGCTCTTGGCGGTCTGCCGCAGACTGGTTCCAAGGCAATCGGCGCCCGTGTCGCCGCCGCCGATGATCACCACCCGCTTGCCTTCAGCGTGGATGGCAATCGACGAATCGACCTCGTCGCCTTCGCAGCGGCGGTTCTGCTGAGGCAGAAACTCCATGGCGAAGTGGATGCCCTTGAGTTCGCGCCCCGGAATCTTCAGGTCGCGCGGATGCTCGGCGCCGCCGCAAAGCAGAATGGCGTCGTAGTTTTCCTTGAGAGATTCGACCGAAACATTCACGCCCACATGCGCGTCAGTCACAAACTTCACGCCCTCAGCGCGCATCTGCTCGATGCGGCGATCAAGCACGTGTTTCTCCAGTTTGAAGTTGGGAATCCCGTAGCGCATGAGGCCGCCGATGCGGTCGTTTTTCTCATACACTGTGACCGCGTGCCCTGAGCGGCGCAATTGCTGCGCTGCCGCTAACCCCGATGGACCGCTGCCCACCACTGCCACGCGCTTGCCAGTGGCGTGCTCGGGCGGCTCTGGTTGAATCCAGCCTTCCTTCCACGCGCGCTCCACGATGCTTTTCTCGATCAGCTTGATGGAGACGGCCGGCTGATTGATGCCCAGCACGCAAGCCGCTTCACACGGAGCAGGACAGATGCGGCCCGTAAATTCGGGAAAGTTGTTGGTCGCGTGGAGCCGGCGAATAGCGGCCTCCCAGCGGCCGTTGTAGACTAGGTCGTTCCAGTCGGGAATCAGGTTGTTCACCGGGCAGCCGTTATGGCAGAAGGGCACGCCGCAATCCATGCAGCGCGCGCCCTGTTCCTTCTGCTTCTCCTCGCCGAAAGGCTGATAAATTTCCAGCCAGTCCACCAGGCGGTCTTCCACCTTACGGCGTGCTGGCTGCTCGCGCTGAATTTCCATGAATCCGGTCGCCTTACCCATGCTGCACCTCTGCCGTCGCTGCCGCCACGGGCGGCGAAATTTTTGGGGAAACATGCGCCACGCTGGGAACAGCCTCAACGCGAGCGACGCCCAAGACCCTCTTGTACTCGTGTGGGAATACCTTGATGAATCTTGGCTGCGCATCGGCCCAGTGCTCCAGAATCCAGGCCGCGCGCGGGCTGCCGGTCAAGTCGCGGTGGCGTTCAAGCAGGCCGCGTACGCGGGCTACGTCTTCCTCAGAGTCCAGCAGCTCCAAATCTACGCTGGCCCGGTTGCAACGGCGCGTGTTAAAGTCGCCGGCCTCGTCATACACGTAGGCGATTCCGCCGCTCATGCCGGCGGCAAAGTTGCGCCCGGTCGTCCCCAGCACAATAACCGTTCCGTTAGTCATGTATTCACAACCGTGGTCGCCCACCCCCTCCACCACCGCGGTCGCGCCGGAGTTGCGGACGGCAAAGCGCTCGCCGGCGATGCCGTTCAGGAATGCCTCTCCGGTGGTTGCGCCGTAGAGCACAACGTTGCCCACCAGGATGCTTTCCTCAGGCAGGAAGCTCGAGGTCTTGGGCGGGTACGCGATGATGCGTCCGCCAGAGAGCCCCTTGCCCAGGTAATCGTTGGCGTCGCCTTCCAGTTCCAGCGTCACGCCCGAAGGAACAAAGGCCCCGAAGCTCTGTCCCGCGGAGCCCTGGAAGCGGAAGTGAATGGTGCCGTCGGGCAATCCAGCCGACCCGTAGCGGCGGGCAATTTCTCCGCCCAGCATCGCGCCCACGGTGCGGTGCACATTGCGGATGGCAAAGCTGGCGCTGACGGGCGTCTTGGATTCAAGCGCAGCGGCGGCTTTGGCAATCAGCTGGTGGTCGAGTGCCTGAATAAGCCCGTGATCCTGGGCCTGCATGCGCCGCCGGGCCACGCGCGAAGGCAGCGTAGGCGTGTAGAGAATCGACGATAGATCCACGCCCTTTGCCTTCCAGTGCGCGTCGGCCACGGCAGCGTCGATCTTGTCCACGCGGCCCACCATCTCGTCCACGGTGCGGAAGCCCAGCTTGGCCATGTGCTGGCGCATCTGCTCGGCAATAAAGAAGAAGAAATTGATCACGTGTTCCGGCTGGCCCGTAAAGCGCTCGCGCAACAACGGGTCCTGGGTCGCAATCCCCACCGGGCAAGTGTTCAGGTGGCACTTGCGCATCATGATGCAGCCCATGCTGATCAGCGGCATGGTGGCAAAGCCGAATTCCTCCGCGCCCAGCAGTGCAGCAATCACCACATCGCGGCCGGTCTGCAGCTTGCCGTCGGTCTGCACCCGGATGCGGCTGCGCAAATCGTTCAGCAGCAGCACCTGCTGCGTTTCCGCCAGACCAAGTTCCCAGGGCAGCCCCGCATGCTTGATAGAGCTCAGCGGCGAAGCGCCCGTGCCGCCATTGTCGCCAGAGATGAGCACCACGTCGGCGTGCGCCTTTGAAACACCCGCAGCCACAGTTCCCACGCCTACTTCGGAAACCAGCTTCACGGCGATCCGCGCCTGGGGGTTGACGTTTTTCAAGTCGTAGATCAGCTGCGCCAGATCTTCGATGGAGTAAATGTCGTGGTGCGGCGGCGGCGAAATCAGTCCCACGCCGGGAATGGAGTGGCGCGTCTTGGCGATAAAGTCGTCCACCTTGTGGCCCGGCAGTTGTCCGCCTTCGCCGGGCTTTGCGCCCTGCGCCATCTTGATCTGCAGCTCGTCGGCGTTCACCAGGTAATTCGTCGTCACGCCAAAGCGGCCGCTGGCCACCTGCTTCACGGCGCTGCGCCGCAAATCTCCGTTCGCATCGCGCGTGAAGCGGGCCTCGTCTTCGCCGCCCTCGCCGGTGTTCGACATGCCGCCAATGCGGTTCATGGCAATGGCCAGCGTCTCATGCGCTTCCTTGCTGATTGACCCGAAGCTCATGGCGCCGGTTGTGAAGCGCTTCACAATCTCCTTGGCCGGCTCCACTTCATCCAGCGGAATAGGCTCCTCGGCATACTTCAGCTTGAGCAATCCGCGCAAGGTACACAGATGCCGGTTCTGATCGTCGAGCAGGTCCGTGTACTCCTGGAAGGTTGCCGGATTGTTCTGCCGCACCGCGTGCTGCACCTTGCTGATGGTGGCCGGGTTCAGCAGGTGATACTCGCCGCCTTCGCGATATTGATAGTGCCCGCCGACCACCAGGTCCGTTTCCGACTCGGTAAGCGGCTGGAAAGCGTAGCTGTGTTTGAGCTGCGCTTCGCGGGCCAGCACGTCAAGCCCAACACCCTCAATGCGCGAGGCGGTGCCGGGAAAGTAAGACTCAATAAGCGCATGGTTCAAACCCACAGCTTCAAACACCTGCGCGCCGCGATAGCTTTGCAGCGTACTGATGCCCATTTTCGAAAAGGTCTTCAGCAATCCCTTGTTGATGGCCTTGATAAAGTTCTTCTCGGCGTATTCCGCGGTGATGTCGCCGGGCAGCAAGCCGCGCCGCTTGAGGTCATGGAGACTTTCAATGGCCAAATAAGGATTGATGGCGCTTGCGCCATAGCCGATCAGCAACGCGAAATGCATCACCTCGCGCGGCTCCCCGCTCTCAATAATGATGGCCACCTGGGTGCGGGTTTTCTCGCGCACCAGGCGGTTGTGCACCGCCGCCATGGCCAGCAGGCTGGGAATCGGCGCATACGTGGCATCGACTCCCCGGTCAGAGAGAATCAGCAATGTGTAGCCCGAATTCACAGCGTGCGCGGCTCGATTGCTCAGGTCGTCGAGCGAATGCTTCAGGCCGGTTTCGCCGTCCTCGGCGCGGAAGAGCGCCGGCAGCGTGGTGGCCAGCAAATCTCCAGATGACACGCGGCGCAGCTTTTCCAGGTCGCGATTGGTCAGGATCGGATGCGGCAGCTTCAGCGTGTGGCAGTTCTCCGGCTCCTCATCCAGAATGTTCCGCTCCGTGCCGATGTAGCTGATCAGCGACATCACCAGTTCTTCGCGGATAGGATCGATGGGCGGGTTGGTTACCTGCGCAAAGAGCTGCTTGAAGTAGGTGAACAACGACTGCGGCCGGTCTGAAAGGCAGGCCAGTGGAACATCGGTGCCCATGGAGCCGATTGGCTCCTCGCCTTTGGCGCCCATTGGCCCGAGCAGCACCTTCAAATCCTCTTCGCTGTAGCCTGAAGCGCGTTGCCGGCGCAAAAGCGTTTCAGGATTGGACGCGATCACGCGCGATGGCTCTGGCAGCATGTCGAGCGTCACCTGCTGCTCCTTGAGCCACGTTGCGTATGGCTGGCGGCCCGCCAACTGCTTCTTGATCTCAGCGTCGGAAATGATGCGCTGCTGCACCGTATCCACCAGGAACATGCGGCCCGGCTGCAAGCGCCCCTTCTTGCGCACATCCTCGGCGGGTACTTCAAGAACGCCGGCTTCGGAAGCCAGCACCACCAGGTCGTCCTTGGTCACAATGTAGCGGCCAGGCCGCAGCCCGTTGCGGTCCAGCGTGGCGCCAATCACGCGGCCATCGGTGAACGCAATCGCTGCCGGTCCATCCCATGGCTCCATCAGCGAGGCGTGGTACTCGTAAAAAGCGCGCTTTTCCTCGTCCATGTCCGGATTGCCGGCCCAGGCCTCGGGAATCAGCATGGCCATCACGTGCGGCAGCGAGCGGCCCGATTGGAAAAGGAACTCCACCGCGTTGTCCAGCGAAGCGGAGTCGCTGCCGTCTGGGGTGATGATCGGATACAGCTTGTCGATCTGGCCGTCATGCAGCGGGCTTTCCATAATTGACTGCCGCGCGCTCATCCAGCTCACATTGCCGCGGATGGTGTTGATCTCTCCGTTGTGCGCCACATAACGGTAGGGGTGCGCCAGCTTCCAGCTGGGAAACGTGTTGGTCGAGAAACGCTGGTGAACCAGGCACAGCGCGCTCTTGACCAGCGGGTTGGCCAGTTCAAAGTAAAATTTCTCAATCTGCGGAGCCAGCATCAAGCCCTTGTAGATGATGGTCCGGCAGGAGAACGAGGGGATGTAAAACGTCTCCTTCTCCTCAATCTCCGAAGCCGCAATCTCGTTTTCCGCCCGCCGCCTTACGCGGTAAAGCAGGCGCTCGAATGCGTCCTCGTCCAGGTCGGCGTGTGCTGATCCGCTGGGACGGCTGACAAACAACTGCTCAATATAGGGCTGCGAAGCGCGCGCCTCGCGTCCCACCGCGTCGCCGTTCACCGGCGTGTCGCGCCAACCGAGCACGGTCAGGCCCTCTTCGCGCGCAATGCGCTCGATCACGCCCTCGCACTGCAATCGGTTATGCTTTTCCACCGGCAGAAAGCACATCGCCACGCCATAGGCGCCCGGCTCAGGCAACTGCATCCCCAGCTCCGCGCAGTGCCGCGCGAAAAACTCGTGAGGAATCTGAATGAGGATGCCGGCCCCGTCACCGGTCTCCGGGTCGCATCCCGCCGCCCCGCGATGGGTCAGGTTGATCAGAACCTCAAGGCCCTTGCGGATGATCTCGTGGCTCTTTTCACCCTTGATGTTGGCCACCAGCCCCATGCCGCAGGCGTCGTGCTCGTTCCGCGGCTCATACAAACCTTGCTGTTTGGGAGTGCTGCGACGACAATCCAATGTGTCCATGGCAACCCTTTTCGCTGAGTGTTTTCTGTGCAGAATGCCTTGCCTGGTCCGAAAAGACACAAACCCTGTGCGGTGCCCTCTGGGGGAAATCGCCTTGGTTCTCCTTGAGGATGCTTGCCTGAGCGAGTCCGGCCGCGTCCGGAACTAAGCTGAATCTTTAATATATCGAAAAATCTTCCTCGTTGCTCAACTTCGTTCCATGAGGCGGAACGCCTGCCGGCCACAACGAGGTGATCCCTGGGTCTTTGACTGGGTAAATCTGGATCAGCTCCGTGCCCCTTCCATTCGCTTTTTTCTGGCGAATGGGTGGGAAACCACGAACCTGAAGGAACGAAATTGCGAGTTAGAGACTTGGGCTTGGAAGGAGGCCGGGAAAGTAGCGTATTTTGAGACTTATACTGGTCACCTGGAGCAAGCGCATGCGGGATGCCATACTGGTCACCGGCGGGGCGGGGTTCATCGGCTCAAATTTTATTTTGAGCTCGATCGGCGCCGCGGGCACACCGGTCGTGAACCTTGACCTGCTGACCTATGCGGGAAATCCAGCCAATCTGTCGTCGCTTGAAGGCGACTCCCGTTATCAACTCCAACGCGGCGACATCTGCGACCCCGAAATGGTTGGCTCGCTCCTCCGCGAGCATCAGCCGCGATCCATCGTTCATTTCGCAGCGGAAAGCCACGTCGACCGTTCCATTGCTGCTCCCGACGCATTTATCCGGACCAATGTCCACGGCACATTTGTTCTCCTCGATCAGGCCCGGGCCTACTGGGCCAACCTCGACGAACCCGATCGCCGCGCCTTTCGGTTCCTCCACGTCTCCACCGACGAGGTCTACGGCTCGCTCGGACCGGCCGATCCTGCATTTTCCGAGACCACGGCGTACTCTCCCAACAGCCCTTATGCGGCCTCCAAGGCCGGCTCTGACCACCTGGCAAGGGCCTATTTCCACACCTGGGGTTTCCCCGTGCTCACCACCAATTGCTCCAACAATTACGGCCCATACCAGTTTCCTGAAAAGCTCATCCCGCTCATGATCCTCAACGCCCTCGAGGGCAAAGCTCTTCCTGTCTACGGCGATGGAATGAACGTGCGCGACTGGCTTTATGTCCAGGACCACTGCGCGGCCATCCGCGCCGTTTTGGCCAACGGACGAATCGGCGAGACGTACAACATCGGGGGCAACAGCGAGCGCGCCAACATCGAGGTCGTTCACCTCATCTGCGACATTCTTGACGAGCTGCGCCCCAACCCCGGAGCCGCCCCGCGCCGCGAACTGATCACATACGTCAAAGATCGCCCCGGCCACGACCGGCGCTACGCAATCGACGCATCAAAAATCACGCGCGAACTCGGATGGAAGCCTGCTGAACAATTTGAAAGCGGGTTGCGCAAGACCGTCCGCTGGTATCTTGACCACTCCGCGTGGGTTGAAAGTGTCCGCACCGGCGCCTATCTCGAATGGATCGCGCAGAACTATACGGAAAGGCTTGCGCTATGAAAGGCATCATTCTCGCCGGAGGGTCGGGCACGCGTCTCTATCCCGTCACCCACGTGGTCTCAAAGCAGCTTCTCCCGGTCTACAACAAGCCGATGATCTATTACCCGCTGAGCACGCTGATGCTGACTGGTTTGCGCGACATACTCATCATCTCCACCCCCCAGGACACCGGCCGCTTTGCGGAGTTGCTGGGCGACGGCCACAACTGGGGCATCAATATCTCTTACGCCGTGCAGCCCAGTCCCGATGGCCTTGCGCAGGCCTTCCTCATCGGCAAGGAATTTATTGGCGGCAAGCCGAGCGCTCTCATTCTTGGAGATAACATTTTCTACGGGCAGGGATTCTCCCGCCAGCTCCAGTCCGCGGCAGAACTCACGCAGGGAGCAATCGTCTTCGCCTATCCTGTCGAGGAGCCGCAACACTATGGGGTAGTAGAATTCGACGCCGAGGGCCGCGCGGTCAGTCTTGAAGAGAAGCCGAAGGTCCCAAAGTCGCGCTACGCGGTGACAGGCCTCTACTTTTACGACCATCAAGTCGTAAGCATCGCCGCTTCTCTCAAGCCGTCGGCGCGTGGAGAGCTGGAAATCACAGATCTGAACCGGCGCTATCTTGAAGCAGGGAACCTGAATGTGCAAATCATGAGCCGCGGCATGGCCTGGCTCGACACCGGCACTCACGACTCGCTTCTTGATGCCGGACTTTTTGTGCATACCATCGAACGCCGCCAGGGCCTCAACATCGCCTGCCCCGAAGAGATTGCCTATCGCCAGGGCTTCATCACCGCCGAGCAACTGGAGCGGTTGGCTCAACCGGTCATCAAGAGCGGATACGGGCAATATCTGCTTGCTCTGCTTAAGGAGCCGCACTTCGCGGCCAAGGTCACACAGCTATGAAGATCACAAAGACGTCGCTGCCTGAAGTTGTCGTGCTGACGCAGTCAATCTACAGAGATGATCGCGGTGCATTCTGCGAGACATTCAACCAGCGCGAAATGACAGAGGCTGGCCTGCCCTCATTCTGGCCGCAGGATAACTTCTCGGTTTCGAAAAAGAACGTTGTGCGCGGCATTCATTATCAGGTTATTCAGCCGCATGGAAAGTTGGTGCGGGTCACCCATGGCGCCGTGCTCGATGTCGCCGTTGACCTGCGGCGCAGTTCGCCGGCATTTGGCCGCCACGTCGCTGTCGAGCTGAGCAGCGAAAATGGCGAAATGTTATGGATTCCCGCGGGATTCGGTCATGCATTCCTGACGCTGACCGATGTGGCCGGCTTCGCCTACAAGATTACGGACTTTTATTCCCCGGCCGGAGAGCGAAGCATTTCATGGAACGATCCCGACCTGGCTATTCCATGGCCTATCTCCAAGGAAGACGCCATCGTCTCTGACAAAGATCGCAATGCCCCTGTGCTGCGCGACGCTGAAGTCTTCGCTTGAAAGGCTCATTGCAAACCCGCTCAATCTTGCGCCATTTTTCTTTCCCAAACCGAATCCGTATATCGTGCATCTAAACCGGCACAAGAGTGGATGCAAGTGGGACATAATGCGGACTTTGGTTACATCCGATAACCGGTTTAGGGGATGGATGCCGGGTCCTTGCCGAGTCTACGATTTCCTCTAGGGCCGCAGCGATTGGAGATCTGCGAACGGGCCGGAAGGGAAGCAGACGCGGATGGCAATTGCGGCGACTGATTGGGAGAGTCTGGGCTTGAAAATTGGGGAAAATTCGGACCTTGGCCAACGGCAGGAGGTTCTTGACTCTCTTCCGGTGCTGGTCTTCCTTGAGCGGGCGGGCAGAGTCGTCTTCGCCAATGCTGAAGCCCGGCGCACACTGGGCGTGGCCGACGACGAGTGGAGCGAGCGGCCCGTTGAAGACGTCTTGTGGGGACTGTTTGCGGGTACGGCCGAGCCGCGGACTGAGTTGATTGGCAGCAGGCGCAGCAGGCCCTTCCACGCCACGCTACCGGCCGCCAACGGCCGCTTGTTGCCGGTTGAGGGCACATACAGCGTCCTTGACGCCGATCTTGGCGAAGCAGTCATCGTGGCTCACCCCAGCGGACGCGAGCAGGCCCCGAAGTCGCGGCTGATGGAAGACGTGCTGGCCAGCATTCCCGAAGCCGTGGTCATCGTCCATGACAACCATGTGCTCTACACCAACCAGGCTTTTACGCGCATCTTCGGTTACACCGCTGAAGAGGCCAGCGGCGGCGATCTGCGCGAACTCATTGTGCCGGAAACGCGCCGGCATGAGCATGCAATGCTCGAATATGCCGTGGACCGGCAGGGCACCGCAACCTTCCAAACCGTTTGCCTGAACAAGGATGGCGAGTCGCTCGATGTGTCCATGCTGGCCGGACCGTTACTAGTGGACGGAGCCAGAATCGGCTACATCATCACCTGCCGCGAGACCGGTGACCGCAAGCGCGATGAAGTCCAGCGCGATGTCTTGCGCGACACACTTACCGGATTGCCCAACCGCGCATTCTTTCTTGAGCGGCTGAGCCTGGCGCTGGCCCGCTGGGCAGGGCGCTCCAATCGAAGCTGCGGCGTCCTTCTGCTTGACATCGACCGCTTCAAAGAACTTGACGCACTGCTGGGCCGTGCAGCAACTGACATGTTGCTGATTGCCGTGGGCGACCGCCTGCGAGCCGCGCTTCGTCCGCAAGACTCGGCGTGCCGCCTCGGCGGCGACCAGTTTGCCGTCCTGGTAGAAGACATTGTGGAGGTGAACGACCTCCGTATGTTGGCCAATCGCATCTCGCGTGAACTTGAGCGGCCCTTTGAAATCTATGGGCGCTTTGTCCAGGCCCACGCCAGCATCGGCGTGGCCATCGCGGGTTCTGACTACACAACCCCTGAGTCGCTCATTCGTGATGCGGACTTCGCCATGTGCTGCGCCAAGCAAGAGGGCGGCGGGCGGATTGAGATTTTCAACAAAGGCCTGGAGGCGCAGGTTGCAAACCGCCTCGATCGCGAGCAGGAGCTGCGCCAGGTTCTCGAAAGGCGCGAGTTCGAGCTCTGGTTTCAGCCCATCTACAGGCTCGAGAACGGCAAGCTCGAAGGATTCGAGTCGCTGCTGCGCTGGCGCAGGCCAGACGGAATTGTCGAGAGTTTCCGCGACCTGCTCGGCGTGGCCGACGATACAGGGCTCTCCATCGACCTGAACCGGGAGACGATTGATGCCGCGTGCCGGCAGCTGCGGACCTGGAGCGAAGTGCTGCCGGGGAACGAGCTGACCATGACTGTCAATCTGACCCACCGTCAGTTCTACCATCCCGGTTTCGTTGTGCAATTGCAGGAGGCGCTGGCCGCCAACAACGTCGATCCCTCGCGGCTCTTGTTTGAGGTGGAAGAATCCACGCTCAACCAGCGGCCGGATGCAGCCATGACGATCCTCCGCAGCATGGTCGAGTGCCAGGTGCGCATCGCGGTGGACAACTTTGGAGCCGGACTCGCGCCGCCCCTTACCCATCTGCTTGGGCTGCCCATTGACGTGCTGAAGTTGACCCCCAGGCTCACTGCGTCCGCCATCTCCGCGGGCCGACAGCAGGCTCTGCTCGAGTCGCTCATTCATCTGGGCAAAATGCTGGGCATGCAGGTCATTGCCCAGGGCATTGAGAGCGCCGCGCAATTGGACGCGCTCTGCCAAATGGGTTGCGAACTGGGCCAGGGTCACCTGTTGTCGCACGCTCTCGAAGTGGATCGAGCTACCAAGCTGGTGGAACTGGGTTACTGGGGCGTCGTGCCCAATGCTTAACCGGGGCCCCTCGGTGTAGCATGGGCGCATGACGCCTTCCAATCCGTCGCCCGGAACGGCCCGGCACAGAGCCGGAACCAAACGCGCCAGGACATCCAAAAAGCCGGAAAAAGAACTGGTCATCGTCACCGGGATCTCCGGCGCGGGCAAGGCTTCGGCGCTCAAAGACTTTGAAGATCTTGGCTTTCACGCCGTAGAAAACCTGCCGCTGGAATTGCTGCCCGAATTTGCCGAACTGGTGCGCAAATCAAAAGAAGTAGAAAGAGCCGCCATTGTCGTGGATGTCCGCGAAGGGGCCACCCTCGATCGCCTTCCCCAGATTCTCAAAGGCGTGAAAGAGCTCTTGCCCACCCGCGTGGTTTTTCTTGACGCGCAAGACGCCGTACTGGTCCGCCGCTACTCCGAGACCCGTCGGCCGCACCCGTTGCGCCGCACACAAACGGTGTGGCGTTCCATCGTGGAAGAGCGGCAGCTTCTTGACTCGATCCGCAATCTGGCCGATACACTCATCGACACCTCAAACTTCAACGTCCATGAGCTGCGCGCCCATATTCAAAGCCGCTTCGGACATCAGGACCAGGCCAAGCAACTGCTCGTTTCCTGCCTCAGCTTCGGCTTCAAAAACGGCGTGCCCCTCGATGCGGATATGGTCTTCGATGTCCGTTTTCTGCCCAATCCCCACTTTGTTCCGGAGTTTCGCAAGCTCACTGGCCTTGATCCCAAGGTGGCCGCGTTTGTGCGCAAATTCCCGCAGAGCCGGGAGTTTCTTGACCGCGTCACAGACCTGATGCTCTACTTGCTTCCGCACTACGTCGAGGAAGGCAAGAGCTATCTGACCGTTGCATTCGGTTGCACGGGCGGAAAGCACCGCAGCGTGATGATGGCTGAAGAGATGCGCAAGCGCCTTAAAAAGGCCGGCTACCAGGTGAAGGCGTTGCACAGGGATATTCCTCGTTGACCCGGTGCGGCGTCCCGGAGACGCCAAACGTGATTGGCCGTGTCATCCTGAGCGAACGGGGCCCCAGGCGCACTTCAGCCTGGGGGTCGTGAGTCGAAGGATCTGCGGTTGCTCTTCGCCATTCATCGAAGGAACTTCAGACACACTACACGTGGGAAGACTGCAATTTCTAGGGGGCAACAGAAATGAAGAGACGCGATCTCATCACTGGTTCATTGGCGGCGGCATTCACCTCGGCACTCAAGCTCCAGGCCGCAGGTCTTCCGCGGTTCTTTCCGGAATTCAGGCCGCGCCTGCGCGGCGCCCGCGTCGGGACACCTGTTCCGCTTGTAGACAGCGGCGGCGACACCTGGGTCGCGGCGTGGGCCAGCGACGGCAATCTCTATTCGCCGTCCGACGATACATCGGGCTTTCGCAAGGGGGCCAATGCAAATGTTGCTTTCAATTGCATCACCGGAGACGATCCGCTGCATCTGAGCGGGGTAACCGTCAATCCCATGCTGGAGTACGGAAAGGGAAGTCAAAGAGGCCCGGACAAGTGCACCTGGAAATCCAGCGGCTGCACCTTCATTGACGGAGCGTTCTACCTGGTCGTCGCCCGCCATCTCTACGGAGAAGACGGCAGCGACCCCAACCACAGGCAAACCGCCCAGAATGCAAGCATCATCAAGAGCACCGACCTGGGAAAAACGTGGACGCGCTCGGCCGAAGCCAACTACAAGGAGCCGATGTTTCCGGGCCGCCGCTTCGCCACGCCCTACTTTATTGAATTCGGCCCCGAGGGAAACAGCCAGGCCAAGGTCGGCGATTACATTTACGCCCTCTCGAACAACGGCTTCTGGGACTGCGGTGACGACATGGTGCTCGGCCGCGTGCCGCGATCGAAGATCGGCCTCCTCAATGGTTCCGATTGGGAGTTTTACAAGGGAGGCAACGGCCGCCACAAGCACGCCTGGACCCAGAACATGGATCAGGCCAAGCCCGTTCTCGATAAGCCAGGCAGATTTGGCATGACCGGTGCCGTCTACCTCCACGCTCATCAGCGGTATTTCATGATCGGCTGGTACTATCCCGCAGGCGGCGGAAAAATCAAAGGCGCCGAAACCCATACCATTTGGGACTTCTATGAGTCGCCCCATCCCTGGGGCCATTGGACTCGCATCGGTTCTTATGACTCTCAGCCCTCCGGCTACTATTCGCCCGAGGTTTGCCCCAAATTTCAAACCGCGGACAAAGTCTACGTTTTTGCGGCCGGAAACTGGAATAGCCGCCCCGACTACCGTCTCACTGTCTTTCCACTTGAAATCATCACATGAGCTCTATAACCAAAACTGTTTGTATCAACCAGGTTTTGAAAGGGTACGCCTTCAAAGCCTGCCCTGAACACAGTCGAAGGATGCGGACAAGGGCCGGCAAACGAAGGGGTTTTACAGGCTGCGGGAAAACCCAATGATGTCAGCTCTCGAAGGTTTTGTAACCAGGGCCTGACTTTAGTCGGGCCGATTAAGCCGGTTAAATCAATGTTGGGCTTTAGTGTCTGCGTGAGAACTAGCGATTTGCGCAACGTGTTGTGTTTACCGTTTCGATTCCGCACATTGCGTTGTGTAAAATTCGAGTTCTCACGCACACACTTTAGCCCCTGCAAGAGTTGGGAGGGGGCATTCACCTCAAGACGGACCTTTCTTCCGCAGCCTCATTAGCACCTGACGGGGATGCCCGGTCTCACTGAGGGCTTATTTAGAGATCACGAGGAAAGACTCTTCAGCCATATTGAAAAAGAATTTGCCCGATCGTTGTCGGTGCCTAAGAGCGACGTCAGCCAAGCCAGCGTCTTGCGCGCATTCACCTTCTGAAAAGCTTTCGCCACGCCGCCGTGCTTGTCCTCAGAGGCCGGAACCAGCCACAACGACGGAATGCGCAGCCCCTCCGCCGGCGCATTCAAATCAAACCGGTCGCGCACCAGCCAATGAGCGGGAACCAGGCGGGCCCGAGGGTCGCGGAAGATGGCCTCCGCAGGCGCTTCGATCGGAGAATCAATCACCGCGCCGGCCAACTCCGGGTGCTGAGCGGCAACTTCCAGCGCCAAATCCGCTCCCAGCCCTCTTCCATCCAAAATAATCGTGCCTACTGCCGTGTGGCGCGTTGCGGTCAGATACTCCAGCGCCCACTCCGCGTCTTCGCGCCAGCGTGCTTCGCTGGGATGCTCGAATAGGCTTTGCCCGTAGCCACGATAGTCGAAGGCCAGCACGTTCACCCCGGCGGAGTGCAGCGCGGCCAGAGCATCCACAGCGTTGCCCAGATTCCCATCCTGACCGTGAAGATACAGAACGGTATAACGGCTGTATCGTGCATTCTGCCCCGCTGGAATCCACCATCCCTTAAGCCTTGGCTGGCCGGCCTCGGTGTCGGCGAATCCAACCGGCTCAAACGCCAGGCCCGCGCTTGCCGGTGTTCGAGCGACCGCGGAAACGGGGTGGTAGAGCAACTGCCAGCTTCCTTGCCAAAACAGCAGGCACAGCGTCGCCCAAGCGCACGCCGCGGCCGCTGCAATCGATATGCCCGACGCGCCCACCAGCCAGCGCCCTGAAACTGTAGGCGGAGGCGAGCGCCGGGCACGCACACTGCTCGACGCCTGCTCGAATGCGGACGATGACAGCGGATCGACCTGCTTTGGCTGGACGTTCTTGCGCGGCATGATGCGGCTCTTTCAGGTCTCGCCTGCGGCGGCGATTCTCCTTTATGCTAATTGCGCAGGCCGCTTCCCAAGGCCGCCGGCCTTACGCCGCAAGGAGCAATCATCATGCCTGAGTTTGTCCGCATCTGTTCAGCGTCCCAAGTGCCCCCGGAGGGCGAAGCTGCCGAGTTCACTGTTGAGGGCCGCGCCTTGTGTGTGGCCCATGTGGATGGTGCCATTGCCGTGCTCGATGGAACTTGCCCTCATGAAGGTGGCCCGCTGGGGGAGGGAATTGTGGAGCATGGCAGGGTAGTTTGTCCCTGGCACGCCTACGCCTTCGACGTGCACACCGGCGAGTCAGACCAGGATCGCAGCGTCAAAGCCGAGGTATTCGAAGCCAAAGTCGAAGACGGCGAATTGCGTGTGAAGCTCTAGTCTAAAAAACGCCCGGCCACGCGCCCGACCCCGCTATCAGGGCTCGGGCGCGCGGCCAAGCTGTCGTTCGAACGAAATCAGTACTTCACGATGGCCGCAAAAGAGTCAGGCTTGAGACTTGCGCCGCCCACCAGTGCTCCATCAATTTCTTCCTGTCCGATGAGCGCGGTCGCGTTATCGGGCTTCACGCTGCCGCCGTAGAGAATGCGGATGGCCGCGGCCACTTCATCCCCCAGCAGCTTGGCCACTTCCGCGCGGATAATCTTGTGCGCGTCCACGGCGATCTCCGGCGTTGCCGTCTTCCCCGTGCCGATGGCCCACACCGGCTCGTAGGCAATCACAATCGGTCCCGCCGCCTCGGCCGTGATGCCGGCAAATGCGCCCACAATCTGCGTTTTGAGCACATGGGCAGTTTTGCCCGCCTCGCGCTCGGCCAGAACCTCGCCCACGCACACCACCGGCACAACTGCGTGCTTGAGCGCGGTGTGCAGCTTCTTGTTCACGATCTCGTCGGTCTCGGCAAAGTACTGCCGGCGCTCCGAGTGGCCGATCAGCGTATGCGTTCCGCCCACGGCCAGCACTTGCCCTACCGATGTTTCGCCGGTGTAGGCGCCCTCCTCGGCAAAGTGAATGTTCTGTGCGCCTACGGCCACATTTGAGGCATTGCATGCAGCGGTGACTGTCGGCAGCAAGACCGGGGAAGGGAACAGGGCAATCTCATCCCGGGTATGTCCGGCAACGAGCGGCAAAAAGGCATCGACAAACGCCTTGGCTTCTTCAGGCGTTTTATACATCTTCCAATTAGCGGCAATCAGTGCAATACGAGACATTTTTTCTCAAACTCCTCTGGCTAATCTTAGTCGATGGAACTCAGCGCAGGGGGTGACGGTGGGCACACAGCGAGGCGATAAACGAGAAATCGGTCAAGGTCTTGGCACAAACCCGCACTCTCTTGCGTCTAATTTGCATGCCCCTTTTTCCTCAGGTTCGCCAGGGGCATCCGGCACGGGGCCGCCTCAAACCGGTTCCGCACTCAAAAAGCCAGTTCGTGCCGCATGCTGATCGATTTTTGGCAACCCAATCCAATTTGGTCGCTTCATAGTCCTAAGGGCTGTAAGTACTTGAGGGGATTCGTCGTACGGTGATCGAGGGCAATCTCCCTTTTCCACTCGAATCGAAGCGCTGACGGTACTTTGTTTGTTCCGCTTTTCCATTGCCGGAAAAAGGTGACTATGCGATTTCGACTCCGTGCATTTTTAATCTGCTTTGTCCCATTCGCGGTACTCTTGGCGGCCAGCTTCTGGATGGCGCAGGAACTGGTGCAATCGACAGTGCGCGACGGACTCCGCGCGTCCTTGCGCGAAAGCCAGCTCGCAAAGGCCCGTGAGCAGTCCGATGCCGATCTCCACAATGCCCGCATGATCAAAATTGTGGGAGAAAATGCGGCGCTCAAGGCCGAAATGGAGACGCTGCTTTCTCATCCTGAGAGCGTGGATGCGCAGAGGGCCATGGAAGATCAACTGCGCGTGCTTGGCGAAAAAATGGGCTTTGATTTTCTCGTCGTTTCAGCGCCCGGTGGCGAGCCCATCGCCGGCATCGTCCGCCAGGGAGCAGGAAAACCAGACGGCAACAGCCAGTTCGTCCCTATGAACACAGCCTTGATCGAACACGGCGAAAAAGGCTTGCTGGTCATCGGCAACCGCACGTTTCAGTTTGCGTCGGTGCCGATCGAGGGCAATCTAGGCTCCCTTGCCGTGGGAGAATACTTCGATTTTCCCGGCTTGGCCACTCCGGCTGTGTTGGTTCGTGGCGGAGAAGTAATCGACCATAACATTCCGTTCGCCTCAGACGAGGAGGTGAAGGCAATTGTTCGCGGGTGCATCGGAAAATCGGAATGCAATTTTCGCCTCAGCGGAGCCAACTGGATCTCGGTTCCCCTGCAGAATCTGGGCGGAGGTTATGTCTTATGGAGTCTTGAGAATGTTGATGAGGCAACAGCCCCCGTTCGAACCAGGCTGGGCAATCTATTCCTCATGATGGCCTTCGCTTCCGTGCTGGTTGCACTTTTGTGCAGCCTTGTTTCCTCCAGTTCCATCGTCAAGCCCATAGCATTGGTGGTTTCCCACCTGCGCAACGCCGAAAGCACCGGTGTGCTTCCGGAATTCACTATCGACAACTTCACCACAAAGGAAATCCGGGAGTTGGTCGAAACCTACAATCGCGCTGCGGTGTCAGTGAAAAATGCGCGCGAAAATCTGCAAAGCGCAACCATCGAATTCATCGGTTCGCTCGCAAATGCGCTCGATGCCCGCGACCGCTACACCGCCGGTCACAGCCGCCGCGTTAGCCAGCTTAGCTGCGCAACGGCTGCCGCCATGGGCTTGGCTCCCGATCAAATTGAACTCATCCGCATCGGCGCGCTCCTGCACGATATTGGCAAAATGGGCATTGCCGACAGTGTCCTGCAAAAGCCGGGGCCACTCACCGACCAGGAGTCTGCCCTGGTTAAGCAACACACTGTGATTGGCCGCCGCATTCTCGAGGGCGTGCACGGCTTTGCTCCCTACCTCGCAGCTGTGGAACTGCACCATGAGAACTGGGACGGCTCTGGCTACCCAAGAGGTCAATCGGGCAAAGAGACGCCGATTGACGCGCGTATCATCCACGTGTCCGACGCCTACGATGCAATGACCACGGACCGGTCCTATCGGCGCGGTATGAGCTATGAGCAGGCAATCGATATCCTGCATGCCTTTGCAGGAACGCAATTCGACCCCGCAATTGTGGAGATGTTCATAAAATTGCCGCGCGAGATTGTCACCGGGAATCCGTCAATCGTTTCGGATGATCGCGCCCAGGTCACGGAATTCGAGATGGTGAGCGCGGGATGAAGAGGGCGCTTTGATCAGGGCGTTAAGATAGGCCGCAAGCTGCGCTGGTGGCATCCGGGATGGCATCAATCCCGCGGGTTGAGGTGGCGAATCGCAGATAAATCAGACGGTATTTCGCCGCTCTGGAAAGCCGCCCGGTGCTCGGGGTCGCCCAGATCCATTTCGAAGTGATACCAGGTCCCGTCCTGCAGAATCCCCATATTCCACGGGCCCGAGACTGAGTCAGAAAACTGCCACACAATGTGGTAGCCCTCCTCATTGGTGAACCCTTCTTGATCCGCTTGGATGATTGCATCGCCGCGCTCCCATATTTTCGAACGCAATGCGTGCAGCACGTTGCTTCCTTCTTCGGTGTCGTCTCCTTGGAGGTGCTGAAACGCGTACATCGATCTGACCTCGCCAAGGAACTCGGTCAGCCATGCAACACCGCTTTCCGGCTTGCAGTCGTGGATATCCTCGATGAGTTCAGCAACCTCGTCCTGCCCGAGCGAGCCATCGAATACAGGATTGCGCTCGATGACTGCGACTTCAACGTCGTCGCGTCCTGAGAGGAGCAGGCTTTCCCACTCATCCTCGTTTCCTTCTTCGAGAGTCAGCTTGAACTGAGGGTGTTCGGCGCGAATGAAATCCGCAAGCTCCTCGAAGTCAGGGAACTTTTCATCCTTCGAAAGTACCCGTGTGTAATGTGGCACCGACGTTCTCCCTTCGAGAATGTGAGTTTCTATGGTATCGAATCCCCGATACTACTAACAGGCTAAAGCGGATGGTGTTCGAGCGGCATTTGCTATAATGTGACCATAGTCGGCGACTATGGGAGGAATTGCGATGCCAAGCACAATTGCTGCCGGGGAGTTCAAGTCTAAATGCTTGAAATTACTCGATAAAGTCGCGGAAAGCCGGGAGACGCTGGTGATTACCAAACACGGCAAGCCGGTGGCGCAGGTGGTGCCGATGCCGGCGGAAGAGAATATCGTTGGGTCGATGAAAGGAAGCGTACTGTGGATGGGCGATATCATCTCACCGATCGATGTTGAATGGGACGCGATGAAATGACAGCTTCGGACATGAGCGGATCGCGCCTTCTGCTTGTCGATACGCACACGCTTATCTGGATGGTCGAGGAGGCTCCGCAGTTGGGAGCGCAGGTCGCTGAGATACTGAACAGAGCAGGGTGGGAGAACCGAATTGCGGTCAGTGCCATCACGCCCTGGGAGATCGCGCTGTTGGTGAGCAAGGGTCGCCTGAAGCTTGGTGCCGAAGTGATGCGATGGATTCGCATTGCTCTTGCTAAGCCGGGAGTGAGGTTGGTTCCGCTTGAGCCGGAGATCGCCGTCGCCAGCATGCGGCTGCCGTTTGAGATGCACGCCGATCCGGCGGACCGCATTCTGGTTGCGACCGCGCGGCACCTGGATGCGACGCTGGTCACCGCGGACGAGGCGCTGCTGGAGATGGCGAGACAGGGAAACTTTTTGGGGATGGACGCAACGAGTTAAGCCGCAGGCGGTTTCTTCTTCTCTTTCGCAAAATGCCGCATCCAGCAACCTCTTCAGGCCGGATGCGGCTTTGCTGTGAACTACGAATTAACCACTAATCACTGATCACTGTTCACTGTCCACTGTTTTACTTGTCCGTCAGCGCTTCCACGCCCGGCAGTTTCTTGCCTTCCAGAAACTCCAGCGAAGCCCCGCCGCCGGTGCTGATGTGCGTAATCTGGTCGGCAACCCCGGCCTGGTTGATGGCGCTCACCGAGTCGCCGCCTCCGATGATGGAGATGGCGCTCCTGTTTGCTGCTACCGCGTGAGCAATTGCGTTGGTGCCCACGGCAAACTTCGGAAACTCGAAGACGCCCGCCGGGCCATTCCACACAATTGTCTTCGCCTTCGCAACCACCTTTTCAATGGCCGCAATGGACTTGGGGCCGATGTCCAGTCCCTGCCAGTCTGCGGGGAAATTGACTGAGGTGTCCCAGGGCTGGGTATTGGCGTCGGGTGCGAACTTGTCGGCCAAAATGTTATCCACGGGCAGCAACAGTTCCACGCCCTTGGCTTTGGCCTTCTCAAGCGCCGCCTTGGCCATGTCGATCTTGTCCTCTTCCACCAGCGACTTCCCGGTGGTGACGCCGAGAGCGCGCTGGAAGGTGTACGCCATGCCGCCAACGATCACCAGCGTATCCACCTTGTCGAGCAGGTTATCGATGACGTCAATCTTTCCTGAAATCTTGGAGCCGCCGATGATGGCCACAAAAGGCTTCTCCGGCGATTCCAGCGCCTTGCCCAGGTAAGTGATTTCCTTCTCCATCAGCAGGCCTGCAACGGCCGGCTTGAGAAAATGCGTGATGCCTTCCGTCGATGCGTGGGCGCGATGCGCCGAGCCGAAAGCGTCGTTGACGTAGATCTCGGCCAGCGACGCCAGGGCCTTTGAGAAAGCCGGATCGTTCGCCTCTTCCTCAGCGTGGAAGCGCAGGTTTTCCAACAGCAGCACTTGGCCGGATTCAAGTTTGTGGGCCATTTCGCTGGCCACTTCGCCAATGCAGTCCGGAGAGAAGCCCACGTTTTCCGCAGGGCACAACTCCTTGTCGAGCAGCTCGCGCAGCCGGTCGACAACCGGGCGCAAAGAATACTTCGGGTTCGGCTTTCCCTTGGGACGCCCGAGGTGCGAAGCCAGAATCACCTTGGCCTTGCGCTTGATGGCGAACTCAATGGTGGGCAGCGTGGCCCGGATGCGGGTATCGTCGGTGATTTCCTTGCCGTCTTCGGTGAGCGGCACATTGAAATCAACGCGAATGAACACCCGTTTGTTGGCCAAATCGATATCGCGAATGGAGAGCTTTGGCATGGGTTTTCCTTGAAAACAGTGGTCAGTGGTTAGTGATCAGTGATCAATGGCCAGCTTGCAGTTGCGGCCTCTTCGCCGAGTTCTCGTCTCCCGTGCCCACCGGTGCTGTACCGGCCAAATAAATCAGGTTCCCAAAGCGCACCGCGCGCGAGAAACCGATGATGGGCTCGTAAGTCGATCCGCCGCTGATGTTTTCTCGCATGGAGATCTTCAGTGGCGAGTGGTGAGTAAGTAGTGGTCAGTGATCGGCGGTTAGAGAACTGCAACTGACCACTAACCACTGATCACTGACAACTGTTTTCTACAGACCCTTCGCGGCCAAAAAGCCGATCAGGTCGACCACGCGGCTCGAATAGCCCCACTCGTTGTCATACCAGCTCAGCACCTTCACCAGGTTGCCCACCACCTTGGTCAGCGGCGTGTCCACGATGGAGCTAAGCGAGTTGCCCTTGAAGTCGGAGCTGACCAGCAGGTTGGCGTCGACGCCCAGAATGCCCTTCAATTCGCCCTCTGCAGCCTTCTTGAAAGCCGCGTTCAGAGCTTCGGCAGTCGTCGGCTTCTCGGCAATGTAGGTCAAATCGACCACCGAAACATTCGGCGTCGGGACGCGAATCGCAAAGCCGTCCAGCTTTCCCGCCGTCTCCGGAATCACCAGCTTCAGTGCCTTGGCGGCGCCGGTCGACGTCGGAATCATCGACAAAGCGGCGGCGCGGGCGCGGCGCAGGTCCTTGTGCGGCGTGTCGAGGATGACCTGGTCGTTCGTATAGCTGTGGATGGTGGTCATGATGCCGCTGACCAGGCCGCTGGTCTCAAGTATCACCTTCACTACCGGCGCCAGGCAGTTGGTCGTGCAGCTGGCGTTGGAGATGATGTTGTGCTTCGAGGGATCGTAGGTCTTCTCGTTCACGCCGAGCACCAGGGTAGCGTCTTCGTTGCTTGCCGGAGCCGAGATGATGACCTTCTTGACGGTCGATCCCAGGTGCGCCTTTGCTTTGGCGCCGTCAGTAAAGAAGCCGGTAGATTCCACCACAATCTGCGCGCCCACTGAGGCCCAATCCAGCTTGGCCGGGTCGCGCTCTGAGAAGACCTTGATCTGCTTGCCGTCGATCGAGATGAAGCCATCGCCCGAGGTGACTTCGTTCTTCAAATTGCCCAAAATCGAATCGTACTTGAGCAGGTGCGCCAGCGTTGCCGGGCTGGTCAGGTCGTTGACGGCAACAAATTCGATTTCCTTGTTTCCAAGCGCGGCCCGCAAAACATTGCGGCCAATGCGGCCGAAGCCGTTAATGCCAACCTTTACTGCCATGTGTGATTCTCCTTAGTGTTCAGTGAAACTGTGGTTTTAATCCAAAGCCGTTCGGCAGATCCGATTAGTTCGAAAAACGATTCCACCAAACCCTTGATCGTAACACCGCGGGCTCCCGGAACGCGTTAAAAGTCCTCGCGTTCCCATTTCCGCCAAGACTAACCGCTCACCGCTAGGATGCTGTTCCCAGCCTGGAACTGTATGTGACGAAGTGCACATCATTTGCAGCGCCACGGGCAAGTATGGTATTCGGGTAGCAACGCAATAAGGGTTGAAGACGGAATGAGAAGACGCTCCAGACGCGCTCCCAATACTTCGGAATCCACAGGCAAAATCGGCCAGGAACTCCCATCGAATCAATTAGCTCCGCTGGTGCCGTTCTATCCGGACGACCCTCCGGCTGCGGCGCTGCCGGCGCAGCATCGCGCCCCCCGGCCCCAGGAATCCCGCCCAACCGCGGAACCCCGTCCCGCCGTGCCGCATCGCCCAGCGCCGCCGCCGCGGTCTGTCCCTACGCCGCGCCCCGCCCAGCCGGAATGGAATGAGCCCGCCGGCTCTGGCCGCCTCGAGCTCGAGACCCAGCCCGATTCCGCCTCCGTGCCTTCGTCCGAGCCCGAAGCGGCAGAGCGCTCGCCCCAGGCGCCCAAGGGCTATGTTGTGCTGGCCATCGGCCTGCCAGGCTCCGGCAAGACCACCTGGTTTCGCCGCCGCGGCGTCACCCCGCTCTCCAGCGACCTGCTCCGCAACATCCTCTTTGACGATGTGGAGGAGCAGCGCTACCAGGGACTGGTCTTCTCCACCCTGCGCTCGCTGTTGCGAGCCCGCCTCATCGCGCGCATGCCCTGGAACTACGTGGACGCCACCAATTTGTCCATCCACGAGCGCCGCCAATGGATCAAGATGTCCAAAAGCTTCGGCTACGAAGTGCAGGCAGTCTTCTTCGATGTGCCGCTGGAAGTTTGCCTTGAGCGCAACAGCAAGCGCGACCGCAGCGTGAGCGAGGATGTAATGCACAAGATGGCCGAAAAGCTCAAGCCGCCGGTCTTCGAAGAAGGCTTCGCCAAGATCACCGTGGTGCGCGTCAAGAGCGCGGGATAGCATAACGCATGCAAAAGATGGATCAGCTGCTGAGTATCCAGTCGGAGTGGATCAGCGAATTCGACGAAATTCGCAAAGAGCGGGGAGAGCTCGCTTGTCCTTTTGTATCGGTGCCTGATCCACAACATCAGCGCGGTTCCCTACGCCCGATCCTCATGGTCGGGCAGGCTACTAGTGGACCTTGGTTTCCAGAGAGGTTCAGGCCATTGCCCAACCTCTCAGTTTTCGAAGTAGTGGAGGAGCGGCGCAAAACCACCCTTCATTTCTTAACCGATCCAATGTATGACCCGCACAAAAGCCGGTCTTCCTATTGGCGATTATTCAAAGAACTAAAAAATAGAACTAGCGCTCCGGTTATTTGGACCAATCTAGCGAAAATTGGCACCATACGTGGGAACCCGAAATGGCAGCTTGTAAAAAGACAAGCAAGCTTGGCGATAAAAACATTGAGGGCCGAGATAGCCTGTTACAACCCTGCTTTGGTGCTCCTTGTGACGGGAATCTTCGGGCGTCATGAGATCACTACTGCCCTGGTCGGCTTGGACAGAGACACCCGCAGCAACGAAGGCGGTGTTTTCTGCAGCCGAAGTCACACTTCCAGCAGTCCAGCCATTCTGTGGACGTGGCATCCGGCGCGCCCACCCCGTGGAACAAGGACTTCAACTTGGATTGAAGAGGCCGCACGACTTTATGAAGCTGCGCTGAACGGCCTCGCCAATCCGGCGAGTTAGAAAAAACCGGCCGAGCTAGGTCTACCGCCCCATTGAGGCCGCACATATGAGCATCTCCTCCGCCCCCTACACCGAACCCTGGCTCCGCGGCACCCACGCCGACGTTCCCGCCGGCCCCCGCGCCGTCCTCCACGCGCTCGAACTGGCCCTCGACGACATTACCAAATGGACCGCAGGCCTGACCGATGCCGAAGTCCACTCCCAGCCGCTGACGCTGCCGTCCCTGGCCTTCCATCTCCGCCATATCGCCCGCTCAACCGACCGCATTCTCACCTACGCGGAAGGCAAGCAGCTTTCCGCCGAACAGCTCGCAGCCTTCAAAGCCGAGCAGACCGGCGAAGAATCCCTGGCCGCTCTACTAGCCGAAGTCGAAGCATCGTTCAGCGATGCGGCCGACCGCATCCGCATACTGGCCACGGCTGACTTCGAAACTGCCCGCGCCGTGGGCCGCAAGCAGTTGCCCACCACCATCGGCGGCGCGCTGGTTCACGTGGCCGACCACACCCAGCGCCACGTAGGCCAGGCAGTCACAACAGCCAGGGTGCTCAAGACGCTGCGAGGCGATGAAGCCGCCCGTCTGCATCCGACTTCCTAAAGAGAGTAGTAGTGCGGCCACTCGGCCCCGCTTGCGTAGAATTAGCCCGCGCGCGCGCATAATCCTCGCATGGGATGCCACAGCCAGAATCTCGTTTTACAGCCCAAAAACAAGCTCGACCTCCACCCCCTCCCCTCGAATGGGCGACTTTGTCCTCCTCGTCTCAATGTAAAGCTATGATAATAAACATGTTAATTAGCTTATCTATTTGCAAAAGAGTAAACAAAGAGACCCGAAAGATGCTTTCTTTTGCTGAATTAGCCCCCGTTTCCGCATGGAATTGGCCGATTATGATTGCCTTCATGACTCCTTTGGCTGCAATCGCACGGCGATTGGTTCTGAAAGTCTGCGGTATTCTTGCGCTCGCAGCTTTCTCCGCAAACGCAACCAACGCGCAAACCCGGCAGTTCGCCCTCCACGACGGCGACACTGTGGTCTTTTACGGTGACAGCATCACCGCCCAGCGCCTCTACACCCGCTTCGTTGAGGAGTTCGCCCTCACCCGCTATCCCGCGCTGCACTTCCGCTTCGTCAACGCCGGCGTACCGGGAGACACTGCCTATGGCGGCTACGCGGGTGCGGTGCCGCAGCGGGTCGAGCGCGACGTCGCCCAGTTCCATCCCGCCATGATTACCGTCATGCTCGGCATGAACGACGGCGGCTACGTGCCCGAGTCCGAAAAAATCGACGCAGTCTTCCAGAAGGGCTACCGCGACCTGCTCGATGCCCTGCACAAAGCCGCTCCCAATGCGGCCCTCACGCTCATCACTCCCACCCCCTACGACGAAATCACCCACGGCACTGAGTTCCCAGGCTACTCCGGCACCATCACGAAAAATGCCGAGGACGTTCTTCAAATCGGCGCTCAGTTGCAGTCCTCCGGCGACAAAACCCTCCTGATTGCAGATTTCCATCGCCCTCTGACAGAAGCTCTGACCCGCGCCAAGGCTGACTTTCCGCAACTAGCGCCGCTCATGATTCCAGATCGCATTCATCCCGCCGATGCCGGCCACTGGAGCATGGCCGCAGCCCTGATGTCCGTCTGGCACGTTGACCCAATCGTCAGCAGCGTGACCCTGAATGCGGCCGCCGTCAAAATCACTCACACCGAACGGACCACAATCACAAAGCTGGAGAAATCGGCGCATGGTCTCACCTGGACCCAGCTCGACGAAGCTCTCCCGCTCCCACTCGACCTGAACAGCGCCATGACGCCTGTGCTGCTGACGGTCTCGAATATCGCCGACTTCGACAGCGAAATCCTACGCATCGAGTCTCTCGAACCGGGCCAGTACCGGCTCTTGATTGACGCCAAACCCATTGCTGTTTTCTCTCGCGAAGACCTCGAGCGCGGCGTGAATCTCGCCCTCTACAAAACGCCCATGCTCGGCCAGGCGCGCGGCATCGACTGGGAAGAGGAGCGCCGCGCCGCGCTCGATGAAGCCCGCTTCATTCTCAGCGCCGAGGTCAAGCAGACCGCCACTTCACCCGCCGCGGAAGAAAGACTCGCCCAGGCGCAGGACGAACTGGCCGCCACGATTCGCACTTCAGCCACTCCCAAGCCGCACAACTTCGAGTTGCGCCGCCAGTAGGCCCCATCTTTCCAATCCACCGCTTCACAAAGCCAAGCCGGCAATCGCCTCCGCGACCTCCGGCTCTCCGTCCAGCACGCGGAGTTCGATCTCGAATTTCTCTTCTTCGCCGGGCCTGAGTATGCGCAGCGTTCCAGCCTCGCGCTCCGCCTTCCGTCCCTCGGCCTTGCAGTTCGCCGGCTCCAGCCCCAGCACGAACGACCCCGACCCCGTCAATTTCCATTCAATAAGCCGCGGCAGCGTCGCGGTTTGGTAGCTCAGCTCCACGCCAAAGTCCCGCACCGCGTCATCGCTGACCAGAACCACCCGAACGCGCCCATCCGCTCCCGCCGCCATGTCGTGGTAATACACCCGCTCCCCGATCCCCGCGCTCGGAGCTTCAAAAACCTGCCAACTCTCTTTGTGCAGCGCCGCAAAATCCGTCCGCGGATCCGCCTGCCGCGAAGGCGCGTAGATCCGGCTTCGATCCGTCAGCAGCGGAAAACCAAAATTGCAGTGATAAATCACCATCAGCGGCGCGTCTTCGCCGCCCTCGTTTTCGATACAATCCGACAACCGCAGAAACCTCCCGGCCAGCGAAGTCTGAATCACCCGGCGCATCGTCAGGTTTGGTCCGAACAGGTGGCTCTCGCGCACTCGTCCTTCAATCGTCAGCAGCAACTCGTCGTCCTTCCATTCCTCGCGCCAGCTCACATGCTCCGCGGCAATATTCGAGATGGCTCCGTGCAATCCAAGTTGCTCGCCCTGGTCTTCGCATGGTTGCCCGGCCGCAGCAAGCCCGCAGGTGGTCAGCAGTCCCCCGTCAAATGTCTTCAGCCATTGAATGTTTTGGGAGTCATAGTAAGCGGGATGCACAACCCCGGTCGATGAGTGCCAGCAAAGCGATCGTCCCTGATAGGCCGCTTCAAAAATGCTCAGTCCTTTCTCCGGCAAAACAGTAAACTCCAGGCCCGCCGCGGTCTTCACGCGCAACGCCGTCACGCCTTTGGCTTTTCCATCGCAATACTCAAAGCGTGTTATCCCTCCCAACTGCGTCAGCGCACCGGCTCGTTGCATCAACTCAGCCTTTGACCACGACCTGCCCCATAACTGCATTTCCATCCTCCCGTCCACGCACTGTGGCGCTATGTACGGCCCGCCCGTTGGGGCGTCCTCATTCTAATCCGGATAAGCGAAGCTGCGCCCCAGTTCTGTAAACATAATCGGGCCCGCCCGTGCGCGCCATTGAGTATGATTGTCGTGCATGGAAAAGACCCTGGACATAAAGCTCTCTGCGCTCAAGAAAGACCCCGCCAGCCGAGTCTTCATTCTGGCCGACGCCAAGGATGCCGACATGGCCTTCGGCATCGCCGCGCCGGGGCGCAATCCTGACGGAAAGCTCCGCTCGCTGGCCGAATACCGTGATCAGATGCGCCAAATCGTTTCTCAGGGCCTGGTCGACATTATGCTCATGTCGGCCAGCACGTCGGAGCTGCTCGCCATTCAGGAGCGCATCTTCGACGCCTCGCCGGTCACTCCTGCCGCGCGCGCCAACGACACGACAGATGTGCATATCGTGCGTGGGTGTTGTTATCACGACGTTGCCTCGCAGCCGTTTGCCTCCACGACCATCGATCACATCCAGGCCGGCAAAAGTCCGTGCACTCATGCCGAGCGCCGCTTGGGCGCAAACCTGGGCCTCTATTCGGTCACCTTCAATAATGATCCAGAATGCGACCTCAACGTCATGAAGGCTTACAAAGCCTTCCGCCTTGAGGCCGAGGAAAAGCATTTCAACCATTTTCTCGAAGTATTTCATCCCAATGTACCCGCCCACGTTCACGGCATCTTGCCGGAGCAGATTCCATACTTTGTCAACGACCATATCGCGCGCCTACTGGCCGGCGTGCCTTCATCCTCCCGCCCGCTTTTCCTGAAGATTCCCTATGCCGGCCCCAAGGCGCTTGAAGAACTCTGCGCCTACGATTCTTCGCAGGTGGTGGGCGTTCTGGGCGGCTCGGCGGGCACAACCCACGACGCATTCACCCTGGTGCACGATGCAAAGCTTCACGGGGCGCGGGTCGCGCTCTTCGGCAGAAAGATCAACGCCGCCGAGCACCAGCTTTCGTTCGTTCATTTCCTGCGCCTGGTGGCCGACGACCAGGTTCTGCCCGCGGAAGCGGTGAAAGCCTATCATGGAGCTCTCCAATCGCTGGGCATAACCCCGCTTCGCGCCCTCAACAACGATCTGGAGCTAACTTCTACATTTGCGAGTTATGCCGGCGGATAACTCCCGCATAACTTATGCGACTGCCTTTTGGAGAAAATCAAGGCGGTTTCATGAATTCGCTTTGTATCAGGGCGCGACTTTAGTCGCGCCGAAAAGGGCCAGAAAATGAGGGGTTTTAACCCTGAGTGATAGCGGCCGAAGCTCGGTCGCCAATGATGAATAAAGCTCTACGCACCATCACGAATGAGTTACAGAAAGAAGTTATGAACAAAAGGTACGACGTTCTGGGAGCTGGAATAGCGGCAGTAGACGATTTGATCTATGTCTCTGAATATCCGCCGGTCGATTGCAAAATTCCCGTTCACGGCCGCATCCGCCAGGGCGGGGGGCCTGCCTGCACGGCCATTGCCGCCATCGGCTCGCTCGGCGGACGCGCCGCCTACACGGCCCGCTTCGGGTCGAACGAGCTCTCCCAATTCATCGCCTCTGCTCTCGAACGCCGCGGGGTCGATATCTCGCACATTGTCGATGACCCGTCGGGCGGGCCCTATCACAGCATCATTGTGGTGGATCGCGCCGGCCATCGCAACGTCTTCTACGACCCCGCGCTCTACCACGTGATCAGTGCGGCCGACCTGCAAGACGCTCTCATCCAGTCTGCCACGCTGGTCCTGCTCGACCACATTACCGAGCCTTCGCTTACCTCGGTCGCACAGAAGGCGCGCTCGCTGCGAGTCCCGGTCCTGGGAGACATTGAAGGCCGTTCCGAGTCCGCCATTGCACTCGCCGAGCTGACCGACTATTTGATTGTTCCCAGGGCATGGGCAGTATGGGCCAGTGGCGCTCTCGATCCACGCGATGCCTGTGCATTCCTGGCCAGAGCCGAACGCCCGGCGACGGTTGTCACCGATGGCGCCGAAGGCTGCTATTTCAGCACCAGGGCTCACCCGTTAGTACGGCATTTTCCCGCCTTCAAAGTCGAGGCTTTCGACACCAACGGATGCGGAGACACCTTTCACGGCGCCTTCGCGCTGGCGGTCGCTCGCGGCCTCACCGTGAAAGAAACAATTGCCTTTGCTTCCGCGGCTGCCGCGCTCAAAGCCATGGCCGCCGGCGGCCGGCGCCGGGGATGGGACGCGCTCCCCACCCTTGATGAAGTTTCTCAGTTTCTCCAGGCCGCTTACGCCGAACCGGAACGTTCGCCGCTGCTCACAAAGCTGGAACTCCTCAGGCCGTAAAGCGCCCCCTATAAGGGCGACTCAACAATATGGCCCATCTTTTCCTGCTTGGTCCGCAGATAACGCTCAAAGCTCTCCAGTGGTTCAACTTCGGCTGAAACCCGCTCCACCACGGCAATCCCAGCCGCTTCCAAAGCGGCAACCTTTTCCGGATTGTTGGTCATCAGCCGAACCTGTGACACGCCCAGCATCTTTAGCACTTCGGCGGGCAGTTCGTACCCGCGGTAGTCCGCGGCGTAGCCCAGCTTGATGTTGGCCTCCACCGTGTCCATGCCCTGATCCTGCAGCTCATAGGCTTTCAATTTGGCCATCAGGCCTATGCCGCGCCCCTCCTGCTGCTCGTAGAGCAATATGCCCGCGCCGGCCTCTGCAATCTTGCCCAGCGCCAGCTCCAGTTGCAACCGGCAGTCGCAGCGCAGTGAGCCAAATACATCCCCCGTCAGGCATTGCGAGTGAACCCGCACCAGCGGCGGCGCGAAGTGAATATCGCCCATCACCAGCGCCACCAATCCCTCCGGTTCGGCCCCCGTCTTACCAGCCTCCGCGCCCTCAAAGCCGAGAATGCGGAAATCTCCCCAGCGGGTAGGAAAACTCGCCTCGGCAACCTTCTTCACGCTTTCAAACTCCATGCTTCTATTTTACAGAGATCAGGTGTCAGAGATCAGAGATCAGAGATCGGAGCATCGGGTTCGCCACAACCTCTGACAACTGTTCACTGTCCACTCTTCACTGACCCCTGATCTCTGACAACTGATCTCTGACAACTGATCTCTGATCCCTGACCCCTGACCCCTGAACTGCGTTACATTGATGGGGTGACCGACAATCTCATTCTCATCACGCTGCTCGTCAAGCTGGGCGTCGTCGCCTCCATGGCCAGCGTGCTCGCGAGGGTCACCACGTTCCGCCGCCTGTTCTTTGCAGAAAAGCGAAATTCCCGCCAAACCCTGGCCCTGCTGGCGTTCATCCTGGTGCCGCTAGCGCTTGGAGTATGGATACGTTTCTGGGTGCCCAACTTCCTCGCCGCCGACATCTCTTTTGAAACGGTGATTCTGCTCGGCCTGCTGCTGGGGCCTGGCTGGGCCATGCTCGGCGGCGTGGTCCTCTCCGCGCCAGCGGTCTATCACCATGAGTTTCTAACCCTGCCTTTTAACGCCGCTCTGGGCCTTGCTGCCGGCTTTCTCGGCCGCTTTCTCGGCGCTGAAGAAATCTGGTCCTTCACTCCGTTCATCGACCTCAGCCTCTACCGCTGGGTGCGCCGAAACCTCATCAAGCCGCGCATCGACCGCCAGTTCCTCATGCTGTTTCTCATCGTGGCTGCCGAGGCCTGCCGCGACTGGCTGGCCCACTCCTTTCCGCACCGGCTGTTTGCGCTCGTCGCCCACCAGCTTTGGGTGCAGGTGCTGGTGTGGCTCAGTGCCCCCATCGTTGTCGGCATCGCGCTCAAGGTGTGGAACACGCTGCGCATCGAGCGCAAGCTCGAGGAGCAGAATCGGCTGCTCCTCGAGGCCCGGCTTGACGCGTTGCAGCGCCAAATCAATCCCCACTTCCTTTTCAACACTCTCAACTCCATCGCCTCTCTTGCGCGCCTGAAGCCGGAACTGGCCCGCGAGATGACCGTAAAGCTCGCCAACATCCTGCGTGCGCTGCTCAAGGACCACGATACCTACGTTCCATTAAGCGAGGAGCTGAGCTTTACTGACGACTACCTCGACATTGAGGTGATCCGCTTCGGCGCTGAAAAACTGCGCGTGGAAAAGGACATCGATCCGCGCACGCTATCCGTCCTGGTGCCCAGCATTCTGCTTCAGCCGCTCATTGAGAACAGCATCAAGCACGGGCTTGAGCCGCGCATCCATGGCGGAACGGTGACCCTGCGCAGTCGCCTCGATGGAGATCGCGTTCTGATTGAAGTAGCTGACGATGGCGTCGGGATGGGCAACAGGCCGGTCTCGGCGTTGGCCCGCACCGGAGCAGGCATCGGCATGAAGAACGTACAGGAGCGCCTCGAGGTGCTCTATGGCGATCAGGCTCGGTTCAGCGTGGTCAGCAACCCCGGCCGAGGCACGCTGGTCTCCATCGAAATCCCAGCCAACCTCCCGGATGCGTCATAAGCTCCCGTCAGCCTCTAAGCCGTCCGATCGCTCGCGGAAGCGGCGGCCCTTGCTTTTGCGCGAGCCATAAGCCATTCCTGATATTCGGCCTTCAGCGAAGTTCCAGGCTTGTTTTGCGAGGGCTTCCGCTGCGCCAGATGAACGAGCCATGCCTGGTAATCCTCGGCAGTGTCGGTGATAACCGGAGCGGCGGCGGGTTCTTCTTTCTTTGTCGTATGTCCGCTGAACAGCCAGCCGCGCTCAAAAATGGCCAGGCCGGCAATACCGAAGCGAAGAAAACCGAAGAGTGGGATATATTGCCGGCCCAATCCAAAGGAAATGACGATCGTAAGACAGGCCAAATGAGTTAAGGCCGTTGAGCCAATCGGCAAAGAGAAGCCAGTTTCATGTTCGGCGGTAATCAATAGCCAGACGAGAAAAAGGTGATAGGAGATAAGAATAGATCCGTAAATGGCCCACGCGCCATCCGGCAAGAGTAACCCGGCCATATATCCAAGAACACCAGAGACAACGAACGCAAAGATGTCTCTGCCTTCCAGATTCATCAATACTCCAAGGCCCATAACTTCCTCCTGGGTTAGAGTTTCCAAGTGAATCAAAATTGTCCTGATGGATGTTCAGGCGATAATCCCACTTCTTCTGTGCAATGTCAATTGAATCTCGAAGAATGAATCCCCGCCGGAAACAAGGCAGGTTACGGGGGGCGCAATCGGATTCAAGATACCGGAGACAGGGGGGGGCGGCGCCGTAGCTCAAAGTGGAAGGGTGAGCTTAAGCGAGCTACCGGCTCTTTTCCAGCGCCAGCACCGCGTATCCCGTCGCGGCGTCGCTCATGAACTGGCCCACGTTCGACTTGGGGTCGCGATTCTTATTCAGCGACCACGCCGGCCAGGCGCCCGTGGTCCTGTCTTGATTGGCTTTGAGCCAGGCCACTCCGCGCTCCACATGCGCCTCCACACCGGAATGCGCGCCGGTCTCTTCCAGCACCAGCACAACCAGCCCTGTGGCATAGCCGTCGCAGCGGGTTTCAATCGGTGTTTTGTCTTTGCGCTCCCACGTGCCCAGGTCGGCCAGGCTCCAGCCGCCGTCCTCGTGCTGGCGGCTGTAGAGATCCTCCAGCAGCTTGCGCCTGTCGGTGCCAATGATCAAGCCGGGGAATGAGCTTTCAGCCCAAAGCGCCATCACCTTGTTCAGCAGTGGCTGCGCCGCATAGTGACTTTTCAGGTAACCGAGCAGCGCGGCCGTGTTAGCGGCAATCTTCGGGTCGTCAAGATATCCGTCGGGAGCCTTGCCCAGCGCGACGGCCATCATGGCTGCCCAGTGGTACTGCGATTCATTCGCCTCCCACGGGCTATAGCTGAAGTTCTGCCATGTCCAGGCACCCGCGTCGGGACCGCTCTGCAACTGCAGCGCCCACGCATTTGCAAGAGCCAGCCTCGTAGTCTCGCTCAAATGTCCACGGCGCGCGTCGTAGCCCAACAGAATCACCGCATTCAGCACCGACTCAGCATCGCGCGACTCGACCTCCTTGCCCGCGCCGGAGCGGGCATCGCTGTAGAAAGGCTCCATCTGGCTCCATCCGCGCACCCGCTTCTCCACGCTCGCCAGCATCGCCTGTTCCTGCGCTGAGGGCCCCTGTTCGCCAAGGGCAGATCGCAAGGCGGGCCGTCCCAATGCGTAGGGAGCCTGGGTATGGCAGGAGACGCACAGTGTCCCGTGGTCCTTCTGCGCGCCATCCCACCCCTGCCACCAGGTTTCGCGGCGGTCGAGGTAGCGCGCAGCAGCCTGCCGGTCCCATCCGGCCGCCGGCGGGGTTGCCTTGCCCGCAGCCATCGCCGAACCGGCATTTGTTCTCGCCGCGAAAAACAGCGCTGATGCCAGCACGCCAGCCAGGGCCAGGTTCAGGAGCATCGATTTCTTCGTCATGGCGCTACCTCAAGAAAACCACACAGGGCCAAACAGTTGAATCCGGCATCTGCCGGCGGCTTCGGCTTTCTGGTAAGCATAAGGCACATTGGCCGCGCGGCGAGCGCTTTCCGCTGTTGCGTGCTGCAATTGCAAGGTTTCGCGGCTGTTCCCAAAAGGTTAACTCCCCGCTCCCGAATATGCACAACCCCGGGCTGTATGCTCAAACTATGGTGCGATTCACGGTGCTGGCGTCGGGGTCCAAGGGCAACAGCACGGTTGTCTCCGGTGGGCGCACGCGCATTCTGGTCGATGCCGGGTTGAGCTGCCGGGAGCTGTTCCGGCGAATGCGGCTGGCCGGCGAAGAACCGGAAACGCTCGACGCCATCATCATCACCCATGAACACTCCGACCACATCAACGGCCTTGCCGTAACCGCCCGCAAGCTGGGCATTCCGGTGTACTTTACTGAGGGCACGCATCGCGCCTGGATGCGCTGGCTCACCCCGCGCCGCCAGATGACCTATGCCCAGTGGATTGAGCAGTGCCGCAAGCAGGCCGCCGAGCGTCAGGCGGAAACCGAACCGGATCAAGTGGAATGTGAGCCCGATGATCCCGCCGCCGACCTGCTGGCCGAGGAAGTCCAGCCGGAACCAGCCGCCAGCCCCGCAACCGCCCAGCCACCCTCCCGCAAGGAAGATCCCACCTGGCTCCCAGCGGTCGAGTACTTCCAGGCCGGCTGCCCCTTCGAGATCGGCGATATTGCCGTCAGCCCCTTCACCATTCCCCATGACGCCGCCGACCCGGTCGGCTTTGTCTTCCGCGCCGAAGGCGTGCGCATGGCCTTCGCCACCGACCTCGGCTACATTCCGCCCAACGTCAAGGCGCAGCTCAAGGGCGTGGACCTGCTGCTGCTCGAATCTAACCACGACCTCGAAATGCTGCGCGACGGGCCCTACCCCTGGTCGGTGAAGCAAAGGGTACTTTCGCGCGTGGGCCACCTCTCCAACGAAGCTGCGGCAGACTTCCTTGAAAACGGCTACGACGGCCAGGCCGCCTACGTCATCCTCGCGCATCTCTCTGAAAGCAATAATCTTCCTGAGCTTGCGCGGGTCTCGGCAGAGCGCGCGCTCAACGGCCGCGCCAGCTTGCTGGCCAATCGCCTGTTGCTGGCTGAGCAACATGAATCTCTTTCTTCTGTTTATTTTTAATGCAATTCGTTACAATGGTAAGAAAGGCATCACTCTGAACCAAGTGGATTAGCAATGGAACCGCCAGGGCCTTTTCCTCATCTCATGGGTGAGGGCAAAGGCGAAACGAGAAGCCGCGGGGCTTGGATTTTGTCCCGTGGATGGTCGCCAAACGATCGGAATTCCATTGCAACGTGAGCCGCCCGGGAAGACAGCGGACCAACAAATCCTTTGCAAAGTGAGTCTAAGAGTCTATGGCAAGAACCAAGTGCACTGATCGGGTCGTTGGCGCCATCCTGGCAAGCTGGCGGTACGACATTTCGGGCATTTACCCCGAAATGCGCAAAGACTACGAAAATCACTTTGAAGAGTGCCCCCACTGCCGCGCTCGGCAGAAATTTCACCGCAGCCTGGATGTGACGCTGGCTGTCCTCACCTCCCTGGCAGTCTTTTTCTTTCTTTTCGCGCTGGCCGTTCTCCATCACATCAAGCCGCTGGAACACGTCGCCTTTAAAATCTTCGGCCTCGATATCTTCGACATGTACAACATGTTCGTTTCGGCCGGCGTTGCGGGACTGTGCTTCTCGGTCATTGCCTTTTTGCTGGTGCTCACGGCCACGCCCGCGCCGTCCTATCTGGGTGGAATCGCCGCTGAACGCGCCAAACTCATCGAAGAGCGCCTGGAAGAGCGTCTGCCCGGCGCCATCAAGGCGTTTCGCTCCCGCTAAGGGCAATTTCTCGCAGCAATATCAACGGCCTCCCGCGTAAGGGACGCCGTTGATTTGATGAGAAACTCATCTTTGAAAGGGCACGGATTTATCCGTGCCAAAAGTCCGGCATTAAGACCACGGCTTTAGCCGCTGAGGGATGGTCTTCAACGCGTTGGCCATCGACGCTGTCCCTTTTGCCCTAAACTACTTCGCCAACGGCACCCGCAAATCCCCGCCCGTCATCTGCTTCGGCTCGTCCAGTTTCAGAATCGCCAGCAGCGTCGGCGAAATGTCGCGCAGCGAGCCGTCAGGGCGCAGCCGGTAGCGGCTGGCCTCTTCGGCCACATAAATCAGCGGCACCGGGTTGGTGGTGTGCGCCGTGTGTGGAGCGCCCGTTACCAGGTCCACCATCTGCTCGGCGTTGCCGTGGTCGGCGGTAATCAGCCAGCTCCCGTTCTTCTCCTTGATTTCCTTGTAAATGCGCCCTAGCTGCGCGTCGATGGCCTCGACAGCTTTGATCGTCGGCTCCAGCTTTCCTGAGTGGCCCACCATGTCGGCATTCGCAAAGTTGACCACAATCAGATCGAAGGCGCCGTCGTCAATGGCCTTCACAATCGCATCGCCGATAGCCTCGGCCTTCATCTCCGGCGCCAGGTCGTAGGTGGCAACTTTCAGCGAGGGAATCAGCGCCCGCTCTTCGCCGGCAAACGGCGTCTCAATGCCGCCGTTAAAGAAGTAAGTCACGTGGGCAAACTTTTCCGTCTCCGCCACGCGCAGGTTGCGCAACTGGTGCTTGGCCAGAACATTGGCCAGAATGTTATCCAGCGATTCCGGCGGCATAATCAGCGGCAAATCGTACAGCCTGTCGTACTGCGTCATGCAAAGGTAATAAAGATTCTTCGGAATCTCCGAGCGGGGAATCGTCTGGTCCAGCGCTTCCCATCCGTCCAGGTCACGGCCGCCCAGCTTGTTCAGGCCGCTCTCGCGCGCCAGCACGCGCGTAATCTCGCGGGCGCGGTCGGAGCGGAAGTTGAAGTTGATGCACACGTCCTCGTCGCGAATCTGCGCCACCGGCTTGCCCGCGCCGTCCACCACGACAAAGGGAATGACAAACTCGTCCGTCACGCCGTTGTTATAGCTCTCGGTAAGCCGCGCCACGGGGTTGGTGTACGCGCCGCCCTCCGCCTTGCCGGGAACCATCCCGTCAAATGCCTTCCGCTCGCGCTCCCAGCGCTTGTCGCGGTCCATGGCATAGTAGCGCCCGTGGACTGAAGCCACCTTGCCTACTCCGTACTCGCGCATCTTCTGCTCGAGCTGCGCAATGTAGCCCGCGCCCCCGGTGGGCGCCGTGTCGCGGCCGTCCATGAAGGCGTGTACGAAGACCCTCGTCAAGCCGTACTCGCGCGCCGTGCGCAACAGCGCGTAAAGGTGCTCCAATTGCGAGTGGACCCCTCCGTCGGAGCACAGCCCAAACAGGTGCAGTTGCCGTCCGCCCTCGCGCGCCTGCTGCATGGCCTTCACGATGGCCGGTATCTTCTGGAACTCGCCCGATGCAATGGCCGCGTCGATGCGCGTAATGTCCATCTGCACAATGCGCCCCGCGCCAATGTTCAGGTGCCCCACTTCGCTGTTGCCCATCTGCCCGTCAGGCAAGCCCACAAAGTGGTCGCTGGC
>JBEKEQ010000025.1:0-38037 GCA_050013735.1 Occallatibacter sp.
CGGCCATCGCCGCATCGCCTTCATGCGCGGCCCCAGCGCCATTCCCGACTCGGAATTCCGCTGGAAAAGCATTCGCAAAGTCGCGGCAAAGATGAATCTCGTCATCGACCCCGAGCTCACCACCCGCATCGACTCCGAGAGCTGGTCCATGAAAACCGGCCGCCACCCCATGGCTCCTGAAATCGGCTACAAGCCCATGCAGGCCCTGCTCGAAAAGACTCGCGGCTTCACCGCCGTCTTTTGCTTCAACGACATTTCCGCCATCGGCGCTATCCGCGCCCTCAAAGACGCCGGCCTCAACGTCCCGGCAGACGTCTCCGTCATCGGCTTCGACGACATCCCTTCCGCCGCCTTCAACACGCCTTCGCTCACAACTGTTCGCCAACCGCTGCGCGAGATGGGCCGCCGCGGCGCACAGATCCTTCTCGAGCGCATCGCCAACCGCGATCGGGAGTTCCCCACTGAAATCGTCATTGCGCCGGAGCTGGTGGTGCGCGAGTCCACCGGCCCGGTGCTCGCCAGACGACGTTCAACTCGCCCCTGAGCCTCCCAGAGCGCAGGGCCCTCATGCCGGGTGCCCCCGGTCTGGACTTTCAGATCGAGGAGTCCTACGGGCCACATGGCGCAGACCTCCTGTTTTGAAAGGGCACGAATTCATTCGTGCCAATAGCCGGGTGCCCCCGGTCTGGACTTTCAGACCGGGGAAACCTACGGGCCACATGCGCAGACCTCCTATTTTGAAAGGGCACGAATTCATTCGTGCCAATAGCCGCTCCCGTTCTCTAGAAATCAACCCACGCGGCGAAGCCGCGCGCCAGCCGCTAGGGCCTTCACAGGCAGCGGAAAAGCTCGACCGAAGAGGTTTTGTAACAGGGGCACGGCTTTAGCCGGGCCAATCGCCTCGCCTTGTTCTTTAGAAATCAACCCACGCGGCGAAGCCGCGCGCCAGCCGCTAGGGCCTTCACGCAAAAAAGCAGACAAAGGCCCCTGGGGCCTTCATGCTGCGAAAAATCTAGACCGAAGAGGCTTTGTAACAAGGGCACGGCTTTAACCGGGTGCCCCCGGTCTCGACTTTCAGACCGGGGAGTCCTACGGGCCACATGGCGCATACCTCCTGTTTTGAAAGGGCACGAATTCATTCGTGCCAATAGCCGCACCCGTTCTCTAGAAATCAACCCACGCGGCGAAGCCGCGCACCAGCCGCCAGGGCCCTCACAGGCAGCGGAAAAACTCGACCGAAGAGGTTTTGTAACAAGGGCACGGCTTTAGCCGGGCCAATCGCCTCGCCTTGTTCTTTAGAAATCAACCGACGCGGCGAAGCCGCGCACCAGCCGCATGGGCATTCACGCCAATAAAGGCCGACAGAGGCCGCACGGGCTTTTCAGGTTGCGGTAAAACTCGCTCGAAGCGAGCTTTGTATCAAGGCACGAATTCATTCGCGCCAATAGCCGCTCCCGTTCTTTTTAAAAATCAACCCACGCGGCGAAGCCGCGCGCCGGCCGCATGGGCATTCACGCCAATAAAGGCCGACAGAGGCCGCACGGGCTTTTCAGGTTGCGGTAAAACTCGCTTGAAGTGAGCTTTGTGTCAAGGCACGAATTCATTCGCGCCAATAGCCGCTCCCGTTCTTTTTAAAAATCAACCCACGCGGCGAAGCCGCGCGCCGGCCGCAGGCACGAGAACCCACACCCTGGGTCCAAGGCAATTGAAGCGGTCGGAGGGAGCACGGGCATTCATGCCCCTCTATCCGCCGTTTCCCAGGTCTTTAATTGCCGAAATTATCCGACCGCTGGCGCACACTGAATCATGGGCAAGCGAAGGCCGGAGGGCCAAAAGGCAATCAAACCAACCACCTGCCCACCCCCTCCCCCCAAAAAGTGTCCAATTTCGTCAGTGCTTTTCCCGTCGTAATATCGCGCAAGTTATTTATAATCAATATTTTACTTCGTATAATTGAAGACCTGTCGGCGAAGTGGCAAACAGAAATCCCGTCAAAATCCGGGCATTTATGGCCTCAAAACCGCCCGTTTTGCTCACTTTTCGACATGAAAATGCTCTTTTTGGCGCCTCAAAAGCTCCGCCCGCTAATGAAATAATTTCCCTCTCGGTTTATCGATCCATTACTCTTGGTAGCTGGAATCCGGGAGGCCTCACCCATGCGCGCAATTCTCACCGCATTCACCCTCGCTTTTGCCGGTCTCGCCGTTCAGGCGCAAACTGCAACCGTCCAGCCCGACCCTCCGCGCCGCGAATGGAAGGCCATGTGGATCACTCATCCCACGGCCGGCCTGCGCGATCCCGTGGTTCTCCATTTCCGTCGCGCTCTTACGCTGGCCGCTGTGCCGCCGAGCTACATTGTCCGCGTCAGCGCCGACAACCGCTTCATCCTCTACGTCAACGGCCATCGCGTAGGCGACGGCCCCGCCCGCGGCGACCTGGAGCATTGGCGCTACGAGCGCTTTGACCTGGCTCCGCTGCTCAAGCCGGGCCAGAACCTGATCACCGCAACGGTATGGAACTGGGGCGTGCTTGCCCCGCTGGCCCAGGTCTCGGACCGCACTGCCTTTATGTTGGAAAGCGAAGCGGGGGCCCCCAGCGACAGGTCTTCGTCGCTGGGGTCGGAAGCCACCGGCGACACATCCATCACCACGCCCGACGGATGGCAAGTCGAGCAGGAGCAAGGCCATTCACCGCTGGGCCGCGACACCGTAACCCAGAAGACCTACTTCGCTTCGGGTCCCGGCGAGCAGATTGACGCCTCCCGCTACGACTGGGCCTGGAACGATCCCTCCGCCAACGGTTCGGCGTGGGTTCCCGCCGGCCTGCCCATGCGCGACAGCATCTTTCCCATGGCCGATCGGGCGCACTCCACAGGCACTGCCATCGACAATTTCTGGAACCTCGTTCCCGACAGCTTGCCGCCCACCGAGTACACACCCATTTCCGCCGGCGCAACCGTTCGCGTGGACGCCGTCAGCCCGGCGACGCCTGAGCCGCAGTTGAATGCTTTTCCCGGCGCCCCGGTCACAATTCCCGCGTCCACGCACGTCCACATTCTGCTCGACCGCAAGACCCTCACCACTGCTTATCCGTTGCTCACCGTCTCCGGCGGCAAGGGCGCCCACATCCGCCTCACTTACTCCGAGGCGCTTTTCGACAAGAAAGGCCGCAAGGGTGACCGCGACGAAGTGGCCGACCGCGTGGCTCTGGGCCTGAACGACAGCTTTTTGCCCGACGGCGGCGCGCATCGCTTTTTCCAGCCGCTCTGGTGGCGCACCTGGCGCTATCTCGACTTGGACATTGAAACCGCCGGCGACCCGCTCACGCTTGAGTCTCTGACCGCCAACTTCAGCGCGTATCCCTTCAAAGAGCTGGCCACATTCAACTCGCCCGACCCCGAGCTGGCCAGGATATGGGAGATCAGCTGGCGCACCGCGCGCGACGACGCCCATGAAACCTACATGGACACGCCCTACTATGAGCAGCTCCAATACGTCGGCGACACCCGCATCCAGTCGCTCATTTCCTACACCGTTGCCGGCGACGGACGGTTGGCGCGCCAGGCTCTTGAGGCCTTTGATCAGTCCCGCACGCCCGACGGTTACACGCGCAGCCGCTATCCCAGCTCACTGCCGCAGACCACGCCCAGCTTTTCTCTGCGCTGGATCGGCATGGAGCACGATTACTGGCTCTACCGGCGCGACCCCGAGCAAGTGCGCCATGCGCTCACCGGAACCCGCGCCGTGCTTGCCTGGTTCGCAACCCACGAGCAGCCCGACGGCCTGCTCAACGAGCTTCCCGGCCTGAACTTCGTCGACGGAGGCCGCGGCATCATCTCTTTCGGCGCACGCGGCGAATCCTGCCTCACCTCGCTCGAATACCTGGGCACCCTGGGCGAAGCCGCCGATCTCGAAAAAGCCCTCGGCGACCCGGCCATCGCCGCCGCCTATCTTACCCGCGCCGATCACGTCCGCAAGGGCATCTTTAACAACTGCTGGAGCGAGTCGCGCGGCCTTATCGCCAGCAATCCCGACCGCGACACATTTAGTGAGCAGGGCAACATCCTGGGCGTTCTCTATGACGCCATTCCCAAAGACCGCCAAAAAGATGTGTTGCACCGGATGCTGGCCATCGAGCCCGGCGCCACCCTCAACGGCATTACCGGCACCACCTACTACTTCCGCTTCTACCTGGCCCGCGCCATGGACCACGCCGGCATGGCCGACGAATATCTCGCTTCCATAGAACCATGGCGCAAGATGCTCGCGCTCCACTTCAGTACCTGGCCGGAGTACCCCGGCAACACGCGCTCCGACTCGCACGCATGGAGCGCCCACCCTATGTACGACCTGCTCACGCTGGTGGCCGGAATTGAGCCGGCCAGCCCCGGTTTTGCCACCGTCCGCATCGCGCCCCATATGGGCACGCTGCCTTCGCTCACCGCCACGCTTCCGCATCCCGATGGAACCATCAAGGTGGACTATCACCGCCAGGGCAACGGCCTGAACGCAATCGTCACACTACCTGGCACGCTCACCGGGACCTTCGTCTTCAACGGCAAAACATGGCCACTCACTCCGGGCGTCAACCGGATTCAGGCGCCGTAGATATCCGGCCCATAAATACTGAGGCTCCATGCCCCATCCATTCGCTTTTTCTTAGCGAATGGGTGGGAAACCTCAACACCATTTTTGGGCCAGATCGATGATGCTTCACTGGAAATCGGGAGACTGCTTCGATGCGCCCAGTTCTCACTCTCGTGGTACTGTCCTTTGCAGCTCTCGCCCTTCCGGCGCAAACCGGCGTTGGGAGCCCTGCGCAGCCCAACTCCCATCCTGACCCGTCCTATCGCGAGTGGCATGCCTCGTGGGTTACCCATCCCACGGCCCCGCTGCGCGAGCCCATGGTCTTTCATTTCCGCCGCACCCTCACGCTGGCCGCCGTCCCAACCAGCTACATCGTCCGCGTCAGCGCCGACAACCGCTTCATTCTCTATGTCAACGGCCATCGCGCCGGCGACGGCCCCGCCCGCGGCGATTTGACCCATTGGCGCTACGAGCGCTTCGACCTGGCGACTTTGCTCAAGCCCGGCGAGAACCTCATCAGCGCAACCGTCTGGAACTTCGGCGTACTTGCACCACTGGCGCAAATGTCTGACCGTTCCGCATTTCTGCTTGAGAGTGAGGCTACGGACAGCGCTTCCATCAGCACCCCCGCCGGCTGGCTGGTTGAGGTGGAACCCGGCCAATGGCCCCTGGGCAACACCTCTCCCACCGTGCGAGCCTACTTCGCTTCCGGCTACGGCGAAGAGAAAGATGCTGCGCGCTACGACTGGAACTGGAACAGCCCTGGCGCCCCAGGCCCATCGTGGGTTCCCGTCGCCTCGCCTGACCGCGAAAGCTATTTTCCCAATGTCAACAAGGCCCACTCCTCAGGCGCGTGGGGAGACAATCCCTGGGGCCTGGTTCCCGACACGCTTCCAGCTATGGAGTACACCCCCACCAGCCCCGGCGCATCCGTCCGCATCGACGCCGTGACCCCGGCAACGCCTGAGCCGCAGTTGAGCGCCTTTCCGGCTGCCCCGGCCGCGGTTCCAGCCTCCACGCATGTTCATCTGCTGCTCGACCGCAAGACCCTTACCACCGCCTATCCGTTGCTCACCGTCTCCGGCGGCAAAGGCGCGCACATCCGGCTCACCTACTCTGAAGCGCTCTATGACAAAAACCAGCACAAGGGCGATCGCGATGAAGTCGGCAATCGCGCCGCTCTTGGCTGGAACGACATTTGTCTTCCCGACGGCGGCCCGCATCGTTCCTTTGAGCCTTTGTGGTGGCGCACCTGGCGCTATCTCGACCTCGAAATCGAAACCGCTGCCGAGCCTTTGCAGCTTGAATCCCTGACCGCCAATTTCACGGCCTATCCATTTCAAGAGCGAGCTACATTCGTCTCCGGCGATCCCGATCTGGACAAAATCTGGGAGATAAGCTGGCGCACCGCCCGTCTCGATGCCCATGAAACCTACATGGACACTCCCTACTACGAGCAGCTCCAGTACATCGGCGACACGCGCATACAGGCCCTCATCTCTTACGCCGTCACCGGCGATGGCCGCCTGGCGCGCCAGGCACTTGAGGCCTTTGACCAATCGCGCACTCCCGGCGGACTCACCCGCAGCCGCTATCCCAGTTCCCTGCCGCAAGACATTGCCTTTTTTGCCCTCTACTGGATCGGCATGGAGCACGACTACTGGCTTTACCAGCCCGACCCCGAGCAGGTGCGCTCGTCGCTCATGGGAACCCGTGCCGTGCTCGATTGGTTCGCCAAATGCGAACAGCCTGACGGCCTGCTCCATACCCAGTTCCCTTGCCGGCCATTCGGCGACTGGACCCCCACCCCCGGCTCCATGCAAGTAGCCGACGCCAATGGCGAGTCCTGCATCACCACGCTTGGCTATCTCGGCGCGCTCGACGACGCAGCCGACCTGGAAAACGCCCTCGGAGACCGGCTCTTCGGAACCCGCTACCATGAACGCGCCGCCCATGTCCGCGCCGCGCTCCGTGACAAATGCTGGACGCCGTCTCGAGGCTTGTTCGCAGACAATCCCGACCGCAACTCGTTCAGCCATCAGGCCAGCATCCTTGCCGTCCTCTACGACGTCATCCCCAAAGATCAACAGCAGAATGTGCTGCGCCAAATCCTCGCCAGCGACCTCGGAACCTCCTACTACTTCCGCTTCTACTTTGCCCGCGCCCTCGACCATGCCGGTCTCGCCGACGAATACCTTCGCTCCCTCGACCCCTGGCGCAAGATGCTGCCGCTGCACTTCAGCACCTGGCCAGAGCACCCCACCAACAGCCGCTCCGACTCTCACGCATGGAGCGCCCACCCCATCTACGACATGCTGACTTTGGTCGCTGGAATTGAGCCGGCCAGCCCCGGCTTCGCCACCGTCCGCATCGCGCCGCATCTGGGCTCGTTGCCCTCGCTCACGGCCACATTTCCGCATCCCAATGGCACCATCAAGGTGGAATATCACCGTCAGGACGACGGACTCGGCGCCACCGTCACCCTGCCGGGTAAGCTGACTGGGACGTTTGTGTACAACGGCAAAACCTGGGCGCTGAATCCCGGTGTGAACAACATCCAGGTTCCATGAACCGGGTGAAAAGGCTGTTGCTTAATTTGGACAAATGCCGTTCTCAACAAAAGCACGTAAAGTTGTGCTACACTGGTTAAGGTGCTGTCATGAAAACCAATATCACATTGAAGATGGATTCAGAATTGCTCCGAGAGGCCCGCATCCTCGCCGCGGAGCATGACACCTCAATCAGCGCTCTGCTTGCAGCCCGACTTGAAGAAGCCGTCCGCGAACGCAAGGGATACAATCAGGCCCGCCAGCGGGCTGTCGCTCGACTGCGAACTGGATTTGACTTGGGTTGGACTCCCGTTCGCTCGCGAGACGAACTGCATGAAAGATAAGTGCTTCGTCGACACCAACATTCTCGTGTACGGACATGACCGTTCCGCCGGAATAAAGCATCTGCGAGCCCAAGCACTATTGAACCAACTTTGGGATTCGGGCAACGCTGTGCTGAGCACGCAGGTTCTGCAAGAGCTCTGCATCAATCTTCGCCGCAAGGCCGGTAACCCGCTGCCAATCGAGGAGGTCCGTCTGCTCATTCGCGATTATTCAACCTGGGAAGTAATTACAAATACCCCCGAGTCGGTCCTCAAGGCGCTCGATATTGAGGCGCGCTACAAAACTTCATTTTGGGATGCGCTGGTCCTTCAGGCCGCTGAGGACGCGGGCGCACCGATTCTTTACTCTGAGGATCTGGCGACCGGACAACGCTACGGATCGATTCAGGTGGTGAACCCACTTATTGATCCGGTCACATCGCATTAGACTTTTGACATTGACGGAGCCAGCAGGATATGCGCCGTGCGCCAGGGTTCCCGTCGGATAAAAATCCCCTCATTCACCCGCAGTGGGATTCGAACCACCGGCTGATATAAACCTGGGCGTGGGCCTCGCCGCAATAATGGCGTGCGGGGGGCGCGTCGGCTGCTGCTTTGGTCCATTTGAAGACTGTCAGTTGCGCATCGTTGCAGTGAATCACAATCCAGTGCATCGGATCGACGCTCTCCGTGCCGCAAATCTCACATCGGTAAATCGTATCGATCATCGCCGGGCCTCCACAGCAACTCTCAATTCGCCAACAGAAGCTTCTGTTCACCGCACACTGCACACTGTTATTCCAGCATCTGCAAATCCAACGGCTCAACCAGCATGCACTCCAGGGCGCGGATGCTTTTCAACGCCAGTTTCATCGCGGATGCTTTGCACGGTTCCACGGTCACCACGAACGGCAGCGCGTCATGCGGGAAGCCGGCGCGCTGCACAATGGCGCGAATGTTGATGTGTTCCCTGGCCAGCGCCGCGGTAATCTCGGCCACGATGCCTGGCCGATCCTTTACCAGGAAGCGGATGTAATGCGGGACCTCAAACTCGCCGCCCACCTTTGCCGGCGCCGATGGGATGTCAACCCGCCGCGATCCGTGCGCCAACGCGAGCAGGTCACTGACGACCGCAACCGCCGTGGGTTGGCCGCCCGCACCGCGCCCTGAGAACACAACGTCTCCGCCGTAGTGGCCGCTGAGCAGCACCATGTTCTCCGTTCCCCGCGACCACGCCAGCGGCGAATGCAGATCCACGAGCATGGGCCCCACTGTTGCGGACACCTCGCCCGGCGTCCGCTCAGCCCGCGCAACCTGGCGGATGGTGCAGCCCAGGTCGCGCGCATAGCTGAAGTCCACGGCGGTCACCGCCGTAATCGCCTGCGGCACAATTTCTTCGGGGTCAACTTCCACCCGCAGCGCCAGCCGCATGAGGATGGCCAGCTTGGCCCGCGCGTCAAACCCACCCACATCCTCCGTGGGGTCGGCCTCCGCATAGCCCTTTGCCTGCGCTTCCTTGAGCACCGTCGCGTAATCCGCGCCTTCTTCCATCTTGCTCAGGATGAAGTTGCAAGTGCCGTTCAGAATCCCTTCGATGCGCTCAATCCGGTCTCCCGCCAGTCCCTGTTCCAGCCCCGGAATCACCGGAACTCCGCCCGCGACCGCAGCGCCATACTTCAGATGCCCGCCATGAGCAGCGGCCAGCCGCTCAAGCACAACGCCCTCGCGCGCGATCAGCTTTTTGTTGGCCGTGACCACGCTTTTGCCAGTCTCGAGCGCCCGCCGCACCCAGCCGCCCGCCGGATCGAGCCCGCCAACCAGCTCCACCACAACGTCCACATCCGAGCCGAGCACGGCATCCGCGTCCTCGCTCCACACAATGCTCGCAGGAGCCCAGTCCACGCGCTTGCGCTCCACGCCCCGATTGAAGATGTGCGTCAGCTCAAGCCCTTCTGGTTTTTGCTCCGCCAGAATGCGTGCCACCGAGCTGCCCACCGTCCCAAAACCAAAGAGCGCAATCCGCAGCGGCCGCTCCAAGCGCGACTCGATGCGCGACTCCACGGTAAACTCCCGCCCGGCAAGCTCTTGCGGCGATCCTGACAAATTCACTTCTGACACCGGCTCTCCCCTGTGCAAACGACTCGATCTTGAGGTTGCACACATCCGCGGCTAAAACTCCGACCTCTTCAGAAACCGCACTCGACGGCCTTCGACCGTGGTCAAGGCAGGCTTTAAAGCCGTGCCCATTCAAAGCGACGGCTCAATGATGGAGCAACGTATTCGAACCTCACACGTAGTCCCTCAGTCCCGGACTCCTGACCCCTGAATCATACCTGACGGCCGCGCGCTTCCTATCCCGCGAAACCGCACATCGTGTAGCATCAATTCCAGATGCGGCGCGCGCTTTCAATCTTCCTGATTCTGTCGTTCTGGCTGGGGCCTGTTGTGGCCTTCCTCCCGGCCAGCGACGAGTCGCGCCTGCCGCCGTGCTGCCGCCGCCACGGCGCTCACCACTGCGCCATGTCCCAGCGCATGCGCGCCGAGATGACTGCGGATGCCGCCGGCAAGCCTGCATTCAACGCGCCCGCAACCTGCCCTCTTTTCCCGGGCTACCGCAATGTACCTACCGCGCCGGCTCAAGCGCTGGCCGCGGCCGGAGCGGCTTTGCCGGTCCTGCTGCTGCAAACGCATCCACCGGCAACAGGGCGCGCAGCTGCCCTCATAAGCCAGATCCGCACTCGCGCCGGCCGCGGCCCTCCCTCGACAGCCGTCGCCTAACAGGAGACGGAAAAATGCGGACCTTGGGACTCGATGGACCTGAAAACTCCCTCAGAGACTGAAGCCCGACGCATCCTGCTGGTTCAATCGGCACGACTAAAGTCATGCCCTGACACAAGGCCGGATACCTTTGCATCCTTTGCTTGAAATCTCAGTTGATTGCCCTGCCCTTTGATAAGGGTCGCAGGAAGCTTCCCTTTGCGCACTGCGCCTGCCGGCCGCCCATGGGCCGCATCACTCGCGGAGGTTTGTCCCAACATGCGTCGTTCCCGTTTTCTTCTTGCGCTTGCACTCCTCGCTGTTTCCATACCCGCCCATGCCACGGTCTTCGCCAACTTGGGCGGAGTGGTGCACGATCCTCAGCATCGCCCGATCAGCGGGGCGCAAGTCACTCTTCAGGCGGCGAACTCGGAATTCGTCCTGCGCGCCAAGACCGGCTCCGAAGGCGAATTCAAACTGGAAGAGGCTCCCATCGGCGTCTACACGCTCAAAACCTCCGCTCCCGGATTCTCCACCGTGGAGCAGCAACTCAGTATTGCCTCGGGCACCAACCCTGTGGTGCATATTATTCTGCCGGTGGCCGCAGCCAGCCAAACCGTTGTCGTCCAGGGAATGGAGCCGTCGCTTTCCGCCACCGATTCCGTCACCCCCACTACGCTGATCACCCGCGCCGACATCGACCAAACACCAGGCGCGGACCGCACTCTCGGCATGGAAATGATTACCGACTTCGTCCCAGGCGCCTACATGACCCACGACATGCTGCATATGCGGGGGGGGCACCAGACTGGTTGGCTGATCGATGGAGTGGCCATACCCAACACCAAAATTGCCTCAAATGTAGGCCCACAGATCGACCCAAAGGACATTGACGCGGTGGAAACGCAGCGCGGCAGCTACGCCTCCGACGTGGGCGACCGCACATACGGTGTTTTTAACGTGCTGCCGCGCAACGGATTTGAGCGCGATCGGCAGGGCGAATTCCTGCTCACCGGCGGCAATCTCGGGACCGGCGAAGCGCAACTTTCGCTTGGCGACCACTCGGAAAAAACTGCGTGGTACGCGAGCCTTGCGGGCAATCGTTCGAACTATGGGCTGGCCACGCCGGTTGCGGCCATCTATCACGACGCCACCAATTCCGAAAGCGGACTGGTCAACGTGATTCGCAACCAGACTGCCAAGGATCAGGTGCGAATCGACGCGCAATACCGCCAGGATTATTTCGATGTTCCGTACGATCCAAGCCAGACGGACTGGCAGGCTTTGAGCGGCTATTACAACTCATATGGGCTGCGCGACGCTCAGACGGAGCGCGACAGTTTTGTGATTGCCAACTGGGTGCATACCATCTCGCCCAAAGCGCTGGTTTCTGCCGCGCCTTTTTTTCACCTGAATCAAGCCGACCTTGATTCGCTGCCCAACGACAATCCCGTGGCCAGCACATGGCATCAAACCTCCAACTATGTTGGCGGGCAGGCCGACGGCCATCTGGACGCGGGGAGGAATAACTTCTCCGCCGGTTTCTATAGCTTCTATCAGTTTGAAAATGACCTCTACGGGGTGATCGTCAACGACGGCAGCGCACCGTCAGAACCCAATGAATCAGCGAGCGCTACCGCGGGACTGGTGGAGTTTTATGTTTCGGATCATCTGCGCGTGAACCGGTACATCACACTGCTGGGGGGGCAAAGATTCTCGTTTTACCACGGCGGATACAACGAGAGCGCGATCTATCCACGCATTGGCGCAACCGCCGAAATACCCCGTCTTCACTGGGTTTTACGCGGCTTCTACGGGCACTTTTTCCAGCCCGCGCCGCTGATTACCGTCTCGGAATCGGCGCGCAACTACGCCGGCAGCTTGCCATCAAGCGACTCGGAGAATGAATTTGTTCCCTTGCGTTCGGAGCGGGATGAGGAGCATCAGTTTGGCATTCAGATTCCCTACAAGGGCTGGTTCCTCGATGTGGATACCGTTAAGAATCGCGTGAACAACTTCCTCGACCACTCCAATCTGGGCGAGTCGAGCATGTACTTCCCCATCGCCGTGAACGGAGCGCTGGTGCGGGCCTGGGAGATGACGCTGCGGTCGCCGCAGCTCGCACGTCTCGGGATGTTCCACGTGACTTACTCTAACCAGATCGCGCAGCAGCGCGGGGCAATTGAAGGCGGCTTTATCTGTACCGATCCCAACGCACCGATCTGCGCGAACGCCGGCTTCAACTACATTGCTCTGGATCACGACCAGCGCGAGACACTGAACACCGGCGTCACGGCGAATCTACCCATGCGCACGTGGTTCTCGACCAATGTCTACTACGGTTCGGGGTTCTCAAACGGATTGGCCTGCGCGCCGGTATCGTCGTGCTCGGCAAACAACGGGCCCTACGATGGGCCGTACCTGCCGGTGCATACGACTTTCGATGTTTCGGCGGGACATCCCTTCGGCGAGAACTGGAAGGTCTCTGGAACGATAGTCAACGTGACCAATCACCGCGTGCTGCAAGACAACTCGGTGACGATTGGAGGGTTCCATTTTAATGACCCGCGGATGTTTCAGGCCGAGCTTCGTTACCGGTTCCATTTTTGAGGAATTTCGGGTTGCGCGAAAATGGCGAAAGCCGACCTGTGGATGGATCATTGAGGGATTAGGGTGGTCCGAAGGGGTTCGTGGTTTCGCCGGTCTCAGAATCGAGACCGCGGGTACCCTAATCCTCTTCGTCGATCATAATGATGATTGAGAGCGGGGCCACCGGCCTAAGCCAAGGAGATTGACATGAACACGCAGAAACAAATCGCGGAGTATATTGCCACTCAGCCGGAACCAAAACGGAGCGAGATGCGGGAGTTGCATGACATGATTTTGGCGTTGATGCCGGCGTGTAAATTGTGGTTCCTGGATGGAAAAGACGAGAAAGGAAAAATCGTTTCCAACCCAAACATAGGGTTTGGATCCCAAACCATCCAATATGCCAATGGAAAAACCAAGGAGTTTTATCAAGTGGGCATAAGTGCGAATACAAAAGGGATTTCCGTCTACATTATGGGAATCGCTGACAGGAAGTACCTAAGCCAGACATTTGGGCGGGGACTGGGCAAAGCAAGCGTGACAGGGTATTGCATTCAATTCAAAACGCTGGCGGATATAAAAGTCGACGTGCTTAAAGCAGCAATCCAATATGGAATTGGACAGACAAGCAGTCAACATTGATTACAAGTTGAGTAAGTAGATTTAATTCTGCGTCCGTTCCCAATCCCTCAATCTAGTGAGTTCCCTCGCGAGACCAGGTCCACCCGCCGCCGTGTGACGGGTTTCTTCGACGCCCACTCATCGCGATAAAGTAGTGATGAATGGGGCGCAGATTCACCTTTCTGGGAGGGACGGGCGGAGACCAAAATCATTGAGCTTGCCGCCTGCCGATGTGCTATATATTTTCGAAGCAGGGTTGCTCGGCGACCCTTTCCCCGATTTCCACCCCAGCGACGAAGACCTGTCGCCGGGGACCCCGGTTTTCCACCCCAGCGACGAAGACCTGTCGCCGGGGACCCCGGTTTTCCACCCCAGCGACGAAGACCTGTCGCCGGGGACCCCGGTTTTCCACCCCGGTTGTATGCGGGTAGAGGAAGCTGCCTGAACGGAGGTCAGAGATGTGGTTCTTTCGTGATTTGAGAATCGCCGTGCGTTCATTAGCGCGGGTGCCTGCGCTGTGGATTACAGTGGCCCTGACGTTGGCATTGGGCATTGGGGCCAACGCCGCGATATTCAGCGTGGTGCGCGCGGTGCTGCTGCGTCCGCTGGCCAATCGCGACGAAGACCGGCTGCTTTACATCCGCCAAAGCGCAGCGGGCATCAACCAGCCGAACGCCACGTTTTCAATTCCTGAAATCACGGACATAGGCAGCGGGTTGAAGTCGATTCAGGAGCTTGGCACGTTTTCAGAGATCGACTTCACCATTGTGGGGCTGGGCACGCCGCGCGAGATTCCGGCCGGCGTTGTGGATGGCCACTACTTTGAGGTGATGGGTCTGCGCCCGGTGCTGGGGCGGCTGCTGGGGCCCCCAGACGACGGACCGAATGCGGCCGGAGCCATTGTGCTGACCTATCACTTCTGGCGGACGTCGCTGCACTCGGACCCCAGCGTGCTGGGAAAAACAGTGCGCCTGGAGAGCTGCTGCGGGGCGCGGACGGCAACCGTAGTGGGGGTTCTGGAGCCATCGGTGCCTTATCCGGTGGCAACGGAGATTATCGCCAACATTGTGACCAGCCCGCATCATCTTTCGGCCACCATGGTGACGGGGCGCGCGCATCGCATGACGGAGGTGTTCGCGCGGCTGGCTCCGGGCGCGACTGTGGAGAATGCGCGGGCGGAGCTGCGCAGCGTATACGGCGCCATGTTGGCGGCACACCCGGAGGAGTACAAGTCGGAGGACCATTTCAGAATCGACGTAACGCGGATGCACGAGCAGATTAATTCGCGCGCGAACACGATTTTGTGGATACTGTTCGCGGCCGCGGGGCTCCTTTTTGTGATTGCCAGCTCGAATGTCGCCAACCTGGTGCTGGCGCGAACGGTGCGCCGCGAACCGGAGCTGGCGATACGCTCGGCGCTGGGCGCGAGCACTGCTGTGCTTCGGCGTTCCCTGCTGGCTGAGAGTCTGGTGCTCTGCGGCAGCGGGGCGATAGCGGCAATTGCCCTGGCCATACCGATGGTGGCGGTACTGGGCCGTTATGCATCGCGCTTCTCAGTGCGCGCCGAAGAACTGACGCTGGACTTCAGCCTGGTTTGGTTTGGGATTGGGCTGGCGCTGATTGCGGCCGTTTTTCTGGCGTTCATTCCGCGGCTTCCCTCGGCAAACGCGCCGCAGGGCGGGCTTACCGGACGGGGAACACGCGTGGCGGGCGGCAGCAGTCGGCGTTTGCGCATTTTTGCTGTTACGCAGATCGCAGCGTCATTCCTGCTGCTTGCCGGAGCGTGCGTGCTGATGAAGACTCTGTTTGTGCTGGAGCAGACGCGGCCGCCATTCGATTCCGCCAACGTTCTGGCCGTCAATTTGCCGCTCATGAACTATGGCAAGACGCCCTTGCAGGTGCGGGAGTTTTATCGCGAGGTGGAACGCCGCGTTGCCGCGCTGCCGGGAGTGGAACAGGTTTCAGAGGGATTCAGCGTTCCCTGGCGCGACGATCGCGAGCAGAGCATCAGCCTGGCGTTTGCAGCGCAGGGCTCGCGGCGGGCGGACGGCCAGGACTACCGCGCACACTTCCGCGCTGTTGGGCCCGGATTCTTTTCGACACTCGGCATGCCCATCCTGGAGGGCCGCGATTTTAACGAGGGCGACAAAGATGGCTCGGAGCGCGTTTTGATCATCAGCCAGAGCCTCGCGAATCTGCTCTATCCCGGGCAGAATCCGCTGAACCGGAAGATCTGGTGGACCGACCCGGTGATCAAGTTCATCGGCATCAGCCCTGAGCCGCGCCGCATCATCGCTGTGGTTCCCGATGTGGACGATGAGAACATCATCCCCGAGCCGGCGATGACTGTTTACCAGCCCATCGACCAGGAATGGGTGAGCGGACGCTTGTTTGTGCGCGCGCATCAGGACCCGTACGCGCTGGTTCCCGGCATCGCGCAGACCGTTCACCAGATGTCCGCGGACCAACCGGTTGAGAAAGCCAGCACTCTGGGTGATATTCGCGCGGAAGTTCTGGCGCCCGACCGGCTCAATGCGATTGTGTTTGGCGGGTTCGCCGCCGTGGCGCTGCTAATTTCAGTGGTGGGCGTGGCGGGCGTTCTTGCTTTCTCAGTGAGCGGGCGTACGCGCGAGTTTGGAATTCGCATTGCGCTGGGCGCATTGCCGCGCAACATTCTGGGCATTGTTCTGACAGAGGGCGTGGCGATGGCCGGCATCGGAGTGGGCGCGGGGGTGGTGGCGGGATTTGCGCTGGCGCGGGTGATTGCGAAATACGTAGCGGATATTCATCAGCCGGGGCCGCTGGCGTTTGTGGGTTCGGCGGTGGTGATTCTGGCTGCGGCGGTAATTGCTTCAGCTGTGCCTGCGGCGCGCGCCGCGAGAGTGAACGCGGTGGAAGCGCTGCGATCAGAGTAGCCCGTTGGTTGCGACGAGGTTGTTAGAGCGGAGTGACTTGATGCGCCGACTGGACAAATAGTCCCGGCAGGACTTGGCCGGCTTTGCCTTCGACTACGTGGGTAAAGGCTGACGCGTTGAGCGGTTTTTCTGGGCCGACGTAGACTGTGCGCGCGCCGGCTTGGCGGGCCCAGTTGACAAAATTCGCTGCTGGATAGACCGAGCCGGAAGTGCCGACCACCAGCATCAGCGTGGCTTTCTGAATTTCGCGCTGGATGCGGTCCATTTCAAGGGGAATCTCGCCGAAAAAGACGATGTGGGGGCGCAGGCGGCCTCCGCAGGGGCAGTGGCCCACCTCGCTGAGGCTGGCGTAGATGACATGATCCTCGACCGGCGGGCGGCCGCACTCGCGCTCGCATCGGGCTTTGGCTAGTTCGCCGTGCATGTGGACCAGACGAATGGAGCCCGCGCGCTCATGAAGGTCGTCCACATTTTGCGTGCAGAGAAGTAAGCGGTCGCCGAGGCGGTGTTCGAGTGTAGCGAGGGCGAGGTGCGCGGGATTCGGCTGCGCCGTTGCGCCCTGGGCGCGGCGGGCGGAGTAGAACTCCCAAACCAGCGCGGGATTGCGCTGCCAGGCTTCAGGGGTGCAGACGTCTTCAATTTGGCGGCCGGCCCAGAGGCCGTCGGAGGCGCGAAAAGTGGGCAGGCCGCTCTCCGCGCTGATGCCGGCGCCGGTGAGGACGAAGATGCGGTCGGTGGGCGCGATAGAGATTGTGGTCATGGGCAGTTTGCAATTCACAGTTCTCAGTTCACAGTTGTCAGTTTTCAGTTTTCAGTTCACAGCTATCAGCTTTCAGCTTTCAGCTGTCAGATTTCAGCTATCGGAACTGCGCGCTCGCAAGAAGAGGCTGAAGGCTGATAGCTGAAAGCTGACGGCTGCTTCTCACGGTTCCAGCAGAATTTTGCCGGTGGTTTTCCGGGCTTCCATTTCGGTTTGGGCTTGCGCGGCTTCGGCGAGAGGATAGATGAACTCAGTGCGCAGCTTGAGCTCGCCTTTGGCGGCCCAGCCAAGAATGTCGTTGGCGCGCCATTCAAGTTCGGCCCGCGTCGCGATGTAATGCCACAGCGTGGGGCGGGTGAGGAACAACGAACCCTTGCCGGCCAGCTGGATCGGTTCGAAGGGCGGCACCGGGCCGCTGGAAGCGCCAAAGAGCGCCAGCAGTCCGCGGGGACGCAGGCAGTTGAGGCTGCCTTCAAAGGTGGTTTTGCCTACCGAGTCGTAGACCACGTCTACGCCTTTGCCGCCGGTGAGGCGCTTGACCTCCTGTTCGAAGTTCTGCTCGGTGTAAAGAATCACGTCGGAAGCGCCCGCTTCGCGGGAAAGCTCCGCCTTGGCCGGGGTGGAAACCGTGGTGATGACGCGTGCGCCAAAGCGCACCGCGATCTGGGTGAGCAGCAGGCCGACGCCGCCGGCGCCGGCATGAACCAGTGCCGTGTCGCCGGCTTTGAGCGGAAAGGTGGAAGTGGCGAGGTAATGCGCCGTCATGCCTTGCAGCATGGCCGCCGCGGCTTTCTCAGGACACAGGCCGGCGGGAACCTTGACCAGTTGCGCCGCTGGAACGAGCGCATACTCGGCGTAGCTACCCAGCACGCCGGTTGAAGCTACCGCGTCGCCGGCAGTGAATCCAGTGACGCCCGGCCCCAACTCTTCTACCGTGCCGGATGCCTCGCTGCCTGGGGTGAGCGGGAGCGATGCCTTGTATACGCCCTTGCGGAAATAGATTTCGATGAAGTTGACCCCGATGGCCTCCACGCGGATCAACACCTGGCCCGGACCCGGACGGGGGATGGGCAATTCGGCCAGCGTCAAGACCTCCGGCCCGCCTGTCTCAAAGATCTGGATGGCTTTCATGTCACGGCAAGAATGCACCATGAGGGGGGGCGACTGCAAGAGCGCGAGGGTTTAGGGGTCAGAGATCAGGGGTCAGAGATCAGGGGTCAGTTTTCAGTTGTCGGTTGTCAGTTGTCAGAGACCGACGCCGACTTAAGTCCGCCAGCAAGAGGGAAGCCTCGCCGAGGATTTCCTCAGCGAGGCTTTTTGGTCTCTGATCCCTGATCTCTGATCTCTGTCTGTCAGTCTCTATCCGACAACAGGCTCTGCTCTTCTGATGAGGCGAGGCGCACGATGCGATCAATGGTGTACGGGGTGCGCTGCTGGCTGCTGTGGAAATGGCGCACCTGCAACTCACCCAGGAGCCCGAGGGCCAGCAACTGGATTCCGGCCACGATGAGGACCGCGCCGATGACGAACATGGGCCCGTGCAGGTCCATCACGCTGCTGTGCGGGTGCTGGAGTTTCAGGCCCAACAGAACCACTGAAATGATGCTGCCGGCCATCATGCCCAGGGCGCCAAAGCCGCCGAAAAAGTGCAGCGGACGGCCCATGTACTTGAGCAGGAAGCGGATGGTCAGCAGGTCGAAGAAGACGCTGAAGGTGCGGCCGATGCCGTAATGGCTCTTGCCCCGTTCGCGGTTCACGTTTCGGATGGGAATTTCGCAGATGGAGGCGCCGTACCAGCTGGCGAGGGCGGGAATGAAGCGGTGCATTTCGCCATAGAGCGGAATGTTCTGGATGACCTCGCGGCGGTAGGCTTTGAACGTGGTGCCGAAGTCGTGAATCTCAACGCCGGAAAGCCGGGCCATAAGCCAGTTGGCGCAGCGGGAGGGGATGCGGCGAAGGATCAGATTGTCTACCCGCTCCTGCCGCCAGCCGGAGACCACGTCGTAGCCCTCTTCAAGTTTCTCAAGAAAGCTGGGAATTTCGTTGGGGTCGTGTTGCAGGTCGCCGTCCATGGCCAGAACAAACTCGCCCGAGGCGTGGTCGAAGCCCGCTGCCAGCGCGGAAGTCTGGCCGAAGTTGCGCCGCAGCTTCACCACCAGGACACGACTGTCGACCGCAGCTATCTCTTCCAGCAGCTTGTAGGTGCGATCGTTGGACCCGTCATCCACCAGCACCATTTCGAAGCTCTCGCCCACCTGCTCCATTACCTGCTTGAGGCGGGCGTAGAGAGCGGTGACGTTTTCTTCTTCGTTATGGAACGGAACGACGATGGAATATTTCGCCATATGTCAGTATAGATGTTTTTTCGAGGGAAAAGGATAGCGGCGCTGGCTTGAAAATGGCTGGTGGCCTTTGCTCACGAGATCTTCATGCGCCCATGTGCCGAAAATGCTTCATGGTAAGGCGTGACGGCTGGCGGCTAGGACGCCGACGGTACAGCCGGCCAGCAGGCTGGCGCTACTTTTCGGAAAGACCTAGCCTTCCAGCTCGTCGAGCATGGCTTGCATTTCGCTTAGCGCATGACGGTTGCCGCTGCGGGCGGCGCTGCCGATGCCGGCCTTGAGGCGCTCTTTGGCCTCTTCGGTCCGTCCCACTTTGGCCAGCGTCTGCGCGGACATGAAATAACCGGCGGTGTAGTCTGCGTCGTTCGCGAGGAGTGTGTCGAATTCGGCCAGCGCGGCCTCTGTTTCACCGCGGCCGGCCAGCTCCATGGCCACGCCGTAGCGGGCGAAGCTGTTTTTGGGGTCCAGCGCCAGAATCTCTTTTAGTCCTGCAATCTTGTCCATCTCGCTCGTTTGCGGCCCGATTTGGTACGGCGGCCTCTTGGGGATTTGCACATTTGGCGCGGATTGCCGAAACTGGGGGAGGAGACCTCGTCCAAAGGACCTTGCCTCATTTCCCTGCCCTGCCCGCCCGGCGCCAGTTCCATTTTACCGGTTGGCCGGTTGGCGGTGGCGACAGTGAAAACGAATGGAGAGATTGCAGCATGAGCTCGACGCAGACCAACCCGGTGGCACGCACCGTGGCCAGCACCCGATCAGAGATGACGGAGATCATCCTGCCCAACGACACCAACACTTTGGGCAACCTGCTGGGCGGGCGGCTGATGCACTTTATCGACCTGACCGGCGCCATGGCCGCCTATCGCCACTCGCGGACCAACGTGGTGACCGCGGCGATGGACCACATTGACTTTATTCGCCCCGTGCATCTGGGCGACCTGGTGACCCTCAAGTCCAGCGTGAACCGGGCATTTTCCACATCCCTGGAAGTGGGGGTAAAGGTTTGGGCGGAAAACCCGCGCACCGGCGTGGTGGCGCATGTAGCCAGCGCCTACCTGGTGTTTGTGGCCATTGACGATGAGGGACGGCGGCAGCCGGTGCCGCAGCTCATCCCCGAAACTCCCGACCAGATTCGCCGCTTTGAGGACGCCATGCGCCGCCGCGAACACCGCGAGGCCGAAGCGGCGCGGCAAAAGGAAGCACGGCTCGCGACGACAGCCCAGAAAGAAAGAGCGGCACTTCAAACATAAGAGAACAGAACCTGAACCCAAGGGCTTTACCAAGGCGTATATCGAAAAACGGCCGCCGTGGCTACGATGTGATTCCGCAGGGGTTAAAACCCCCTGTTTTTCCGGACTTTTTCGGCACGACTCAAGTCGTGCCCTGACACTCGACGCGGCGAGCGCGTTTTTGAAACACTCAATAAAAGGAGCAACCATCCACGATGGCACATTCACCTCAAATGTCTTCCCCGTTAGCATTGCCCGGCGTATCGAAAATTGTTGCCATCGGTTCCGGCAAAGGCGGAGTGGGCAAGACCACCGTCGCCGTCAACATTGCCATTGCGCTTTCGCGGCTGGGCCAGCGCGTAGGCCTGATTGACGCGGACATTTACGGGCCCAACGTGCCGCTGATGATGGGCTCAAGCCAGCAGCCCAAGGTAGGCGCGGGCAACATCATCGAGCCCAACCTGACTCATGGCATCAAGACCATCTCCATCGGCTACATTTCGCCGGGAGATAAACCGCTGGTGATGCGGGGCCCGATGCTGCACCAGATCATCCGGCAGTTTTTGCAGCAGGTGGACTGGGGCGAGCTGGATTACTTGATTGTCGACCTGCCGCCGGGAACCGGCGACGTGGTGATCTCGCTGGTGCAGACCGTTCCGCTGACCGGCGCGGTGGTGGTTTCCACGCCCAGCGACGTGAGCCTGGAGGACGCGCGCAAGGCGCTGCAGATGTTTGCGCAGGTGAATGTGGAGGTGCTGGGCATTGTGGAGAACATGAGCCACTTTACCTGTCCGCATTGCCACCAGGAGATCGATATTTTTTCACGCGGCGGCGCGGAGCGGACGGCGGCGCAGTTTAACATTCCGTTTCTGGGCGCGATTGAGTTGATCCCGTCGATCCGCGAAGGCGGCGACCGAGGGCTGCCGGTGACGCTGGCTGGGCCCAAAAGCCCGCAGGCGGCGGAGTTTTACGCAATTGCCGAAAAATTGATGGTTCGCGCTGAAGCGGCGGCAGCGGCAGCGACGGACGTTATCGAAATTACTTAGAGTTGAATCGACTTGCGAACCAGAAAAGCGGGGCAGGCGCCCCGCTTTTCTGGTGTAGAAACTTCCATTACCGCCAGTGCCCTTCTACCATCACCCACCCGTCGTGGTGATGAACCCAGCGGTGCGCCACCCAATGCGCGCCCGGATGGGGCGGACGGTCCCAGCGGCCGGGAACCCAGACGTAACGGGCGCCATCCCAGCGATGGTAGCCGTCGATCCAAACGTACCCTCTGTCCGGCGGCGGTCCGCGGCGTTCCACAATGGGAGCGGGGGGCCCGACACGAACCACAACCTGCGCATACGAAATTGCAGGCAACATTGTGAGAGCAAGCAGCACTGCGAGTGCGAACTTCTTCACCATGAATTGAAACCTCCAGGGGTTGAGTTTCGCCGGAAACCTACCGACATTCCGGTCCATGGAGGATTAGAACCTGTCGCGGCCTAAATAGTTGCGCTCTCACCGCGCGCGATCAACGCTTCAGTCAAGTGGGAATCGCAACGCTGGAGTGGAAACTCAGTAGCGCAGTTGGGTGTGAACATGCTTTGAATCAGTCGTAAAGGGAGCCCGGCGCGGGCCGCGACAACCGACCGGGAGGTCGGCGCTCCTTTAAGAAGAAAAGAGAGCGGGAGCTTGATCCGCAATGTACTAAGAGCCTGTTTTGACCTATGGGGCTGACAACGCTACATAGTTCATAACAGGCTCTGGTGTGTTGCATTACTTCCAGCGTCCATCGACAAGGATCCAGTTGCCGTCTTTCTGCTCCCAGTGATGGGGGACCCAAACTGCATCTGGACGGGGTGGCTGCTGGTATTGGCCGGGAACCCAGGTGTAGTGGTCTGTGTCCCAGCGCTGGTAGCCCGGTGTCCAGACATATCCTGGTGTTGGCACTGGTCCCGGCTCTTCAACTGCATGTTCCGGCGGACCGATGCGAATGACGACCTGCGCAATCGAGGCTACGGGAAGCATCGAAATGGCAAGCAGTGCGAGCAAAGCGAATTTCTTCAAGGTGATGATCTCCTTCAGCGGTTGAGGGTTTCCGAAGTTAAGGGGGTTCCGGAATGACCCATGGGTTCTAGCTCGAAGACGCCGCCAACGTCCCGCGGCGGGATGTAGGTGCGCGCCCCTCAAGAACCGCACTCAAGTCACTTGTACGACGCCAGAACTCAGGTGCGCTGTTTCCGATTGCTCAGGCTGTTTTGCGGCCTGGATGCGGACCTTGCAGCAATGGGTGCCGATTTGGGTTCGATGTCTCCCACCCTTTCGCCAGAAAAAGGCGAAGGGATGGGGCACGGGGCATTCACAACCCGCGCAGAATCGCTCACGCGGCTTCAATCTCTTCTGTGAGCGCTTCGGCGGCGCGCACGCAGGCGGCGCGGTCAACGTCGAGGTGGGTGACCACTCGAATGGCATCGCGGCCAACGGTGCTGATGAGCACACCGCGCTGCTTCAGACGCGCCACCAAGTCCGCCGCGGTCAAGCCTCCGGTGGGGCCTCCGGTCAAGCGGAAGATCACGATATTCGTTTCCACGGCATCGAGGTCGATCTCGACGCCTTCCATGTGGGAAAGTGCCTCAGCCAGCAGGCGCGCATTGGCGTGGTCTTCGTGCAGGCGGGTGGGTCCGTACTCAAGCGCGATGAGCCCTGCCGCGGCAAGAATGCCGGCCTGCCGCATGCCGCCGCCGAGTGCTTTGCGATAGAGACGGGCCTGATCAATCAGCTCCGCTGATCCGGTGAGCATGGAACCCACCGGCGCGCCCAGTCCCTTGGACAGGCAGAACATGACCGTATCGAAACCGCGCGTTAGCGTCTTCACATCCACGCCGAGAGCTACGGCCGCATTGAAGATGCGCGCGCCGTCGAGGTGCACAGGAAGCTTGCGTTCTTTGGCGCCGGCCCAGATTTCTTCGAGGACGGGCAACGGCGTTACGCTGCCGCCAGCCAGGTTGGCGGTGTTCTCAATCTCGATGAGGCCGGTGGCTGCCCTGAAGGCGCCGCGCGGATAGATGACCGACTCAATGTGCTTCCAGGTCAAAATGCCGCGATCGGCTTGAACCGCGCGCACCAGGCAGCCGGAAAACACAGCCGTAGTGGCCATTTCCCAGTCCAGAATGTGGGCGCGCGACTCGGCGATGACTTCCTGCCCCGGCTGGGTGTGGACTCGGATTCCGATCTGATTGCCCATGGTGCCAGTGGGGACAAAAAGCGCGGCCTCGCGGCCGAAAACCTCCGCCGCCCGTTTTTCGAGCAGGTTGACCGTAGGGTCTTCGCCGTAGACGTCGTCGCCCACCTCGGCGGCCGCCATGGCCGCACGCATGACCTGCGAGGGGCGAGTCACGGTGTCTGAACGCAGATCGATCATTGCTGGCATCTCCTTCGTTTCAGTGGGCAGTGAACAGTGGACAGTGACCAGTGATCGACAAGGCCCAGTTAAGCGGTCCGCCGGCTATTCGCGAGACCTGATTTGTCCCAGGAGCTAAAACCCGGCTCATTCTGTTGGCTCTTTAGTTGCGACTAAAGGCCCACCCCATCGACGAAGACCTGTCGATGGGGACCCCGGTGAAGTCGTGCCCTGATACAAAGCCTAGTTTCCTGTTCCCCGCGACTGTTCACTGTTCACTGCACACTACTCACTGTTCAATGCACACTGTTCACTGCGCTCTGCTCACTGTTAAGGTATCTGCGCCATGGGGAGTTCCATCAACGGGGACTGCTTGCCGTTATTCACCGCGACGGCCCAAAGGCCATGAAAGTTGTCGCGCAGGCCGGGCTGGGCTTTGAGAAAGGCGCTCATCACCGAAGTGGCTTCAGTGCGCTGGGCTGCCGGGTCGGTCACTCCTGTCGACTCGAAAACGACTGCCAGATCGGCCTGGCGGAGCGAGGCATCGAGGTGCACGGCATCGATCTTCCAGGTTCGATCGCCGGCTGCGACGGTAAGCGGAAAAGCATCCGCCGGCGAGTTGCCAGTTGGACTTTTGACCAGGCCCTGTTCCTGGGCGAGCTTGTCGAGATTGGGCGAGGAAAGAAAATCAACGGGGGTCAGCAGGTAGCGCGCCGCTTCATAGCTGTACCACGCGCTCCAGGGCTGCCCCGTCCTGGCGAGTTCGCGTGCCCGGGCCCAGTACCACACGCCGTCATGGCCGTCGAAGGTGCCCTGGCGCAGCGTCAATCCGGCCAGTTTCCAGGCGGGATTGGCCCCGGTGGAGTCCCAGGCCAGAATCAGTGCCCATTGCCCGCCCAGCGGCGCGCCGGCCGCATTGCCCAGCACCACTGCGTAGCGGCCCGGCGGCAGACTGCGCATGGTGAGGGTGACAGTGAGCGATCCGTCCTTGTTGCTGCAGAAGAACTGGGTGTCGGCCGTCGCGGTGAGGGAGGTTGCGTCAAGAAGGTAGGCGTTCGCGTCCTGGAGCCGGGTTTGGCCGCCCTTGAGCAACGGACCGGCCTGCTCCACGGCGCCGCGAATTCCGTCCCACTCCGCGGCCTCGGCGGGCAGCAGCGCAGCTTGCAGAGTGGCATAATCCTGCTGCAAAACGGCCTGGGAGAGCCTTGCCGCGGCCGCCGACAAGGCGTCGCGGTCCAGGCCGGCCAGTTCGCCCTGCATGGTGCAGCTCACGGCCCAACTCGCCGCCGGCACTGCCAGCAAAGACGCGGCGGTCAAAATCCTCAAGCACAGGCGCATCGCTCGCCTATCCTCTCTGGCCGGCAAAGCTCCTTTTTGTGAGCGTCTGCGGGCCACTGTTAGTCTAGTACAGTAGAGCGGCCGAGGAATTGAGCCGCGCGACGCTGCAAATGCCCATCGCCATGCGCACATCCATCCCGCCCGATTGCAAGCCTGCGCAAGGTGCGTCTGCGCGCCGGTCGCGTTTCCGGTGCGAGGCTGGATTTGTGGCGATTTTTGCGGCTTCGGCACTGCTGTTTTTGGCTCCATGGCCCTGCAATGCCCAGACGGCTGCCGCACCCAGTTCGCCGGCGGGCTCCGCACCCGCGCAGGCGCGCAAGCCGGTACATCGTAAGAAGCCAAGCGCGGCCCATCTCGTCACTCCGGCCGCGGCAGTCCCGGAAAAGCCGCCGGAACCGGAAACCCCAGACTGGCCGGTCAACGACAAGCCCGGCGATGCCTCCGTGGTGTGGGATAGCCAAGGTCTGCGCATTGAGGCTCAAAATTCAAGCCTTCAGCAGATTTTGAACGACGTTGCCGCTGCCACCGGAGCAACGGTGGAAGGCCTGGACACCGATGAGCGGATCTTTGGGGCTTACGGACCTGGCCAGGCCCGGGTGGTGCTCTCGCAGTTGCTGGAGGGCTCCGGCTACAACGTCATCATGATCGGGGACCAGGGCCAGGGAACTCCGCGGCAGATTCTGCTGAGCAGCCGCAGCGGCGCCGGCAAAGCGCCGGCCGCCGGCGACAAGCCGGGTGCAAATGAAGCTCAGCCGCCCGCCGCCGACGAAGATCCAGACGCCGACGATCCTGATGCACCGCCCGTGAACAGGCCGCGCCCCATTCGTCCCCGCAACCCGCAGCAGATTCTCGAAGAGATGCAGCAACGCCAACAGCGCCAGCAAAATCAACAGGGCCAGCCGCCTGCCAATCCGCAGAACTAGGGTGCCTGCTGAGTGGTTCGTGGATTCCCGGTCTCAGAGTCGAGGCTGAGGCACCGACCAGCCAAGTTGGAATCAGCAGGGGCTAATGTCCAATTCATCCTGTTGGCTTTATCGGCTCGACTGAAGTCGCTCCCTGATAGAGGGCCGCGCCGATGCGGAAGTTTCACTCCTCTTTGATCCCGAAAGGCAACCGCGGATCCCTCACTGCGTTCGGGATGACAGTGCGTATTTTCAGCTCACGCCACGCGGGCTGGTTCGGATTGCGGTTTGACCGCGATCTGGCGCGTTTGAGGGCGCATGAGAGCGAAGCCCACGCGGAGAATCCAATAGGCCGACAGAATGCCGAAGGCCATTGCGCCCGCTGCCGCGCAAATCAACATTGCCAAATTTAATAGATCTGCCATTGTCACCGTATGCTCCGCCGCTCTAGTGAATTGATGCGCACTCCGCCGTGCGAGCTGTACCAAGAGCAGCCGGCAGAGCGGCAAACAACGCTCCTGCGATTGTCGCAGAGAACCAGCCGCGTTGACCCCTGATTCTGTTGACCAATAGAATACCTCCAGGGGGCTCGTCAACGCGGTGATGGCCGCAGCGGAGCCTCTGCAACTGCCTACCGATCCCAAATCATGCCCATCACACACATTTCGGTGCGCGGGGCGCGCCAGCACAATCTACGCGACATCAGCGTGCGCATTCCCCGCAACACTCTTACCGTGGTCACCGGTCTGTCCGGTTCCGGCAAGAGTTCGCTGGCCTTCGACACCATCTACGCCGAGGGACAGCGGCGCTACGTTGAAACCCTGTCAGCTTACGCGCGGCAGTTTTTGGATCAGATCGAGCGGCCCGATGTGGACTCCATTGAAGGCCTGTCGCCGGCCATCTCCATCGAGCAGAAGACTACCAGCCGCAGTCCCAGGTCGACTGTGGGCACCATCACAGAAATCTACGACTATCTGCGCCTGCTGTACGCGTCGATCGGAACGCCCCACTGCCCCAACTGCGGGCGGCCCATTTCGCGCCAGACGGCCGAGCAGATTGTGCAGCGCATCCTGGAACTGGGCCGCGGCGAGCGCGTCACGGTGATGGCTCCGGTGGTGCGCGGGCGCAAGGGCGAATTCAAGGACCTGCTCGATCAGCTCGACCAGCAGGGTTTCAGAGCGCGCGTTGACGGCGAGCTCCGCGACATTTCAGAGCCACTTCTGCTGGACCGGCGCAAGAATCACACCATCGAAGCCGTCATCGACCGGATTCTCTTGAAGCCCCCGGCGCCGGGATCGGCGCCGCTGGCTCCGGGCAAGCCGTCGGTGGAAAAGCGCCTGGAGCAGGCGGTTGCCAAGGCCCTGCAGTTGGCCAACGGGCTGGCGCTGGTGGCCGTTACCGGAGGCGAGGAGCAGTTGTTCTCTTCCTCCATGGCTTGCCCCGATTGCGGCCTTGATGTTCCGAAACTGGAGCCGCGCAGCTTCTCTTTCAACTCCGCCTATGGGGCCTGCCCGGAATGCCACGGGCTGGGCTCGCAATACGACCTGGACCCTGCCAAGCTCATTACCGACTGGTCAAAGCCATTGCTGGACGGCGGCCTGGGGCCCGGCTCATCGTCGCAATATCTGCTCAAGCTCATTCACCTGGCCGCTGAACGCTACGGCATAGACCTCAAGCTTCCTTTTGAGGATTTGCCGCCAAAGCAACAGCACATTTTGGTCTACGGGCCACCCAAGGGCGAGGCGCCTCGCACTGGCTTTCATGGCATTCTCAGCTACCTGCGCGACACCATTGAAGAAGCCCGCAGCGACGCCTACCGCGATTACATGATGAATTACATGTCGGCCACGCCCTGCCCGGTGTGCCGCGGCAAGCGCCTGCGCCCCGAGTCGCTGGCTGTAAAGATCGGCGGCCTGTCAATCGCGGACTTCACTGCCCTGCCGCTGAACCGCGCGCTTTCCGCGGCGATCAACCTGACCTTTACGGAACGTGAAGCGCTGGTGGCCGAAAGGATAAGGCGGGAGATTGTGGAGCGGCTGGAGTTCCTTTGCGCCGTGGGCCTGAACTACCTGGCGCTTGACCGCAACGCGGGCACGCTTTCCGGCGGCGAGGGGCAGCGCATCCGGCTGGCCACGCAGATTGGGTCGCGGCTGCGCGGCGTGCTTTACGTGCTGGATGAGCCCTCCATCGGGCTGCATCAGCGTGATAACAACAGGCTTATTCAGGCACTGGAAAGATTGCGCGACCTGGGCAACACGGTGCTGGTTGTGGAGCACGACGAAGACACGATTCGCCACGCGGACTACGTGCTCGACCTGGGGCCCGGAGCGGGACGGCTGGGCGGGTGCGTGGTGGCGGAGGGCACACCGGCACAGATTATGGCCTGCCCGGAGTCGCTGACAGGGCGTTATCTTTCCGGCGCGGCCACCATGCTGCAACGCGCCCATCCGCGCCCGCTGACGGGCAAGTGGCTCACCGTGACCGGAGCACGCGAGCATAACTTGCAGGACATTTCGATTCGCATTCCGCTGGGCATTATGACGGTGGTGACCGGCGTCAGCGGTAGCGGCAAGAGCACGCTCATCAACGACATTCTTTACCGCTCGCTGGCGCAGACGATTTACGGCTCACGCGAGGAGCCGGGCGCGCACGACACGCTCGCCGGGGCGGAACAGCTGGACAAGGTTGTGCGTATTGACCAGTCGCCGATTGGGCGGACTCCGCGGTCCAATCCTGCCACATACACGCAGGTTTTCTCGCCGATCCGCGATTTATTTGCGATGCTGCCCGAGTCGCGGGAGCGGGGATACAAGGCGGGGCGCTTCAGCTTCAACGTGACTGGAGGCAGATGTGAAGCCTGTCAGGGAGACGGGCAGCGGCGGATTGAAATGAACTTCATGCCCGATGTTTACGTGGAGTGCGAAGTGTGCAACGGGCGGCGCTACAACCAGGAGACGCTGGCGGTGAAATTTCACGGGCACTCGATTGCCGACATTCTGGACCTGACCATTGAGGATGCGCTGCCCGTGCTGGCCGACGTTCCGCTGGTACGGCAGAAGCTGCAAACCCTGGTGGATGTGGGGCTGGGCTACGTGCATCTGGGTCAAAGCGCAACTACGCTGTCAGGGGGCGAGGCGCAGCGGATGAAGCTGGCTCGCGAGCTGAGCAAGCGGCAGACCGGGCGGACTCTATACCTGCTCGACGAGCCGACTACCGGCCTGCACTTCGACGACGTGCGCAAGCTGCTTGAAGTGCTGCATCGACTCGCGGATCTGGGCAACTCGGTGATTATCATTGAGCACAATCTGGACGTCATTCGCAATGCCGACTGGATTCTCGATCTTGGGCCCGAGGGCGGTGAGGATGGTGGACGCGTGGTGGGCGAGGGCCGGCCGGCAAAAATCGCTGCCACTCCGGGGTCTTATACCGGGCAGTTCCTCACCCGCTACTATGCATCGAGGAACGGCAAGCTCGCGGCCATCGATGCCGCCGACGAACCCGACCTCTCCGCGCTGGAGGCGGCAGATTCGGGCGCATCTTTTGAGATGGGCGACAAGCCGGGACCTGCGAAAACAAAACGCGCCCGCCGCAACACTCCTGCCGAAGCGGATCTCGCATCGACCCGCGCAAAAGCGGGACGCCCCGCTGCTGCGGAGACCACTCCTGATAAACCGGGCCCGCGCAAGAAGAAGACGGGCCGCTCATGAGTGACGAGCCCGAGCGCGACTCTCTGAACCCGTTCGATACCGCCCCTGAGAGAAATGTCGGCGGAGCTGAGATTCCGGGTGCGGCACCTTTTCAACTGGTGTCTGTGGAGGGGATGGAAGACACGCCGGCTTCGTCGCCCCAGCCGGCGCCCCTTGATCCTGACCAACTGATTCCCGCGGAGCCGCCGTTCTTCCAATCCTGGCCGTACGCTGAACAACCGCCGCCCCCGTCACGCATCCCTAACCTCGTTCATCTACTGATTCTTCTAGGCCTGCTCTTCTTCGGACTGGTGTGCTCCGGACTGCTTACTCGCGCCGCACTGCACGTCCACCTGTTTGGCGTCATGACCAGCAGTCAGGCCGAAACTGACACTCATTACACGCTGGGCAGCATGGCGGCCCTCTATCTGGTCACCTTTATCGCCAGCCTGCTCGTCTTTCCTCTTTTCTGGCATAAGAGCTTTTTTGCCGGTGTGCAATGGAACGCCGCAACCGCCCTGCGTCTGCGTGGAAGGCTCTTTGCGGCCGCTTTTGCCTGCTTTGTGCTGGCCATGGTGGACCAGCTGCTACTGCCCGGCCCGACCAATGCTCCGATCGACAAGCTCTTCCAGACTTCCACTGAAGCGTGGCTGCTATTCGCCTTTGGCGTGACTTTCGCACCGTTTTTTGAGGAGATTTTTTTTCGCGGATTCCTTCTGCCCGCGCTTTGCACCGCGTGGGACTGGGCCATGGAGCAGAGCACTGGCAGGCCGCCGCGCCCGTTGGACCAGACCGGCCAGCCGCAATGGTCCATGTTCGCCATGATTCTGGCGTCTGTTCTCACCAGCATTCCCTTTGCCCTGATGCACGCCGAGCAGACGGCTTACTCGCTGGGGCCGTTCCTTCTTTTGCTCTCTGTCAGCCTAGTGCTGTGCTGGACGCGGCTGGCAACACGCTCGCTGGCCGCGAGCGTGCTGGTACACGCGTCGTATAACTTCCTGCTGTTTTCGCTGATGCTGGTTGGCTCGGGCGGGTTTAAGCATCTCGACAAGATGTAATGCTGACGGCGTCGTAGACATTGGTACTCGATGCCCGCCCATGGGATAATCTCTTCAGAATTTATCCCTTCCTCAAGACATTACAAGTTGAATCAGGCTGGTGAGAAATGCAAATGACTGCCTTCCGGAACGCGTTCGCGTTCGTCGCCCTGGCAGGCGCCGCTGGTTCCCTTTCGGCGCAGGATCGGTCTTACGGGCGATCGGTCGTCTCCACGCAATATGGCATCGTCGCCACCAGCTATGTGCAGGCATCGCAGGCAGGCGCAAGGGTTCTAGAGCAGGGCGGGTCGGCCATCGATGCGGCCATCGCGGCGAATGCTGTGCTGGGGGTGGCCGAGCCCATGACGAACGGGATTGGCGGCGACCTGTTCGCTATGTACTGGGACGCGAAGACCGGCAAGCTCTACGGCCTGAATGCCAGCGGGTGGGCGCCAAAGGCCTTGACCATCGAGCATCTGAAAGCCAAAGGCGTAACCGAAATGCCTCAATCGGGCATCGATTCTGCTACGGTGCCCGGCGCTGTGGATGGGTGGACGAAGCTGCACGAGCGATTTGGCAAGCTGCCCTGGCGCTATCTGTTTCAACCTGCGATTTTTTATGCGGAGCACGGCTATCCCGTGCCGGAAATTATTCACGACTATTGGAAGAGCATGCAGGGTGCACTGATCGAGAATCCTGAGAGCAGGCGCGTGTTTCTGCCGGGAGATAAAGTGCCGGAGACGGGCCAGGTTTTTCGCAATCCTGAGGTTGCGCGGGCGCTGACAATGATTGCCGACCAGGGCGAGCGAGTCTTTTACAAAGGGCCGATTGCGCAGGCGATTGTGAAGACCTCAAACGACCTGGGCGGCACGATGACCGCCGACGACCTGGCGCAGTACTCCGCGGAATGGGTAGAGCCCATCTCGACCACCTATCGGGATTGGAGTGTTTACGAGCTGCCGCCGAACGGCGATGGCATGGCCGCGCTGGAGATGCTAAACATCATGGAGCAATCGAAGCCAGCGCCCGGCGGACCGCACAGCGCGGCCGAGTTGCACGAAAGAATTGAAGCGATGAAGCTGGCATACGCCGATGTGAAGGCGTACGACGGCGATCCCCGCTTCGGAAGCATCCCGGTGAAACAGCTGCTCTCAAAAGAGTACGCGGCAAAGCGCGCCGCGCTGATCGATCTGGAAAAGGCCAATTGTGCCGTCGCTCCGGGCGCGCTGCCGTCGAGCGACACGACTTACTTTTCAGTGGTAGACCGCGAGGGAAATATTCTCTCCATTATTCAGAGCAACTATTCTTCATTTGGCTCTAAAGTGACCGTGCAGGGAATGGGCTTTGTGCTGCAAAACCGCGGGGGCCTCTTCTCGCTTGACAGTCGCTCGCCCAATGCGTTGGCGGGAAGGAAGCGGCCCTTTCACACCATCATTCCGGCATTCATGCAACATGGAGACCAGCACATTGGCTTCGGCATCATGGGCGGCATGAATCAGCCGCTGGCCCATGCGCAATTTGTTTCCAACGTTGTGGATTACCACATGAACATTCAGGCCGCATTGGAAGAGCCACGCTTTACCGTGGACACGAAGCTCGGCTGCAATATTCTCATCGAGTCGCGCGTGACGCCCGAATCCATTGATCACCTGACAAAGATGGGGCATCAGTTGCAGGTGCGCAAAGAGTTCTCCACAACCATGGGACGCGGGCAAGCGGTAATGCGCAACAGTGCCACGGGAGTCAATTTTGGGGCTTCCGATCCACGGGCGGATGGTGCCGCGGTGCCCGAATCACCGGTTGGAGCTGGATCGGTGCGGTAGGCGCGAGGCGAGATGGTCCGGGTCTTCACTGCCCATTTACAATCAGAACCGATGACGAACCAATCTCATGCACAGCAATTGCTCGCCCTTCTGGCCCGGCAAAGTTTTCGGCTTGGGCAGTTCACGCTTTCTTCCGGCGGAACCAGCGACTACTACATCGATTGCCGGACAACGACCCTGGACGCGGAGGGCGGCAGGCTGACCGGCGAGGCGATTCTCGATCTGCTGAATGAGGACTCGATTGAAGCAGAGGCCGTCGGCGGCCTCACGCTCGGCGCGGACCCCATTGTCTCCAACGTGGCCACGGCCAGCGCCTGGCGGTCGCAGTCCGACTCTTGCGCGCCACTGATTCACGGATTTCTGGTTCGCAAAGCTGAAAAGGCCCACGGCACCGGGCGGCGGATTGAGGGATTCAGCCGAGCGGGCGCGCGCGTGGTGATTGTCGACGACGTTTGCACTACCGGCGCATCGACCATCAATGCGATTGAAGCCGCGGGCGACGCCGGAATGATTGTGGCCGCGGTGGTTTGCATAGTGGAGCGCGAAGAGGCGAAGGGCCGGGCGGCGGTGGAAGCGGCCGCGCAGGGCGCACCTTTTTTCAGTTTGTTCACCGCCAACGACGTGCGCGCAGAACACGTTCGTCAGCTTAGCGCAAAACCTTAACTAGCTGGCGGCACGCGTTACTGCACAAACGTGGTAATGCTGTCAGCCGGCAGGGTCACCGTAACCGCGTTGCCCGTGACGCTGAATGTGCTGAGCAGCGCCAATCCGGCGGCACTCGTGGTCTGGTGGGGTGTTAACTGCGTGACCATGCCGTTTGAAACACAAGCGGCGCTCCCTCCGCGGCACTGGTGCTGTTGATGGCAACCAGCACGTAGTGCCCATCGCCGGCGTACGCCGAAATATAGATGCCCGCCGCGGGCTCAGCCGTCGCGGTCACGCGTACATACCCAGGCCGCACAAAGCGAGCAAATTGGCCCAGCGCATATCCGTAGTACGTCAGACTGCCGTTGGCGTCGATGAGGCCGTAATTTATCACTCCTATATTCGGAATGGAATCGGCTATCCACCACCAGAGATAGGCGTTGTAATCCGCGGTCATGGAGTTATGAACTTCCTCGGCGGCAGCCAGGGCATCTGCGATGGTTGGCTGCGCGCCCGCCGGTGTCAGGTAGTGCTCCGTCATCCAGACGTCTTTCTGCGCGTTTTCGGCATTGGCGTAATAGGAGGGGGAGCTTCCGTAAAGGTGACCCGCGACAATCGCGATATGACCCACTGCATTTGGGTCGGCCAAGGCGGGGTCGGAGTAACTCGTATTGAAATTCTCCGACTCGGGCATGATCAGCCTTGTCGTGAGCACAGACGCGTTGTTTGCCACCCAGGTGTCCATCTGCGCACCAGTCCAGGCGCACGATTCGTAAGTTACATTCGCGTCCGGCTCGTTCTGCATTGAGATTCCATAGAGATTCACGCCTCCGCTCGCCATATAGGTCACGAAGCTTTCAAGGTATGCGGCATACGCGCCGTAACTCGATGGATTGAGGGAACCCATCACCGTGCTGTTGTTGGTTTTGTAGACGGCCGGAGGGGTCCACGGCGTGGCTATGACATTGACATTTGACCCGGCGGCAATCGCCTCCTGCGCGTTGCCCAACTCCGCGCCCCAGTTGCTGGCGCCGCCGGCTGTGAAACTGGGATCAATCCGCACCCTAAGCAAGCTGAGGCCCAAATCGCTTCCGATGGTCCCAAAGAGCGCATTCATCTCGGCCGGCGGCAGCGTCTGCATCCAGGCTGTAGACCCTCCGAAGCCGCGAATGGTTTGGTTGGTGGTTCCAAAATCCACCGTAACGGCGCCAGAGGTGAGTGCGGGCGGCGTTGGGGGCGGCGGCAAGGGAGTGGGCGTGGGTGCGAGAGTGACACTTGAACTAGCGCTGCAGCCCGCGAGACTCAGCGCTGCCGCAACGAGCAGGCAAACTTTCTCTAAACGCACGATCTATCCTTGCCTTTCCTCTTTCTTGTATGGCAAATCGACCACGGCGGAGACGCCAGGGAGTTTATCGGCGCCGCAGTGGCTCCCCATTAGCGTAGCTTCACGCCCAGTCTGCTCAAGAGAGATTGCACCAGCTATTTTAGACCCGCTTGAGGTCCGATTTGACCCTTGTACATCTGCGTGACACCGCGGCAGGCCCGATTACTCATCGATTTCTGTTCCGGTTTCTCCCAGCCGTTATCCTGTAAGTAGACGCCCTCTGGCCGGCTCACACCTATGGACCTCTACGAGAAAATCCGCGCGTTACCCACCCAGCCCGGCGTTTACCTCTACAAAAACGCTGAGGGCGAGGTCATTTACGTCGGCAAGGCGAATAACCTCCGCTCCCGCGTGCGCTCTTACTTACTTGAAGCCTCGCAGGCCAACGCGAAGACCGGATCTCTGATGCGCGAGGCCGTCGATCTGGATTACATCCTGGTCGACAACGAGCATGAGGCGCTGGCTCTTGAAAACAACCTCATCAAGCAGCGCAAGCCGCGCTTCAACATCCTGCTGCGCGACGACAAGACCTACCCTTACGTAAAGCTGACGCTGGCCGACCGGTTCCCCAAGGTGTTTGTGACGCGGCGCCTGCGCAAGGACGGCGCGGCCTACTACGGGCCTTATTTTCCGGGCAACCTGGCCTACCGGATCGTCGAGCTCATCCATCGCAGCTTTCTCATTCCCAGTTGCAAGGTGGATTTGAGCCGTTACCATCCGCGCGCGTGCCTGCAGTACTACATTCATCGCTGCCTGGGACCGTGCGTGGAAGGGTTTACCACTCCATCGACCTACGCCGCAGCTATCCACGACGCGCAACTGTTTCTTGAGGGGCGATCCGCGGAGCTTGAGCGCTCACTGATGGCGCGCATGATGGCCGCGGCGGAGGCGCAGCAATTTGAAGCGGCTGCGCGGCTGCGCGACCAGCTTTCCACGGTGCACCAGCTCCAGGAAAAGCAGCGGATCGCCACCACGGGGCAGGACGACGACGCCGACGTTTTTGGCTATCACTTTGAGGCGGCCTCGCTGGCGGTGAATCTATTCCATGTGCGCTCGGGCAAAATCGTGGACCGGCGCGAATTTTTCTGGGAAGACCTGGAAGTGCAGGGATTAGGGGTCAGGGAACTGGGAAAAGATGACGGCGAGCTGGAGTTAACGGCTGCGGACGAAGAGGGTGGGCTGAAGTTTAACGCGGGAGAGATTTTCAGCGCGCTGCTCAAGCAGCTTTACATTGACCAGCAGTACGTGCCGCGCACGATTCTGGCCCCTGTTGACTTCCCGGACCGCGAAACGCTGGCCGGACTGCTGAGCCAGCGCACCGGGCATCGCATTGAGATTGCCGTTCCGCAGCGCGGCGAGAAGCGCTCGCTGGTGGATTTGGCGGGTCAGAATGCCAAGCAGTTGTACATCCAGCGCTTCCGCGTTCTTGAGCCCGGCCGCAAAGCGATACAGGAAGCGTTGGCCGACACGCTGATGCTTCCCGAGCTTCCACGGCGCATTGAATGTTTCGACATTTCCCACATTCAGGGTGCGGAAACTGTGGCCTCACTGGTGGTGTGGGAAGACGGCAAGATGAACAAGCAGCTCTATCGCAAATTCAAAGTGATGACGGTGCTGGGCGTGGACGATTTTGCCTCGATGCGCGAAGTGGTGCATCGCCGTTACAAGCGGCTGCTGGACGAGAGCGGCAACAAGGTCGAGACCGTACTGGACGGCGAGCAAGACGTGAAGCCTGCGCGGAGCAAGAAGGAGCCGCAAACGCTGCCCAGCCTGATCCTGGTCGACGGCGGGCTGGGCCAGCTGCACGCTGCCGCAGAGGCGCTCGAATCGCTCGGCCTGACTTCGCAGCCGCTGGCCTCCATCGCCAAGCGCGAAGAAGTTATTTATCTTTACGGGAACGAAGACGAGCCCATTGTACTCGATCGCCGTTCTCCCGTTCTTCACCTCATCCAGCTAATCCGCGACGAGAGTCACCGTTTCGCTGTGGGCTATCACAGGCAGCGTCGGGCAATGCGGGATAAGGATTCCGAGTTATTGAATATTCCCGGCGTTGGCGCGCAAACACGGCAGCGGCTGCTCACTCACTTCGGCAGCCTGCGGGATGTGCAGCAAGCTACCGCGGAGTCGTTGGCCGCCGTGGTGCCGCGCAAGACCGCGGAGATTATCTGGCGGCATTTTCATGAAGCGACAGCCGTTTAGTTGAAATCCTGCGGAGTTGGTCGTGTAGCTAGCTATAATGAACCACACGACCAATGCAGATTCGATATAGCCTCTCGTTTGCCCATTACGCGGCCGCGCAGGTGCTTCACGCGAAGCGCGGCGTGTTTCCTTATTTTTCGTACTTAATGGGTTATTACCTTTTCCCCGCCTTGGGTTTTGGCATTCTCGCCCTGGTCTTGCTCACTACTAAGCCAAGTAGCTTGATTCATTCAAATTGGATCGCCCTACTGTGTGGGACCTATTTGCTGTTGTGCCCGCTAATTCTGCGGCAAGCGGCGAAACGCCGTTTCAAGCGATCAAGCAGCGGGGCTGGAGACTGTACGATCGATCTCGACTACAACCAGATTCGGATGCAAGGACCGCATTCGAAGGGCGAAATTGAATGGGATGCTATTCAGTCGTATTCAGAAGATAAGAGCGTCTTTCTTCTCTACCTGGCTCCTGGAAAATTCATCGTAGTGCCCACTCGAGTCTGCAGTGAATACCAGGTCAGCGAACTCGGAACGATTTTGACGCAAAAAGTGCAAAGAGTTGCCTGAAGCCTGGAACCCGACATCCTCTTGGGGGCCGATGCTCTTTGCCCGCATGTCGAAGTTCACCGGATCGCCACAGATGGCTTGAACAAGTTTTGTTCGTCAACTATAGTTAACGCGTAATTGGGGTCCACCAGACCGACCTCTTTGCAACGTGGTTGCGCAAGCTTCGTGACGATAGCCTGGATCGCGCATTCGCCTGTTTTCGCTGGCCAGTTTTCAACATTATTTAGAACAGCGCGATTGGGGTGGGCAAAAGCAAGCGCAAATCTTTCGACTCCGCTGCGCTCTGCTCAGGATGAGAACTATATCATAAATAACTAGAAATAAAGTACATAATTTTCTATAATGTTCCATACAAACCCTGCACAGCCACGAAGAATCAATGGCTTGCACGAGGAATCTGCACGGAA
>JBEKEQ010000026.1:0-37148 GCA_050013735.1 Occallatibacter sp.
GCCGAAATACCTGGTTGCCGCTGGTCTGCCCCTCAGAATTGGACCTCGGGGCCGCGAGTGAAACCGTTTCGTGGGACGCTGGAAAATACTTCTTGAACGGTCCCGATAGTAGCACATTTATCGCTCGTTGCAATCCCCTATTCACATAACTTTTCTTCCTCGCCGGCGAGTTGCACCAATGCTGGTGAAACTCGCTTCCAACGTTACCAGAGTCACCTGCGGATACAGCATCCGCAACGTCAGATCGCGGTGAATGTTCCTCACGAAACATTCACTTCTTCGACTCTTGACGAAGGACGATTTTGCCCCGAATCGGTTTGCCGCTGGATTCTCGCTTCAACCTGCGGTACACTTAAGACTTGCCGTCAAGGCGCAGATTCTCTTAAGGAAACAGGAGCGCAATTTCATGCCTAAGCGCACATTTCAACCCAACCGCCGCAAGCGCGTCAAGACCCACGGTTTTCGCGCCCGCATGAAAACCGCGAGCGGCGCTGCCGTCCTGAGCCGCCGCCGTGCCGTTGGCCGCAAGCGCGTCTCGGTGAGCGCAGGGTTCCGCGACTAGTTTCGGGCCTCGATTTCGGAGCCGGAATGAGTCCTCCGCGGACTTGGCCCGCATTCGCTCCGGCACTCCCATGAACATCTCTCTCCAGCCTGTTCAGCGCCGATCCTTAACCGGCGCGCGCCTGTGCAAACACGCCGACTATCAGCGCGCCTATGCGGCGGGCCGCAAGCGCCAATCCGCGTCCATGAGCTGGTTTCTCGCTCCGCAACAGGCCGTCGGCGCCGTCCAGCCCCCAAACTCTCCGCGCGTCGGCCTCACCGCCGGCAAAGTGCTCGGCCCGGCACACGAGCGCAATCGCATCAAGCGCCGCATGAGAGAAGCCTTGCGCCGCCACATCGATTTGCTACCCCACGGCTGCGATCTCATCCTTCATCCCCGCCGCGTGGTGCTCACTCTCGATTTCGCGAAACTTGAAGCCGAGATTGTGCGTATTCTTCATCAGGCAAACGCCGATGCCGCACGAATCACGGAAGCATCTCATCCGGCTTCGGCAAGGCCCGCATCATGACGCGTCTTTTGCTCTCCACTCTCGACTTCTACCGCCGCTGGCTCTCACCGGCTCTGCATGGGCTGAGCCCTGGTGGCTGCCGCTACGTGCCCACCTGTTCGGAATATGCCTCCATCGCCATCGCCACGCACGGCCCCTTGCGCGGCGGCTCGTTGGCCTTGTGGCGCATCCTGCGCTGCCATCCATTCGCCTGCGGAGGGCTCGATCAAGTGCCGCCCAAAGTCCCGCTCAGGCCCAACTCCGCGCTCATCGCCCCAGGCGCCCAGACCATTTCTCCCCACGAACCATTACCATAGGAAGAGCGGCAGCCTCAAGGCATGCCCTCTTCGATCGACAGGAAGTATCCTTTGCCCGAAATTCGCAATCCCAATCTTCAAACGCAGGGTCCAGGTGGCGGCGGTAGTGGCGGCGATATGCGCGGTACCATGGCCTTCGCCTTACTCATGATCGTTGTCCTCCTCGGCTATCAGTACTTCTTCGCTCCCAAGCAGGCCACAACCCCACCCGCCACGCAAACTCAATCACAGCCGGCACAGCCCGCCGCGCAGGCCGCTCCCAGCCAGCCAGACCATGCGCAGGTGTCCGCCGGGCAGGCACAGGCTCCCGCGCCCACGCCAACCATCGCCGCTGCTCTTGAGACCGAGACCACCGTCGAAAACGAGCTCTACAAAATCGTCTTCACCAATCACGGCGCGCAGGTCAAGCACTGGATCCTGAAAAAATACACCGACACCGCCGGCAAACCGCTGGACATGGTTCAGCCCCAGGCCGCGGCCCGCTTCGGCCTGCCCCTTTCGCTCTTTACCTATGAGCCGGCCCTCACCGCGCAATTGAATCAGGCACTCTATCAGGTCTCCACCGAAGGGGCTCCGCCCTCGCCCACCGGCCTGGTGCTGGCGCCCAACGCCCTCATCTTTCACTACGCCGCCAACGGTCTCGATGTTGTAAAAACCATCCGCTTCGATTCCACCTATGTCCTCAACGTCGAGGCTGAAGTCAAGCGCAACGGCCAGCCGGTGCGCGCGCTGGTTCAATGGCCCGCCGGTTTGGGCGATATGGAAGAGTTCCTTCCCTCCTCGGCCACGCGGGCCTCAGTACGCACTTCCGCGGCTTCGCAGTTCGCCTGGTCCCTCGAAGGCAAGCAGGACTCCATTGCCGCCAAAAAAGTCAGCGGCAACGACACTATCACCCAGCCCTATTCCTACGCGGCCATTACCGATCTCTACTTCACCGCGGCTTTTCTGCCTGACAATCCCGAAAGCACCACCCTTGTTACCCTGCACAACTCCATCGACCTGCCCAGCAACCTCAGCGACCCCAACAGCCAGAAGTCTCCAGCCGACATTCTCGGCCTGGCCGTAGGAGACACCAGCGGCTACACGCGGCTGCGCCTCTTTGCCGGCCCCAAGGCAATGGATGTGGTCTCCTCCATCCACGCCATCGGCGCCGATGGCAAGCCCACCGGCCAGTCGCTTGAGCCGCTCATCCAGTTCGGCTGGCTCACCGTCATCGCCAAACCCCTCTACCTGGCTCTGCGCTTTCTTTACGAACACGGCATTCCCAACTGGGGATGGGCCATCATTGTCATCACTGTCATTTTCAACGTCCTTATGCTGCCTACCCGGCTCATGATGATGAAGTCCTCCTTGAAGATGGCGCGCCTTCAGCCCAAAATCGAGGCCCTCAAAAAGCGCTACGCCCATCTCAAGATGAACGACCCCAAGAAGGCCGAGATGAATACCGAGATGATGGAGCTTTACAAGACCGAGGGCGTAAACATGTATGGCGGCTGCCTGCCCATGCTCATCCAGATGCCCTTGTTCTTCGCCTACTATCGCGTGCTGGCCAATGTGATTGAGCTGCGCCAGGCCCACTGGTTCTGGCTCACCGACCTATCTTCGCCCGACCCCATGTACATCCTCCCCATCCTCATCATCATTTCCATGTTCCTGGTCCAGTTCATCACTCCGTCGCCCGGCATGCCCCCGGAACAGCGCCGCATGATGGCCATTATGATGCCCGCCATCTTTGGCTTCTCCATGCTCCATTTTGCCTCCGGTCTGGCTCTTTACTGGGGCACCGGCAACCTTATCAATCTCGGCATTCAGTTGGGCATCAATCAATCCAGCATCGGCAAGGAGATGCATGCCATCGCCGCCAAGCGAGCCGGTAAAAAGAATGGCGGCAAGCCCCCCACCATCCAGGGCAAGCGGTAAAAAGCAGGGACTCGGGACTAAGGGTCTGAGGGACTCGGGAGCTAGGAAGCAGGGTGAAGGCGATGGGGCAATCATTCAAAGATTTGGTGGTTTGGCAACGATCCATCGAACTTGCAACCGATGTCTATAAGTTAACGTCACACTTTCCCGAAGCAAAACGATTTGGCCTCACCAACCAGATGCGCAGAGCTTCCGTATCAATTCCGAGCAACATCGCGGAGGGTTACGGTCGTTCGACAAAGGGGGAGTACATACTGTTTCTCGGACATGCTCACGGGTCATGCACGGAGCTTGAAACACAAATCGTAATCGCCAAAAACCTAGGATTTGGCACAACTCCGAATCTTCAATCTACCGAAATCCTCTGTAGCGACGTAGGCAGGCTTCTTGGCGCACTGATCAAGTCTCTTCGAGCAGAGCAGTCCTAGTCCCTTAGTCCCTTATCCCCAAAATGCATCCCGCCCCGATCGTGTATCGTCCAATTCGTATGGCACCTGAACGCAACGCCCCGCATCCCGCGCCTGAGGCGGAGGAAGTTTACCGCCGCTGGCTTCAATTTCTCGACGATGAGTTCATGCGCCACGGCTCTCCCGAGCGCCGCGCAGAAATTGTGCGCGATCAGCTTTACCAGCTTTATCTGGGCCGTCCGCACGGCGGCAAGCTGAACCTCACGCTCACCTCCGAGCTGCCCGGTAACGTTGTCAGCCTTTCGCTCGACCCGGAAAACATCACCCTCGAGGCCCAGCATTTTCCCGACGCCGACTGTGAGAAGTACAACCGCCGCAAACCGCTGCTTTGGTTCTGGCAAATGTTTGACCGCTCGCCAGTCGGCCTCAACCACTGGCTAGGTCTCCGTTTCCGCTGCATGCTCGGCCGGCACATCTTTGACCACATGGGCGCAGGAGTCAAGATCTACCATGGCGTCGATCTCACCTACGGCTACAACCTCTCTATCGGAGACAACGTCACCATCCGCCAGCGCGCCCTGCTCAACGACCGCGGCGGCATCACCATCGGCAAGGGAGCTGTCATCGGCTCTTTTGCCCGCGTCTACTCCCACACTCACAATCCCGACAACTTTGACGAGGTCACGCTGGTGCCCACCGTCATCCCTCCCGGTGCCCGCATCGGCAGCCACGCCATCGTCCTCGCCGGCCAAACCATCGCCCCAGGTGAAAGCGTCGGCGCCTTCCCCACTGACCGTATCTGAAACCTGCAAATCCGCGCCTGCCCGCCCGGTGATACATTGTTCCTGACTATTCACCTGGAATGGGGGAAGCGTGGCAAAATCGGTATCTTGGCCCAACAGGCGCGAGTTCATCCTCGGTTCGGCTGGGCTCGCAGGAAGCATGGCCGCGCGGGCAAGCCATCTTCCCATGGTCTCGCCAGAAACACCCGCCAATTTCGCCGCCAATCAGGAACAGCGCCGCCGCGAGTTGTGGTCGCTCCTCGGCGATCTGCCGTGGAATCATCAACCCTCACCGCCGCAGCTTGTGCGTACTGAAAAGCACGAGGGCTACACCCTCGAGCGCTGGCTCCTCGACCTCAACGGCGTCGAGCCTGTTCCCGCCCTCTTGCTCATTCCCGACCGCCGTCAGAACCCCGCCCCCGGACTCCTCTTCATTCACTGGCATGCCGGCCAATACGATCTGGGCAAGGAGCAGCTCCTCAAGGGAACAGCCGTTCAGCCGGCCTACGCGCCCATCTGCGCGGAAAAAGGGATCGTCACTCTGGCCATCGATAGCTGGTGCTTCGGTGAGCGCAAGCATGACGCCAACGGCCACCGCGGCGAAGAAGACACTTTCAAGGAAATGCTATGGCGCGGCAGAGTCCTGTGGGGCATGATGATGTTCGATGAATTCCGCGCCCTCGACTTCCTTGCCGGCCGTCCTCAAGTCGATCGCTCCCGCCTGGGCGCATTTGGCATGTCGATGGGCGCCACCAAGGCCTGGTGGCTCGCGGCCCTCGATGCCCGCGTGCGATTGACCATGGACGTCTGTTGCCTCACCGATTTCGAGTCGCTCATCGCAGCCCATGGACTCAGCGGTCACGGCGTCTACTACTTTGTTCCTTCCCTGCTCAAGCACTTCAATACCGCCCAGATCAACGCCTTGATCGTGCCCCGACCCCACCTCAGCGTAAACGGACGCAACGACCCGCTCACCCCGCCCACCGGCGTTGAGAAGATTCGCGATGCCCTCTTGCCCTTGTATCGCACCTACGGACGCGAACAGGATTGCCGGATCGAGCTTTTCGACTGCGCCCACCAGGAACTCCCCGAAATGCGCGCGCTGATCCTTGAATGGATGGATCGCTACCTGGTCGCTCGCTAATTCCAACCCCGTCTTTGTTCAAATCCCAACCACTACGCCATGCTAACCTGAGCTTTCCATCGAGTGGAGAGTTCGTTTGCAATCCAGCGCCTTCATCATTGCCGTCTTTGAGTTCGTCCTGCTCCTCTTTTCGCTTAGCGTCCACGAGTGCGCCCATGCCTGGACCGCCTCCCGCCTCGGCGACCAGACCGCCCGCATGATGGGCCGCGTCTCGCTCAACCCCATTGACCACATCGACATCATCGGCACCCTCATCTTTCCCGCACTCATCATTTTCGGCCCTTTCATCGGTCTCAACTTTTTTAGTGGCATGTTGATCGGCTGGGCCAAACCCACTCCTGTCATCACCCGCAACTTCAAAAAAATCCGTCGCGACGACAACCTCACCACCCTCGCCGGCCCCGCCTCCAATCTTCTCCTCGTCCTGGTTGCCTTTCTTGTTCTCGCCGTTATCTCCCTTTCATCCCCCGCCGCTCACCAGCTCGTCCTCTTCTCCTTCGCGGGTGGCATCACTTTGGGAGTGAATTCCAGCCTCCAGGCCGTGATTATGCTCTGCACCCTGGCCATCCTCATCAACCTCTCGCTCTGCTTCTTTAATCTGCTTCCCATTCCGCCTCTCGACGGCTCTCGCGTCCTGCGCAACATTCTGCCCTACAACGCCGTCCAGACCTACGACCGCATCCCCATCTGGGTCAGCTATCTGCTCATGATCTTCGTAGGCCGTTGGATCCTGATGATGTTTCTTTCCCCCTCCCTGGCCATCGTCTATTTTCTCCTCCAACACATCTAGCTCTGCACCCTCCGCATCCCGCTACAATGGAATGAGCCTTTTTTCTGTGCGGCCCGAGAGAGCCGGCGCAATTCATTTGTCACCACCCCGGAATCGATAATCAAAATGCCCGAACCACCAACCTCATCGTCCCGCCCGTGCGTTTTGAGCGGCATGCGCCCCACCGGCAAGCTCCACCTGGGCAACTACATGGGCGCCCTCGCCAACTGGGTCAAGCTGCAGGACTCCGCGCAGTACGAGTGCTTCTTCTTCATCGCCGACCTGCACGCGCTCACGACTGACTACGCCGACACCTCCGGCATCGCGCCCAACACGCTCGAAGTGGCACTCGATTTTCTCGCCGCCGGACTCGACCCGGCAAGGTCGACGATCTTCGTCCAGAGCGACGTGAAACAGCACTACGAGCTGCCCCTTCTGCTGGGCATGATTACTCCGCTCGGCTGGTTGGAGCGCGTGCCCAGCTACAAGGAGATGCAGGAAAACCTGACGAACAAGGACCTGACCACCTACGGGTTCCTCGGCTACCCGGTGCTGATGGCGTCAGACATTCTGCTCTATCAGCCGCAATTTGTCCCCGTAGGCCAGGACCAGCAGGCCCACGTCGAACTTACCCGCGAAATTGCGCGCCGCTTCAACCAGTTCTACAAACCCGCGGCGCTTGACGGCGGCGAAGTTCTGCCCGAGCCAAAGGTCCTGCTCACCCCCTCGCCCAAGCTGCCCGGCACCGACGGCCGCAAAATGTCAAAGAGCTACGGCAACACCATCCTCCTCACCGATCCCGAGCCAGAGGTGCGCAAGAAACTCAAGACTATGGTCACCGATCCGGCGCGCGTTCGCCGCACCGACCCCGGCGATCCCGACAAGTGCCCGGTCGGCGATCTGCACAAGGTCTTCTCCACGCCGGAGACGCTGGCCAAGGTCTACGACGGCTGCCGTTCTGCCGGCATCGGCTGCATCGAGTGCAAAAGCTGGGCCGCCGACGCTCTCGTGCAGATTCTGCAGCCCATTCAGCAGCGGCGCGCCAGCTACAGCAAACCCCAGGTGGAAGAGATACTGAAAGACGGAGAACTTCGCGCCGCAGCCCGCGCGGAGCAGACTATGGTTGAGGTGCGCGCCGCCATGAAGCTTGCGCCCGCCCAAACCAGCCGCTGAATCGGCCCGGGCGGTACATTCTTGACTAAGAGCGGCTTGAGCCGCCGTGGGAAGCCGGATGCCCGAAAAATCAATCCCGTGGTGGCGCAGGGCCCTCCAATATGCATTGGGGGGATTTCGCTCCGGATTCGGGTTATTTTCCCGCTCCCCACAGCCAATTTCACCCCAGGAAGATTCAGTTTTGGACAGTTTAGAAGCATCTGAGGAAGTGGAAGCAGCATTGAACCAACAGTCCCCCAATTCGGAGACCATCCCCGCCGCTGAGGCGGTACACGCACCGGAGCAAGACACCGATCCGACCGCCGATCCAATAGAAGCCGCTCCTGAACCAATTGCCACAGAAGACCTTGTAGTTGAGGCTGAAACTGAGCCGGAACCGGAGTCCGAGCCAGTGCAGGAACCCGAACCAGAGCCCGTGCGCGAGCCGGAACCTGCGCCTGTACCCGCGTCTGAGCCGGGGCCACTGCCAGAGCCTCAACACGAACCCGGCCCAGATCCAGAGATTATCTCCGTTGCCGAGCCCCAGCAGGTCGCCGAATCCACGCTTGCTGAGGAACGGGCTCCGGTGGCGACGAATGAGCCCTCCGCTTCGCCTCCCGACACACCTTCCGATCCGATAGAAATAGCCCCCGAACCAGTCGCGTCAGCGGACTTTGAAGCTGAACCTGAGCCGGACCCCGAACCCGTTCGCGAGCCAGAACCGGCTCCCCCACCAGGGCCTGAGCCCGTACCAGAGCCCGTGCGCGAGCCGGAATTCGCACCTGAGTCCGAATCTAATCCCGAACCACCGCCAGCACCTGAACACGAACCCGAACCAGCTCCAGAAATTATCTCAGTCGCCGAAACCGAGCAAGCCGCAAACCCCTTACCCGCTGAGGAACAACCCCCCGCAGCGACGGATGAACCAGTCGCACGAAGAGAGGCACGTTTCGAGGCAACCGCCCAAGCCGAGGCGGAGGCGGAGCCTGAGCCGCAACTAGAAACGGCAGCATTCGTCGATCCCGTTGCCGGGCGCGAGCCATTGCCAGATCCCAAACCCGAACCAGCACCAGAAACCGTCTCGCCTGCCGACCCGGAGGCCGCTGCAGAACCTCTACCCGCCATCGAATCAGCACCCGCAGCCGCGTATCTGCCCACCCCTCCGCCCGTCACCCCGAAGGATGCCGTCCCACCCACACCCTCTATCCCCAAGCCTCTCATCAAGATCGAGTCGCGTGACGACCAGGCCGATCTTTCTCCCTTCTCCGTCGTTGTCGAACAGGTTTATGACGGCCCGCTCGACCTCCTGCTCGATCTGATTCGAAAGCAAGACATCGACGTCTACGACATTCCCATCGCCACCATAACCGCCCAGTTTCTGGCTTATGTAAACCAGCTCCGGGCCAGCGACGTAGACGTCGCCGGCGAGTTCATCTACATTGCCTCGCTCCTCATTCACATCAAGAGCAAGATGCTGCTGCCTCGCGCGCCCGCCGGCCCGGACGATGCCGCCGAGGACCCCCGCCGCGAGCTGGTCGAGCGCCTCCTGGAGCACGAGCGATTTAAAAACGCCGCCCAGATGCTGCAGCAGAAGCAAATGCTCGAAGCCGCAACCTGGTCAAACCCCGGCTTCCGCGAGTTCAAGGCTGATGCCGAAGCCGAGCCTGAAATTGCCGCCGACACCGTGGACCTGGTCCGCATCTTCCGCGACATCCTTGAGCGCGCTCGTTCCCGTCCCGTGATCAACGTCCAGGAAGATTCGGTTACCGTCGGCCAGATGATCCAGTTTCTGGCTCGCCGCCTCACCATGGAAGACAAGCCGGTAGCCCTGCGCCGCCTGCTCAGCCAAACCCGCTCAGAGCGTGCCCTTATTGCCATGTTTCTGGCCCTCCTTGAGCTGGTCCGCATGCAGGCCATCCTGCTGCGCCAGGACCGTCAATTCAGCGAAATCTTCATCAAAAAGCACACCGGCTTCGACACCGTAATGAACGAAGGCCTGGCCAACGCGCGCGACGACTGGAAATAAGCCTTGCGTTATAACTAATGTTATAGTTTGATCCAGTCGGGAGTCCCCATATGCCAACCACCACAAAAATCATCGCCATCGGCAACTCCGCCGGCATCATCCTCGGCCTTGCCGCAGGTGAAATCTCCGAGGATGAACTTGCCCAATGGATCGATCGCAACATGGCAACCTGCTAACCCACCTCTTCATTCGATTTCCTTCGCTCAGTCCTTCTTGCCCTTTCCGCAGCTCGCCTTTCCCTTCGCCCTAACCTCTCTCCTTTCACGGAATAACCTGCTTCCCGGTCCACAATTCACATCCCTTTCATCTTGCTCGTGTATCCATTGCAGAGTCTGGATGTTGCGGCCCCCGGCGCAATTGATTCAAGACCTATCCCCATCCACGGAGCGCCTTCATGTCCGATCTGGCGACTACAGTTCCCTCCCGGCCCCCTGCCTCAGCATTGCTTGACAAGAAAATGAACAAAACGCACGCCCGCATCAGTGGCGGCGTGGTTCTGCTTGCGTTGGTTGTCGGCGTCGGATTCATCGGCTTTAACATCTTCAACGACTTCAACGGCGTCACTCTCGGCAGCATCTGGCCCTATTTGTTGCTCGTTGTCGCCCTCCTCATCGCTCTCGGCTTCGAGTTTGTCAACGGCTTTCACGACACCGCCAACGCCGTCGCAACCGTCATCTACACCCACTCATTGGAACCCAATCTCGCCGTCGTCTGGTCGGGCCTCTGCAACCTCGCCGGTGTGCTCACTTCCACTGGCACTGTGGCCTTCACCGTCATAACCTTGCTCCCCGTCGAGCTCATTCTTCAGGTCAGCTCCGGTGCAGGTTTCGCCATGGTCTTCGCTCTGCTCATCGCCGCCATTATCTGGAACCTCAGCACCTGGTGGTTCGGACTACCGGCCTCCAGTTCCCACACCATGGTCGGCTCCATCATCGGCGTGGGCCTCACCAACCAGCTCATGAACGTTCATTCCGGTACCTCCGGTGTGGATTGGGAGCAAGCCGCCAAGGTCTTCAAGGTTTTGCTCATTTCGCCAATCGTCGGCTTTGGTCTTGCCGCCCTGTTATTCCTCCTTTCCAAGTGGCTTATTAAATACCCCGCACTCTACCAGGCCCCCAAGGACGCCTCGCCTCCGCCATGGCCCATCCGCGGACTGCTGATTCTCACCTGCACCGGCGTCAGCTTCTTCCACGGCTCCAACGACGGGCAAAAAGGCATGGGCCTCATCATGCTCATCCTCATCGGCACCGTCCCCACCGCCTACGCACTCAACCACGCGGTCGCCGGCAACCAGGTGCAGCAGTTCATCGCCGCCTCTGAGCAGGCCGGCCATATCCTCGACCGCCATGTCGACAAATCAGGCGTTCTCGGCTCAGATCCCCGCGCCGAAGTCACTGACTACATCCGCACCAAGCAGTTGCAGCCAGACACCGTCCTCGCGCTCAGGGAACTGGTTGAAGACGTGAGCCACGAAGTCGCCTTGTACAAGGACCTCAAGGCCGTCCCGTCGAAAGATCAGACCAACGTCCGCAACGACCTCTACGTGGCCGGCGAGGCCATTCGCCTCATGCAGAAGAGCGGCAACCCCGCCTTCACCAAAAGCGAAGACGCAGCCCTCAAAACCTACAAGGGCAAAGTCGACAACGCCACCAAGTTCATCCCTGCCTGGGTCAAGGTGGCCGTTGCCCTCGCGCTCGGCATGGGAACCATGGTCGGATGGAAGCGCATTGTTGTCACCGTCGGAGAGAAAATCGGCAAGGAGCACCTCACCTACGCGCAGGGCGCCAGTGCCGAACTGGTGGCCATGTTCACCATCTTTGCGGCAGACACCTGGGGCCTGCCTGTCTCCACCACCCACGTCCTCAGCTCCGGCGTAGCCGGCACCATGGTGGCCAACGGCAGCGGCCTCCAATGGGGTACGCTTCGCAACATTGCGGCAGCCTGGGTCTTCACCCTCCCCGCCGCGGCGCTGCTCTCTGGAACCCTTTTCTTTGCCTTTAGCCAAATCTCCCATTAAGCACGGATCGCTCCATCTTCAAAGGCGCTCGCCTCCGCGGGCGCCTTTTTTTGCGCAGCGGCACGGCATCCACATCTAAAATCCCCTCACGTCGAACCGCCGCCCTGCCGATGAACACCTCGGGAAGACATCGCATGGCAACCCTCACCGCACTGACTAAGGGCCTTGAATCCGCCGCGCCAAGCCTGGATGGCGAGGTCCGCTATGTTGCGCGCCAGCCCATCCTCAACCTGCAAGCCCATGTGCACGGTTATGAGCTGCTTTTCCGCAACGCCGCAGGCCCCGTCTCCCGCCGCGACGGCGAAATTGCCACCCAGACCATGCTCGACAACGCCATCATCTTCGGTCTCGACCGCTTCACCAACGGCCTGCCGGCCTTCATTAGTTGCACTGAGGAGGCGCTCACCGAGCAGCTCGTCAATGTTCTCGCCCCCGGCGCAACCGTTCTCGCCCTCCCCGCAACGCTCCAGCCCACTCCCAAAGTCCTCGATGCCTGCCTCGATCTCAAGCAGCAAGGATTCCGGATTGCGCTCGACGTTTTCGACGTCAAAGCCAAGCCCCATCAGCTCGTCCAGCTCGCTGATTACATCCGAGTCGATTTCACCCGCCTCGACCGCGTCGCGCGTCAGGCCCTCGTCTCCTCGAATGCTCCCTCCGTCGCCATGGTGGCCCGGAAAGTCGATACGCAGGAGAACTACCGCCAGGCCTGCGCCGAGGGCTTCACACTCTTTCAAGGCAACTACCTCTGCCATCCGGTCCTGCTCAAAAAGCGCAAAGTGCCCACCAGCCGGCTCTATCACTTCGAAATCGTCCAGCACCTGTTGCGCGATCCCATCGACATTCCCAAAATCAGCCGCCTCGTCATGCGCGATGCTTCTCTCACCTTCCGCCTGCTGCGACTAGTCAACTCCCCGGTCTGCGCCATCCAGCAGGAGGTGCGCTCCATCGAGTCGGCCATCCTTGTCGTCGGCGAAGAAGTCTTTCGCCGCATGGTATCTCTCGCCGTGCTCAGCGAGCTCAACGCCGACCGTCCCCCGGAAATCCTGCACATGGCCCTGGTGCGCGCCCGGTTCTGCGAGCTCGCCGCCGCCCACTTCTCTCTCGACCCCGCTGAACAATACCTGCTGGGCCTGCTCAGCCTCGTGCCCGCAATGCTTCGACTCCCCATGGAGGAACTCATCCCCTTCCTGCCTCTCCGCGATCGCATCTGCGACGCTCTCCAGGGAACGATGAACTCCGAGCGCAGCCCCCTCTCCTGGTTGGAGTTCCACGAGCGCGGCGATTGGGAATCCTGTGACGCCATTGTCCTCGCCTTTCGCTCCACTCAGCCCCGCCCCAGGCCCGAACGCCTCATCCAGGCCTATTCCGAAGCCGTCATCTGGGCCCAGTCCGCCCTCAGCTCCGCCGCCTGATCTCAGTCTTTAGGCACTGAAACTCCGCGCCTCTCCCTTTCGCTCTTCTCCGGGCGAATGTATGGGAAACCTCAACAACATTTTTGCGTTGGATCAATAAATCCCTTCTCATCTGCCAAAACTCCCTTCGGATTTTCTCTCATTCGCCGTCCTGTGACCCTCAGTGAACACCCAGTCGCCCGCAACTTCCGGTACGATACTTGAGGTACCGATTACAGAATGAGCCTGAAAGCAAAATTAGAAGCCGTCATCTACGCCGCCGAAGAGCCCGTCACCCTGGCTCAGCTTGCGGCACTGTTTACCGCCGACGCTCTCGAGTGGAAAGCGGAGCAAGCCGCTGCCTCTGCCGCCGAGGAGCCGTCCTCACTCGCTGATTCCGGCGAACCTTCTTCCCTCCAGACCGCCGAATTCGCCTATCCCGAGACGGAAGAGGTAATTGCCTCCCTGGCGGCGCGACAGTCACCCTCAGAGCCGAATTCAGAATCCGATCCCGGCGCCGCTCCCGAAACCACCCCAGAAACCGTCACCGTCGAGCTCGGGCCCGGACCCGACGCCGAAGCCGAGTTGGAGCTGCGACGTCAGGCCCGCCAGCGCGACCGCGAGGTCCGCACCGTCATCCGCCAGCTCCTCGACGAGCTCATCGCCTCTTATTCCTCCGACTCCCGCGGCGTCGAAATTCGCGAGATTGCCGGCGGCTTCCGCATGGCCACCAAGCCCGAGTGCCACGATTCCGTCCGCGCCTTCGTCAAGAGCCTAAAGCAGCCTCTCAAGCTCTCTCTACCGGCCTTGGAAACCCTGGCTGTTGTCGCCTACAAACAACCCGTCACCGCGCCAGAAGTCAACGAGATTCGCGGCGTCGATTCTTCCGGCGTCTTCGGTTCGCTGCTCGCCCGAAAGCTCATCACCACCGCTGGCCGCAAGCCGGTCATCGGCCGTCCCATCCTCTACAAAACCACCCGCGAGTTCCTTCTCCGCTTCGGCCTCAAAGACGTAACCGAGCTGCCTTCCATGGAGGAGTTCGAGAAGATGGCCGCCATCGAGCTTGACGAGCCCGAACTTCCCGCCGGCGACGAGGCCGCCCCCGCGCAAACCCCGCAATCGAGCCTGGCCTTGACCCAGGCATCGGACGAGTCCCTTGAAATCGACGAGTCCGACGATCAGCCCGGCGAAGAGTTCATCGGCGATTCGCCTGATTTCCCTGACCCCTATGAGACCGCCGCGATGGCGGCCCGCAACGAATCCTCACCCCCCAAGGAGGCCGCGCCTGCTGCGCCTCCCTCTCCAGAGCAGGCAGAAACCGAGAATCTCCCCCATGGCCAGGAAGAAAAAGCCCAGTGAGCCCCAGCCCGTATCCACCGAAGCTGTGTTAGACGCGGTACCCGAACCCGCGCTTCCGGCGCTCGATATCGAAGACCCGATTGGCGACCTGTCTGACGGTGAAGCAGCCTTTGCAACCGGCCCTGAAGCCGAGCCCGGGTCGGAAAGCGAAATCGAGGCCGAAGACAGTCCCGAACCCGAATCCTCCCCCGAAGGTACGCTCGACGTGTCTCCCGAAGCCGTCTCAGACGAAGCCGAAACCGAGCCCGAATTCAAGCCCCGTCCCCCCGCCAAGCTTGAGCGCTTACAGAAAATCCTCGCCGCCGCCGGCGTAGCCAGCCGCCGCCGGGCTGAGGAGCTCATCGAGCAGGGCCGCGTCCAGGTAAATGGCAAAGTGGTCACCCTCCTTGGTACAAAGGCCGACTCCGGCCGCGACCACATCCGGGTTGATGGCAAGCTCCTCCAAGGCCCCGAGCGACTCCGTTACTTTGTCCTCAACAAGCCCCGCGGCTTTGTCACCACCGTCAAGGATCCCGAAGGCCGCCCTACGGTGATGCAGTTCTTTGACAAGATGCGCGAGCGCCTCTATCCCGTCGGCCGCCTCGACTATCTCAGCGAGGGCCTGCTCCTCGTCACCAACGACGGCGAACTGGCCAACCGCCTCACTCGCGCCGCGGCCGGCGTAGAAAAGACCTACCTCGTCAAGGTTTCCGGCCAGCCCACCGAGGCTGAGCTCGACATTCTGCGCGCCGGTGTTTCCATTGAGCGCGCCGGCCCCGGCTCGCGTCCCGTGCGCACATCGCCCGCCCGCATCCGCCAGGTCCGCCAGGGCGATAATCCCTGGTACGAAGTCGTTCTAATCGAGGGCCGCAACCGCGAACTGCGCAAAATGTTCGAGGAAGTCGGCCACTTTGTCGAAAAAATCCGCCGCGTAGGCTATGGTCCATTGGTTCTCGATCAGGAGCCTGGCAACCTGCGCGAACTCGATACCCATGAGCTCGAACTCCTTCGCAAGGCCGCCGAGGGCACTCTTCGCACTCCAAAATCAAAGGAACTCCGCCGCCGCAACGCCGCCGATGCTGCCCAGCTACCCACCCTCGCACCCCGTCCCAGCCGTCCCCGGCCCCCGCAGGCTGGCGCCAAAGACTACCGTCCCAAACGCTCCTTCGCCCCGGACGAAGCAAGGCCCTTCCGGCCGGCTCCGGGAGGATTCCATCCCGCGGATGTCGGTAGCCGTCCAACCGCAGGTCCTCGGCCCGACCGAACTCGGCCACGCCCAGCCGGTCGACAGGCAGACCGCTTTTCCCGTCCGGCGGCAGCCCCCGAAAAGTTCGACGCGTCCCGCTCCTCGGGTCGCCCGCCAGCCCGTCCAGATTCCCGCCCTTCGGCCCGCTCCTTCCCCGCCAAACCCGCCTGGAAAAAAGACGACCGTCCGACCCGTCCGCCTTCGCGCTTCGCTCCAGGCCCACCGAGCCAGGGCCGCCCCGCCGAAGGCCGCGCCTTCCCTGCCAAGCCCGCCTGGAAGAAGCCGGAATCCGGGGATCGTCGGCCCTTCAACCGCCCAACGTCACCACGTCCACCGTCGCCCCGCGCAATCGCGTCTCCACCCAGGGAAGGATTCCCGGCAAAGGGACCAACTCGCCTCGAGATTCATGAGGTGCCGTCCGGCCATTCCAGCCAACCCACTCCCGGCTCGGCGCGACCCCGCACAAACCGTCCCAGCTCCAGCCATCCCGGCGCCGGCCGTTCCAGCTTCGAGCGCCCCGGTCGCCCATTCCGCAGCGAAGGCGGTCTCGCGCGCCCCTTCACCACCAGCACCGGCAAGCCCCGCGCGGGCGGCGCACGCCCCAGCAGCAAGCCATCCGGCCGCTCCTATGGAGCACCACCGGACCGCGCTTCCGGATCACGACCCAGCAGCGGTCGGGCGTACTCTGACTCTTCCTCGCGCCCCGAACGGAAAACCGGCCCCGGCTGGAACCCCAAGCCAAATTTCAGCGGCTCCGCCAAACCCGGCGGCGGCCATTCCAAGTCCGGCGGCTCCTCCTACAAAGGAAAGTCATCCGGAGGCACGCGCTCTGGCCCACGCCCCGGCGGCAAACGCACCGGACCACCCAGCGGAAAGCGCCGCAGCTAACTCGCGTTTGGCAAGATGCAAACCGCAGGGCTGGCCTCCGGGTCGGCATACCGCGAATCCTCTTGCACTCCAAAAGCCCCGTGCCCCGTCCTTTCCGTTTTTTTCTGCGGAAAGGGTGGGAGTCCACGAACCTCAAAGTCTCATCCCCAACCACTACCCTTGCGCACCGCTTACTCCAGCTGTTACCGTGGCACCGAGTTTCTCAAGAGGATTCCCACCTCATGCGCAAATGCGGCCTCCTTCTTGCAGCCACCGCTTTTTCAGTAGCCGTTTTTTCCGCCCAGCAGCCCGCCTGGCCGCCCAGCCCAGACCATCTCACCCTGCCGCTTTGGCCCGGCGCACCTCCCGCCGCACCGCTCAATCCGCCCGCGGCACAGCCCGCCCCACCCACCCCGCAGCAAACTCCACGCGCCGAGTCCGTCACCTCTGGGCCAATCATCGCCGGCAAACCCACCGTCGTGGTAGCCAACGTCTCCACCCCCACGCTCACCCTCTACACCCCCAAAGGCGCAAACACCGGCGCAGCCGTCGTGGTGTTTTCCGGGGGCGGCTATAACATTGAGACCCTCGATTACGAAGGCGCCGAAGTGTGCGATTGGCTCAACACCATCGGCGTCAACTGCCTGGTGCTCAAGTTCCGCGTTCCGCACACCGGCTATCCGCGCTCCATGGCCGCGCTTCAAGACGCGCAGCGCGCCATCGGCATTATCCGCTCCCACGCCGCCGAGTGGCACATCGATCCCACCCGTGTCGGCGTCCTGGGCTTCTCCGCCGGAGCCCATCTGGCCGCCGTCCTCGACACGCATTTTGATAAGCGCGCCTACGACCCCATCGACGCCGCCGACCAGCTCAGTTGCCGTCCAGACTTCGCCATCGTCCTCTATCCCGACGGCATGACCCCAGCGCACCGCAATTTCTTCCTCAACCCCGACGCCCAGGCCATCGCCGATACCCCGCCCACACTTATCTTCCAGGCTGAGGACGATCCATCCAACCCCGTTGAAAATTCGATCACCTACTTCATGTCCCTGAAAAACGCTCACGTCCCCGCCGAGCTCCACATCTATCCTGTAGGAGGCCACGGATTCGGCCTGCGCCCCAACGGATTCACCATCACCACCTGGCCCAAAACCGCGGAAATCTGGCTGCGCACCATCAAGATTCTTCCCGCGCAACCATAACCCGGATGCGCACCCCCGCCGGTACTCGGAATGCGGTTGTTGACTGGGAACGACGGAGGGAGCAGGGGGTTTCAACCCCCTGATTGAAGGCACGAGTTATACGGCCTTTAGGCCCGGACCAGTCCTTTTCTGCAACCAGGAGCAACATTCCACAAGGAGTCTTCCACCATGACAAAGCATCTCGCCCTCCTCGCCACCGCCGTTTTCTCAATCGCTCTCTCTGCCCAGCAACCCGAATGGCCGCCAGCGCCCTCCCATCTCACCATCCCCATCTGGCCCGGCGCAGTCCCTGACGCGGTCGCCAATCCGCCCGTCGAAACCTCAAGAACCGCAACCGGTCCGGCCGGCAAGCCCGCCACTTTCCTCAGCAATGTCTCCACGCCTACCCTCACCCTCTATACCCCCACCGGCGCAAACACCGGCGCGGCCGTAGTGGTCTTTCCCGGCGGCGGTTACAGCGTCCTGGCCATCGATTACGAGGGCGCCGAAGTCTGCGACTGGCTCAACTCCATCGGCGTCAACTGCCTGGTGCTCAAGTATCGCGTCCCGCGCACCGGCTATCCCCGCTCGCCCGCCGCGCTCGAGGACGCTCAGCGCGCCATTGGCCTCGTCCGCTCTCACGCCGCCGAGTGGCACATCGACCCCAGGCGCATCGGCGTTGCCGGTTTCTCCGCCGGAGGCCATCTCTCCGCCATGATCAGCATCCACAACGACAAGCGCCTCTACGAGCCCGTCGATGCCGCCGACCAGCTCAGTTGCCGTCCCGATTTCGCCATCCTCATCTATCCCGGCGGCCTCATCGCGCGGGAAGCGCCACTCGCTCTCAGCCCCTCAGCCCAGCCCACCGCCGATACCCCGCCCACCTTCATCGCGCAAGCTGAAGACGATCCCATGGCCCCGGTTGAAAATTCTCTGCTGTATTATCAGGCCCTTAAGAACGTCCACGTACCTGCTGAAATGCACCTTTATGCCCAGGGAGGCCACGGCTTCGGCCTGCGCCGCACTGCGCTTCCTGTTACCACCTGGCCCCAAACCGCCGAGATCTGGCTGCACACCATCAAGATGCTGCCGGGACAATGAGGCTCGACTACGTCCCGGGGCTTTCCCGTCTGCGGCGCCGCAAAACTGCTTCTCCAACCCCACCAGGAGCATCTGTTTGTTATGAGCATTGAAAAAGCAACATTTGGAGCTGGCTGCTTCTGGGGCGTTGAAGCCGCCTTTGCCGCCATCCCCGGCGTAGTCGCCACAGCTGTCGGCTATGAGGGAGGCTCTCTGGACCGCCCCAGCTACAAAGACGTATGCACTGACCAAACCGGCCACGCTGAAGTCGTAGAGCTCGACTTCGACCCCGCCCAGGTCACCTTTCCGCAGCTCTTGGACGTCTTTTTCGCCCTTCACGACCCCACCACCCTCAACCGCCAGGGTCCCGATTGGGGCACGCAGTACCGCTCCGCCATCTTCTTCCACTCTCCGGAGCAGGAAGCCCAGGCACGCGCAAAAATCGAGCAACTCACCGCCGAGGGCAGCTTCAAGCCGAAGCGCATTGTCACCAAGGTCGAGCCCGCCCAAACCTTCTGGCGCGCGGAAGAGTACCACCAGCGCTATCTTGAAAAGCGCGGCCAGGCCAGCTGCCACATTTAGCGCGCTGCCTCTGAAATTCGCATTACAAGATGAGCTGCCATCCTCAGCAGGATGACTCGCTGCGTCGAGTTACGGCGGGGATGAACAACGTCGGCAATATCAGCTCCGTAGGGGCGTAAGAGACCCTTCCCATGGTGCGCCGTTCATCAGGAGCGGAGTTTGCCAAACGGAGCCGAAGGACCCGCATTTCGCGGAGTCAATTTTCGCAATGAACCAGGCGCACCCTACTTCTCCGCTTCCAGCTCTCCACTCGCCGGCTCCTCAACCTCCGCCGGCGGCTCTTCCAAAACAACCTCGGTCACCTCGTCCGTCACGCCCACCGGCAAAGTATCGTCCCCCGGCGACGGCTCGTCCGGCCCAGCCGTTCCCGGCTCGTCGATCCACAGGCACACAATCCACCACACCAGCACAGCCACGTACAAAGCACCATTGGCGGTGGTCAGCTTGTCTCTTAACCCGATAACGCGGTTGTACTCCGCCTGCGTGTGCGGCGCCGCCTTCAGGGCGATCAACTGCCAGAATCCCTGCACCGTAAGGTGTCCCAGCGCTACTGTCGAAAGGCCGATCGTGATCTGTTGCGCGTGGCTCCGCCAGCCGCCGCTGAAACGGCGGCCAAACAAGACAATCAGCAGCCCCAGTTCCACCGCCAGCACGTCCGCCAGCAGATCGCCCTTCACGGCCGCCAGTTGCGCCACTTGCAGCACGCCGATCAGCGAATTCGCGGTCACTGTCTTCCAGGCCGGCCATGGTCCCCACACTGCGGCCACGCCGAACGCCACCAACAATGCCCCCACCACATTCACGATCCAGCTCGAACGACCAAGCCCTTTGAAAGCCACGCGCGCCAGTTCCACCAAGACCAGCAGGCCCAGGATCATCGACACAACCGCCAGCGTGATGAATATTGTGGCCGACGTGATCTGCGGAACTCGTTGGTAAAGCAATCGGCTCGCCAGCTTGCCCAGGGCTACGACCACAATGCTGGTGGTGAACCAGGGAAAACGTCCCACCCGGTCCCGTCCCAGCAAAACCACCAGCAGAACCAGGAGCCCCGCGAATGTCAGCGTCCAAAGAACCTGGACCGCCGTGAAATCGAAATTTAGGTGCGGCATTTGAAACCTATCCGGCCTGCGCGTTGACTTCCGCGCAAGCCCCCTTTTAGTCTAACCGCCCAAAGCTGCCGCTACCCTTCGAGCAGCGCCAGCAATAACGGATTCCCCGGCAACGAATAAGGATTAACCACCGTCACGCCGTTCCATGTGAATCCGCTTTGCATATCTTCTGAGAGCAGGAGCCGGCATCGAGCCTCGGCAGCCACGGCAAGAATCACCGCATCCCAAATGGTTAGTTTGTGGTGTACGGTCAAATCGACAGCAGCAATCAGCGCTTCCGTCGTCGTCGGGGCCACTGCAAACGTGTCGCGCCAGCTAAGGATTGCGGCCCGCGCGTTCGCCGGCTTGCGGGTGGCTTTGCGCACCAGGACCTGGTAAAGCTCACCGAGAACCTGCACCGGCACCACGACGGCATCCTGAGGTAGTTTCTCAAGCAATTCCAGCGTCGACTGTTTCTTATCGGGGCCGTTCACCCCTTCCGCATGGGCCAGTATGTTGGTGTCCAACGCCACCTTCACTGCTGATCCTCGTACAGTTCCTCGCGGGCCCATTTCCCGATATGGATCGTTGGCTCCTTTTGGAGCCTCTTGAGGAGCGCGGTCCGTGCCGCAGCAGCCACACCGGTCCGCTGTTTCAGGTCGCCCTGCGTCAGGAACTCCTTGACTACCGCCGAGACCGACAGATTCTGCTCCGCCGCTCGAATGCGCGCCTGGCGGTAAGTCTCATCGTCCAATGCTAAGGTGATATTCTTCACATTTACACAGTATCACAGTTTCACAACTTTATGAGATATGGTGCGCCCGGAGAGATTCGAACTCCCGACCTAACGCTCCGGAGGCGTTCGCTCTATCCAGCTGAGCTACGGGCGCGCATATCCAGCATACCGCACTCGCGATTATCACGGATAGATTCAGCCGAACAGCACGAGCGGCATCCGGGCCCTGGGCAACTGTTCACTGTCCACTGTTGCTCCGCGCCCGCATCTCTTCCATCACACTCTGGATCAGCGCCTTCGCGCCTTCCATCCCCTGCAGAACCGCCTGTAGATCCAACGCCGGTTTGGCCGGGTTGCGGCTCGATGCGCAGTAAACCCCATGCTGCCCCACCAGAATCAGCGAGTCCGTCAGCAGGTCCAGCGCCACCGCCAGCCGTCCCCGTTCCATGCCCATCATGAATTCGTGCTGCTCCAGCTCCGTCTTTTTCTCATCGAATACGCTCATACCCAAAGCCTACCTGAACCGCCGCCATTTAAGCCTACTGATAAATTGCTGGTAGGAGCCTGTTATGGATGCCAAAGACCATCCCTCGCGCGCTAAGACCATCCTGGCCTTCGCCATCATCTACCTCGTCTGGGGCTCCACGTTCCTGGCCATTCGAGTCGGCGTCCATGAAGTTCCACCGCTCATTTTCGCCGCCATCCGTTTTCTGATCGCGGGACTCGCCCTTTACCTCTGGATGCTACTACACGGCGAGCGCGCGCCCAGCCGCCGCCAATGGCTCTCGGTTTCTCTCCTTGCCCTGCTCATTTTTGTCGGCGACTACGGGCTCTTGTTCTGGGCCGAGCAGCGCGTGCCCTCAGGCATCGCCGCCGTCATGATGGCCACCATACCCGCCTTCACAGCGTTCTCTGAAATCGCCATCCTGCGCACCCAAAAGCTCACCGCGCGCCTGGTCCTGGCGCTTCTCATCGGTCTCGGTGGAGTGGCCGTGCTCATGAACCGCTCGCTCAATCTCGGCGGTCAGCCTATCGAGATTACCGGCGCCCTAGCGCTCATCTTCGCCGCCATCAGTTGGTCCGTCGCCTCCGCGCTCTCCCGCAAGCTCCCGCTGCCCAGCTCCAAAGTCATGAGCTCCGGCGCCCAAATGCTCGCTGGTGGGCTGCTTCTCACCCTCGCAGCCGCCGCCTTTGGAGAGTTCCGCGGCTTCCGCCCGTCGCAGGTCTCGTCCGCGGCCTGGATCGCCCTGCTCTACCTCATCGTTCTTGGCTCCATCGTCGGCTTCACCGCTTACGTCTGGCTCATTCATCACCAGTCGCCGACCAAAGTCGGAACCTACGCCTACGTCAACCCCGTGATCGCCGTTCTGCTTGGATATTTCCTGGCTGGCGAGCCGCTTGGCGCCCGCACAATCCTCGGCACACTCTTCATTCTCATCAGCGTAGTCGTCATCACCACCACGCCAGCAAGAAAACCGGCGCCGATCCTCGAACCCGAGGACGCCATCTAATTTTCCTTCACGGACGAAGCCAACTAGAACCGCAGCTTGCGCATATACTCCGCATCCAGCCGCAGGGCCTCAAACGGCTCCATGTCGTACTCTTCCTGCTCAACGAAGTAGTGCTTCAGCCCCGTCGCCGCGCGCAGAATCGCCCTGTTGTCCACGCTCCCGCGGCCCAGCAGCGGCGAGTGGAACACTCCATCCGCTCCCTTCATGATGTCCTTCACATGCAGCAGCGGAAACCGCTCCGGCGTCTTGCGCAGATATTGCGCCGGGTCGCGCCCGCCGGCAAAAACCCACCCGCAGTCCATCTCGAAGACGACCAGCTTCGGATCGGTCAGCCGCATCAGCTCGTCGTAAAACACCACCCCGCCCTCATTGCCGAATTCCTCGGTATGGTTGTGATACCCGAAAGTCATCCCCGCAGCCTTCACCTTTTCGCCCATCCGGTTGAACTCGCCCGCCACCCAGCGCCAATCGTCCAGCGTCAGCGCTCCCGTCAGCGTCGGGTCCCTGCGCACCGGCGAAGGACAAATGATGTACTCGAGTCCCAGGTTATGCCCGTACTCGATCAGCTCATCCAGCTTTTTGAGCAGCAGCCCCATTCCATGATGCGTGCTCACGCAGTGCAGCCCGGCCCTGTCCATCGCCTGGCGAAACTCCGCCGCTGTGCGGTTGTAGTATCCGGCAGCCTCGACTTCGGTGTATCCCGCCGCCCTCACCTTGGCCAGTGTGCCGTCAAAATCCTTCGCCAGGAAATCTTTGACGCTGTAAAGCTGCAGTCCGATTGGCAGCTTCAGTGTCCGCGCCGCCAGCCGTCCCGCGCCCGCACTCATGGCCGCCAGCACCCCGCCGGCCTTCAAAAAACTCCGCCGCGAAATCATGCTCATCTTTCCGCTCTCCCCGCAAGCAACCGGCTCAACCCCTGATCTTCTTCGTCTCCTCATCCCACGTCGCCGCGTTGCGGTGGAAATAAGAATGGTTAGCCATGTGGCAGGCGATGGCTGCGTGGTTTCCGAACACCTCGTCCTCCAGCACGTGTTCCCGCGTTACTACGGCCTGAAAGAAGTTGGCAATGTGGTCCGCCGTGTCATTGAAGGTGTGACCCTCCGGCAGCGTATAGCTCTCCGTCAAACCCGGCTCCGGCAGCACGTCCGGATGCGCCGCCTTCCAATCCGCCAGTCCCTGCTTTTTCTGCGCCGCCGTCATTCCGCCCCAGCCATACGTCTCAAAGCGCGGCCTCGTGTCTTCCGGCGTAAAGCTCACCCCGGTCCCCACCACCACCAGCGTTCCCTTCGACCCATACACGGTAGTCCGGTCGTCGCCCTCCGCGTTGTTCTGGTTGCAGTGAATATTTACCTGCATGCCGGGATAGTCGTAAACCGTCTCCAGAAAATCCGGAAAATCCCGCCCATCCTTGAAGTGGTAGAGCCCGCCGCTCGAGTACGCCCGGCTGGGCGCCGTATTCAATCCCGTAATCGTCTGAATCCCTGAGAGCAGGTGGACAAACAAATCCCCCGCCAGCCCCGAGCTGTAGTCCTCAAACAACCGCCAGCGGAAAAATCGCACCGGCTCGAACGGCCGCTTCGGCGCATCCACCAGAAACGCATCCCAGTCCACCGTCTCCGGGCTCGCGTCGGCCGGAACCGGATAAATCCACGCCCCGCCCGGCGAATTGCGGTTCACATGCGCGTCGATCGAGTGCACCTCGCCCAGCTTGCCCGACGCATAAATCTCCCGCGCCTTGGTGTAGACAGGCGAGCTGACCCTCTGGCTCCCGGCCTGAAAAATCCGCTTGTTCGCCTGCACGGCTTCCACCATCGCCAGCCCGTCAGCCACGTTGTGCGACATCGGCTTTTCGCAATACACATCCTTGCCCGCCGCAATCGCGTCCAGCGTCACCCGCCGGTGGTGATGATCCGACGTGGCAATCAGCACTGCATCCACATCCTTGCGGTCCAGCAGCGTCCTGTAGTCGCGCGTAGTAGGAACCTCCGCGCCATACGCCTCGCTCGCCACCTGCAGGCGCGTCGTATACAGGTCCGCCGCGCCCACGCAAACGCCCGTCGGCACCTGCCGCGCAGCCCTCAACAGGTCGTTCCCGCGAATCCCTGTGCCCACAATCACAAATCGAATCTTCCGCTCGCCGGCCAATGTCTGCGCCGCCGCCATCCCCGGCTCCAGCAGCGTCGCTTTCACCGCTGCCCCTGCCGCCACCGCGCCCGCGCCCAGGCGCACAAACTCCCGCCGTGTCATAGAAAGCTCTCTCACAATGTTCTCCTTATGCGAGCGCAATTCTCTCTCTTCACCCCACCGGGTGTCCATAGACCGTGTCCGGCACGAATCCCGCCGGAAGGTTTAACTTCCCCCGCCAACTGTCTCAATAGATCCCGGGAATGAGCCGCGACGTCCGCGCATAATAGGCGTCGTATTCGCTGCCGAAGTGCGCCCGCAGCAGCCGCTCTTCCGCGTGCATGCGCGCAATCAAGGGTGGAACGAAGCACGCCACAAGTACCACCCCCGCACCTGCGCGAAACGCAAGCGCCCATCCCAGTGAGCTCACCAGCAGTCCCAGGTAGCTGGGATTCCGGATCGCGCTGTAAACGCCAGTGGTGACCAGCGTATGCCCATGTTGAATGGCCACCAGCCCGCTGAACCGGTTGCCCAGAACAAAAACCGGCCACAGTCGCAGCGCGCTGCCGCCAACCAATAGAACCACGCCAATCCAGCGGGTGGTATCCCCATCCAAAGTCCAGAAACCGATTCGGTCTGTGTATGCCGGCAAGTAGGCCTGCAGGATCATGATGAGAGAGAAGGCTCCTATGACCCAGCGGTTCCCACGGTCTTCCTGCTCACCGGTGCTGACGTTGCCGCTGCTGAACAAGCTAATCACAAACAGCACCAGCGACGAAACCGTAAGCGCAGTAAGAGCCGGGTGGGAGAAAAAGGCTGAAAACCCGCCCCAGCCAAGGACGGCCAGCCCTAATTGGAAAAGGACGATCGCTAGACCGGAAACCGCTAATTTAGGTGACAAGGTCTTCGCCTCTCAAGTCAAACCAACCTCTTCCTTATACTCTGTGCAATCCCGGCGCGCCATTCCGTGCGCTTTCTATCAGCTCTGTCACTGCTACGGCCTCAGGACGCCGTGCTGGTCGATCCGGCCGCCTCGAAAGAAGCGGTGATGCACCATACTTTGACCCAGCATATAGACAGCTATTGCCAATCCCACCAGAAAGAGGAAACGCCCAATTCGAAACCAGCGTGCCCTTTGTCTCGTGGGAATTGTCGAATTCGAATAAGTTGTCATCGGAGCGATCCCTCCACCAATCAAGATGCCCGCCATGGCGCAAAGGAACCACGCCGGCAACTGGTCACTTTGCGTGTCATCAAACTAGAAATCGGGTTCTCCAAGGGAGGTCCGGCAGCCGGTACAGGCCCCCGCCGCCCAGTCATGGGAGAATAGAACTGTATACCACCATGGCCAACGATAACCTTTCTGAAACTCTATCTACCCCCGCAACCACCCCCGACCCTCCTGAAGAACCTACGGAATCCTTCGCCGACCTTCTCGCCCAGTTTGAGCGCAGCCACTCCCACCGCGCCGAGCCGGGCTCAAGGCAGTTGCAGGGCACCGTCGTCTCCGTCTCCGCCGACCAGGTCTTTCTCGACATCGGCTACAAGGCCGAGGGCGTTCTGCCCCGCTCCGCCTTCGACAACAACGCCGAAGGCGTCAAGCCCGGCGACAGCTTTCCCGTCTCCGTTACCGGCCGCAATGAGGAGCATTACTACGAGCTCTCCCGCTTCAAAGTAGCCCAGCCGCGCGATTGGTCGGCCCTTGAGACCGCCTTCGCTGAGAAGTTGGCCGTCGTGGGCACCGTCACCGGCCTCGTCAAAGGCGGCCTCACCGTCGACATCGGCGTTCGCGCCTTCATGCCCGCCAGCCGCAGCGGAACCAAAGACGCCGCCGAGCTTGAAAAGCTGGTCGACACCGAAATCACCTGCCGCATCACCAAGCTCGACGTCACCGATGAAGATGTGGTCGTCGATCGCCGCGTCGTCCTTGAAGAACAGGCTCGCGGCGTCAACGAAGCTCGCCGCGAAGCCATGAAGGAAGGCGACACCGTCTCCGGCACTGTCCGCACCCTCATGCCCTATGGCGCATTTGTCGATCTTGGCGGCATCGACGGCTTGCTCCACGTCAGTGACATCTCCCACGCCCGCGTCAGCAAGCCTGAAGACGTGCTTACCGTGGGCCAGGAGCTTCAGCTCCGCATCCTCAAAATCGATCCGGAAACCCGCAAAATCTCCCTTGGCCTCAAGCAGCTTCAGGCCGAACCATGGCAAACCGCGCCAGACCGCTACCAGCCGGGCCAGCGCATCAACGGGACCGTCACTCGCTTAACCGACTTCGGCGCCTTCGTCGAAATCGAGCCCGGCGTTGAAGGCCTCATCCACATCTCTGAAATGTCCTGGGGCAAAAAGGTCCGTCACCCCTCTGACCTGCTCAAGCAGGGCGAAACCGTCGAAGCCGTCATCCTGGCCATCAAGCCTGAAGAGCGCCGCATCTCCCTCGGCCTCAAGCAATCACTCGCGGATCCCTGGACTGAAGTCGAGCGCCAATTTCCCGTCGGCTCGCAAATCGCCGGCCCAGTCACCAAGCTCATGAACTTCGGCGCCTTCGTTCAGCTTGCCGAGGGCATTGAAGGCCTGGTCCACATTAGCGAAATCGTCGCCGACCGCCGTCTCGGCCACCCCTCGGATGTGTTGCGCGCCGGCCAGTTCGTCAAAGCCCAGGTCATGGCCATCGACACCGAAAAGCGCCAAATCAAGCTCAGCATGAAGCAACTCATCCCCACCGACATCGATGAATACATCGCCGAGCACAAGCCCGGCGACCACGTCTCCGGCCGCGTCGTCGAGCACAGCCCGGCCCTCACCATCATCGAACTCGGCGAAGGCATTCGCGCCACCTGCCGTGCCGGTTCGGCGCCCGCTCCTGTAGCCGCTACGCCGGAAGCCAAATCCAGCTCCAAGGTCGATCTATCCGGTCTTTCTTCGCTGCTCAAAGCGCGCTGGAGAGGCGACGTTCCCGCCGCAACAGCCAAGCCTGAACCTCTTGCCGAAGGCCAGATCCGCAGCTTCAAAATCGCAACCCTCGACCCCGAATCCCGCAAAATCGAGGTAGAACTGATCTAAAGCTTCTCGCTGAAATTCGCAACATATATCACACTGTCATGCCGAGCGACCGGACCCTGAGCAAAGCGAAGGGGAGGGGAGTCGAAGGACCTGCGGTTGCTTTCGCAAACTACGCTACGCACTTAGCCTTATACGCTCCATCCTTTCGCCCGCTCCACCGCACGCTGCCATTGCCCTCGCCGTTCCGCCCGTTCCGTCGAATCCATCATCGGTTCAAAGCGCGTGTCCTTCTGCCGCCTCGCCCGCAACTCCTCTGGCCCCGCCCAGAACCCCGTTGCCAGCCCCGCCAGGTAGGCCGCCCCCAGCGCCGTCGTCTCCGTCACCCGCGGCCTCACTACCGGAACTCCCAGCACATCCGCCTGAAACTGCATCAACAGATCGTTCACCGCCGCGCCGCCGTCCACGCGCAGCGCCGCCAGCGGCGTGGTCTCGCTCTCGACCGCCTCCAGCACGTCCGCAACCTGGAAAGCGATGCTCTCCAAAGCCGCCCGCGCAATATGTCCCGGCCGCGTGTCCCTCCGCAGCCCAATCAGCAATCCTCCCGCGTGCGCATCCCAGTGCGGCGCCCCCAGCCCCACAAACGCCGGCACAAACACCACCCCGCCCGTATTCGGAACGCTCATGGCCAGCGCCTCCACATCGCCCGACGAGCCAATCAACTTCAGGTTGTCGCGCAACCACTGCACCACCGCCCCGCCGATAAAAATGCTCCCCTCAAACGCATATTCCAGCCGCTTCTCCGCGCTCGCTGCCAGCGTCGTAATCAGCCTGTGCTTTGAGCGCGCAAACTTCGTCCCGATGTTTTGCAGCAGAAAGCACCCCGTCCCGTAAGTGTTCTTGGCCTCGCCCGCGGCCCAGCACATCTGCCCAAACAGCGCCGCCTGCTGGTCGCCGGCAATGCCCGCAATCGCCACGCCGCCCAACCCCAGCGTCGTGGTTACCTCGCCCACACGCTCGCTTGACCACGCCACCTCCGGCAGCATGCTCTCGGGAATCCTGAATATGCGCAACAATTCCGCGTCCCAGTCGCCCTTCACAATGTTGTAGAGCAGCGTCCGCGAAGCATTGGTCACGTCGGTCACGTGCCGCCGCCCGTTGGTCAGTTGCCAAATCAGCCACGCGTCCACCGTCCCAAACGCCAGCTCGCCCCGCTCCGCCCTGGCCCGCGCGCCCTCCACGTTGTCCAAGATCCATGCCACCTTGGTCGCGGAAAAATACGGGTCCAGCACCAGCCCTGTTCGGTTCGACACCTCCTCCCCAACCCCGCTCTCCTCCAGCTCGGCGCACCGCGCCGCCGCCCGCCGGTCCTGCCACACAATCGCCGGATAAACCGGCCTGCCCGTCGTCCTGTCCCACACAATCGCCGTCTCGCGCTGGTTGGTAATGCCGATCGCCGCCACGTCACTGGGCAGCGCCCCCGCCCGCCCCAGCGCCTCCACCGCGCACGCCAGTTGGCTGGTCAAAATCTCCGTCGGATCGTGCTCCACCCATCCCCGCTGCGGATAAAACTGCTCAAACTCGCGCTGGGCTGCGGCAACAATCGCCCCCGCCTCATCGAACAGAATCGCCCGTGAACTTGTCGTCCCCTGGTCCAGCGCAAGAATGTAGCCCATCGTCTCCCGTCCGCCTTCGCACCCAAGTCAATCACGATTATCCGAATGAGGGCAAGGAGCGGGGTGTACCCCGCGCGTCCTTGTCTTTTGAAAGCGCATCAAACACCAACGAGCGCTTTTAGGATGAGCAGCACTTTTACAGCGAAGGAAACCCCAGCCCACCGCATAGCCTCTCTGATGTTGCGCAAAAGGGTACGCCGGACTAATCCGCTCTCGCCTTGAACACAAAATCTTTGTATCCTGAAGGCGATGCCCCGCTCGTTGGCGGCAATTCCAACCTAACCCCAATATTGGAGACATACATGGCAGATACAGTCACAAAGACCAAAGCACCCGCAAAACCGCGCAAGACCACGGCGAAGAAGGAAAAAACTCCCTCAACCCCGAAGCCGGCAATGGTTTCCCGCGAGGAAATCGAGCAGCTTGCCCGCACCTACTGGGCCGAGCGCGGCTATCAGGACGGGTACGCCGAGCAAGACTGGCTCCGCGCCGAACGGGAACTGCTCAAGATGGCTTCCTAGTCAGTGGACTTCCAGCCGGCTTCATGATCATGCGCGCCATCTAAACCAGGCTCCGCGAACATCATGCGGCTTTGTCCCATCCAGAACCGGTTGTTGGCTCGGGTCAGCCAATTCGCTCGCCGGGATTGAAGCCGATCCCTGGCATCCTGAAACGGCCCCACAAACCGCAACTGCGGTGGCAGCCTCCGGTAGATGCGAGGAAGCCACCTGCGCGCACGGGCGGCGGCATTTTCTTCCCGTTCGCCGTAGTCCAGCGCGAATTCGTTTCGCAGCTCCGCGGGCAGTAACTGAGCGGTCAGCGCCCGGTACCACGCCGGCACCGGAACCCAACTGCCGCGCCCGTGCAATAACCGGTGCGCCATCTCCCGGGAAAGCCTGTTCACGCCCAGCGTGCCTGAGGCCAGCATTGCCCGGTTGTAATCCTCAAAGCCGCTCCAGTCCACGGGCAGCTTTGTCGGCGGAATGCCGAAAAGGGCGGCCAGGGTCTTGGTCTCCGTGTAGTAAGCCTCCCGTTCGTCGCTCGTCAGCGGAGGCAGAACCGTCTCATACGCCAGCAGCGCGCTTTCGATCAGAGTGGCATAAACCCACACCAGCGCGCCCACCTCGTTAGCTGCGTAGCGCGACCCCTTCGGATAGGCGCCGGCGCCTTCGGTAATCTCGCCCTGAATGTGCGTGTGCAGGTCGTAAACGTGCCGGGAAGCCGCTAACGCCTGGCCGAGCGTCCCGAATGTCATGGTGAACACCACACGGAACGTGTGGTGGAACCTGCTCACCGGGTTTACTCGCAGATTGGAGTGCTCGTCCAGCGCGGCCGCTACCCATGGATGCACCAACTGCAGCAGCGCTGCTCGCCCAGCACCCAGAAACAAACCAGACTCGCGGCTCACTTTCCAGCTCAACGATGACGGCCCGAAGATTCCCGCCCGCGGATCGGTCGTAGACTCGCGAATCTGGTTCCAAAGACGCTCGATCTCTCTTCGCGAAACGGGCTCGAAGTGAGCTTCCATACCTTACTCATTAGACTCCAGGAGCCGTCCGCCGCCCCGTAATCGCCCAGCCTTACCGCACCTCTCCGATATAAACCCCGAACGGCCCCAGCTCAATCGCCTTCAGCGAAACCGGATCGGCCGCTCCCGGCGTCTTCAGCAGCGTCGTCGTCTTTCCGCTCGTCCCCGCAACCGCTAGGCTCACCGTCTGCGGCTCGGCGGTATAGTTCAGGCTCACCACTACCGCCGGCGATCCCGGCGTCTTCCGCACCCAGCTCAACACCTTCGTGTTGGCGGTATCGAGCATCGTGTTCTCGCCGCGCGCAAACACCGAATTGGTCTTCTTCAACCGGATCAGGCTCTTGTACCACGCCAGCAGCGAGTTGGGATCGCCCTTCTCGGCTTCCACGTTGATCGTCGCGGCGCTCGGCGGAACCGGCAGCCACGGCGTCGCTCCAGCCTTTGTAAATCCGGCATTTGCGCTAGCGTCCCACTGCATCGGCGTACGCTCGCCGTCCCGGCCTTTTTCCTTGGGCCATCCTGTAATGCCGATCGGATCTTTCACGTCCTCCTTGCGCGTCGGCGGCGTGGTCTCCATCCCGATCTCATCGCCGAAATAGAACAGCGAAGCCCCGCGGCTCGCAAACAGCACCGTCGAAATCACCCGCTCGATATCCGTGTTATGAACCCCGTCGCCATATCGCGCGTCCACCCGCGGGTTGTCGTGGTTGTCGAAGATCAGCAGCGGCGTGTTCCCGCCGATCCGCGTCTCCACGTCAACCAGCTTGGCGCGAAACGTCGCCACATCCATCTTGTTGATCATGCCCACCTGCGTATCCATGGGCAGCTCAAACTCCGGCTTTTCTGGCGTCCCATACATCTTCGCCAGCTCGGCGATGTTGGGCATGTAGGTCTCGCCGATCAGCACCCGCGTTCCTGGAAATTTGGGGGAGTCGAACCCATCCACCGCAACCCGCATCTCGTGCACCACCGGGTGCAATCCCGGCAGGTTGCTGGTCTCTGAGTCGTCCAGTTGCGGGTCGCCGAAGGCATTGATGATCGTTTTTCCGTTCGCGTCCTTGACCGTCCCTTCATCCGTCAGGTTCGGGTCTTCGAACAGCGTATTGATCGCGTCAAACCGGAATCCGCCCACCCCGCGCTTCAGCCAGAAGCGAATAATGTCTTTGTATGCTTCGTGAATCTTGGGGTTGTTCCAGTTCACATCCGGCTGCTGGATATAGAACTTGTGATAGTAGTACTGCCGCGTCTTCTCGTCCCACTCCCACGCCGAGTGCCCAAAGTACGATTGCCAGTTGTTCGGTGGCCCGCCCTTGTCTGTCGCGGTTTCGCCCTTGCCGTCATGCCACATATACCAGTCGCGATACGGATTGTCCCGCGACGAGCGCGACTGAATAAACCACTCGTGCTTGTCTGAGGTGTGGTTCATCACCATGTCCATCAGCACGCGGATATGCCGCTTGCCCGCCTCCGCCACTAGCCGGTCAAAGTCCGCCAGCGTGCCAAACTGCGGATCGATGTTCTTGTAGTCGGAAATGTCGTAGCCGAAGTCCACCTGCGGCGAGGGATAGCATGGCGTCAGCCATATAGCATCCACGCCCAGATCTTTCAGGTAATCGAGCCGCGCCGTAATGCCGTTCAGGTCGCCAATCCCGTCACCATTCGAGTCCTGAAAGCTCCGCGGATAGATCTCGTAAATAACCCCGTTCTTCCACCAGTCCCGCTCGCTCGCGCTGGCCTTCGCCTGTTGCGGAGCGGCCTTCGCTGCCGCTGCCTGCCCCGCCGCAGCCGTAATCCCCAAAAACAGAGCCATCACGCAGCCGGCCATGCGCGCTGCAAGTCTATTCATCCCGAACATTGCTTTCTCCTCGAAAATTCTTCCGCCGCGCAGGGAATCTGAGACGTCTTCATCCAGGCCAAACAAGTCAGCACTGGATTGCGGCCCGCTCACTGCAACAAAATATTCTATAAGACCCGCCCCAACGGCAGCATTGACAATTACAGTGCATCGAAATATTCGACAAACAAATGCGCTGTCATCCTCAGCGACCGAAGCGCAGCAGAGGAAGTCGAAGGATCTGCGGTTGCTCCTTCTAAATGAAGCAATGAATCTTAGAGACGCCGACCTTACGGTTTCTCCGCCGGTTGTTCCGGTTGCGCCGCCTCACTCTCCTTCTTCCGGCCAAATTCAACCCCAAAGCTCGGCTCGTCCCGTGTCCCTCCAATACGAATCGGAATATCCGTGCCCGCTCCATCCTTCCTGAAGAACCGGTCGGCCGGTTTCAGCAGCGCTCCCGCCCATCCGCCCACCATCTGTGACACCGTGGCCTCCATCTTCGCGCTTCCCGTAAAGTCCAGCGCCCCACCCTCCAGTACATACGTGCCATTCAACTCGATCGTCGCCCCCGGCACGTCGTAAACCAGTTTCGGCAGCGTCACCACTCCCTCCGCAATCTGAAAATCCCCTTGCATGGTTGAACGGACGCTGTCAGCGTCCGTGGTCTTCACATCCTTGGGCCGTCCCTGTCCGCGCAGGCTCAATTGCTCAATGCGGCCTTGAATCTTCTCGCTCGTAAATCGCGCCTGGCTCAAATTGAAGTGCCCCTTCAGCCGCAGCCGCTCATGCACCGGTTCCTTCCCCGGCGGTATGTCCAGCGAGGCCTTCGTCGTCACCGCGCCCGTCAGCAGCGGCACGGTCCGCTGCGGCGGGCTGGCCAACTGAAGAAAATCCTCTATCCGCCCCCGGTCCACATTCACGGTCAGGTTAATGTCGTGTCCAATGCCATGCGGAGGCTCGCCGGCCTCCGCAACCACCACCCGCACAATCGGCCCCTGGGCCGTAAAGTGCGAGTGCCCCAGCGTCGCATCCACGGGTTCCAGCCACGTGTCTCCATTCGTCCCGTCCACTTTGGCGTGAAACGTCGTATCCAGATTCATCGCGCTGCCAAAGTGCGTCAGCCTGAAGTCCGGCACATTCGCCGTCCCATCCACCGTCAGGTCGCGCAGCGTTCCCTGGTAATGCCCGGTGGACGACATAATCCCCGCAATCCCTTTGAACGAGGCCAGATCCGCGTGTTCGAAGCGATAGTCCCCGGTGATGGGGATTTCGCCGGGATCCACGCCCTCCCACGGCCCGAATTTCCCCGTCGTATGGATCGCTCCCACTGGCCGCGGATTGGTCAGGTCCGCGCCAAACGCCATCATCGGGGCGCCCATTGACCGGTCTTCGCTCTGGGAGTGGAAGGCCCCCCCGGACTGAATGCCGGTAAGAGTCACGCGCGCAATCGCAAACTCCAGCGGCAACTTCCCCGGCTTGCTGGTCGCCAGCACCAGGCGCACCCGGTTGCAAATGATCTTGTCCACCACGAACTGCACCAATCCGATCCCGGCGTGCTCCTCCTTCATGTTCTCCGTGTCCGCTCCCGCTGCCGCGGCGCGATCGAAGTGCGAGCGTGGAGGCAAATGAACATCAAGCCCATTCAGCTCCACAAGTGAAATATGAAACGGCTTCCCCGGTACGAAGTGCAGCGGCGCACGAAAGTGAAACTCATCCAGCCGGATCATCGGCTCGTCCGTCACCACCGCTCCCGCAGCCGAATTTTGCTGACCTTGACCAGTTTGGCCAGCTTCACCGGCACTCCCCAAGTCCGCCGTGGCAGATTCGTTCTTGGGGTGGTTAGCCGGGGTCCCCAAGGACAGGTCTTCGTTCTTGGGGTGGTTAGCCGCCGGCCATATCCTCAGCCCTTTTCCCTCCGCCTGCAAACCATGCGCCAGCGACATATGAAAACTGTCCAATTCCACCCGCGCATGAAAGCGGCTTTCCAACTCCTCCACGATTCGCGCCCGCACAAACGGCTCGGCCCTGTGCAGCAGCACAGCCGCAATCCCCGCCGCCACCGCCAGTGCCGCCAGCAGCCCAACCGCAACCCAAATCAGCCATCGCTTCCCGCGCCGCAACCTCGCTCCGTTCTCAGCCAATCCCGCCTCCCGGTCGCTTCCCATTCTCGCGGCCCGTCTCCGCCGCATTCCCTGATCTCTGACCTCTGACCTCTGACCTATGATCCCTGACCCCTTTGTTAATAGATGCTGAATAACGTAAACTTCTTGGCACGGATGCAAGCCCAAATCGAAAACCTCGTAAAACTGCAAAGCGTGGACCTGGAGCGCGCCCGTCTCGCGCTTTCAGCCCGAACCCTTCCCGCCGAAATTGCCCAGGCCGAAGCTGTGCTAGCCGCCGCCGAGCGCCGGGCTGCCGAAGCCTCCAGCGCCCTCAGCCGCGAGGAGTCCCTGCGCACCCGGTTAGAGCGCGAAATCGCCGCTCTTCGCCAGAAAACCGCCCGCTTCCGCGTCCAGCTCGACTCAGTAAAAACTCCCGAGCAGGCTGAAGCCATCGAGCACGAAATCCGCTTTACATCCACCCAGGCTGAAAGCCTTGAAAATGAGGCTTTCGCCAGCCTTGAGCGCTCTGAAGCCCAGGAGGCCGCGCTCGCCGCCGCCCGCGCCGAGGTCGAGGACCTTGCTGCCGTTCTCGATAAAACCCGTGCCCGCATCACCCTCCGCCAGCAGGAGCTCAACGCCGAACTGGCCACGTTCAATGCCGAGCGCGAAGCTCTTCGCAAGCTCATCGAGCCTGACCTGCTTACCCATTTCGATCGTCTCTCCGGCTCGCGCGGCACAGGCCTGGCCCGAGCTGAAAATCAGCAGTGCACCGGCTGTCGCATGGGAGTCCGCCCACAGGTTTGGAACCAGCTTCGCGAGGGCGAGTTGCTTACCTGCGACAGTTGCGCCCGCCTGCTCTACTGGGACCCTGCCTTCGCGCCCGCACCCAAAGCCCCGCAACCGGAGCACACTCCCGCCGCCCGCCCCCGCATCCCTAAATCCCGCGTGGCCGGAGCATAGAGCCTGCTATGCAGCGCATCTGCGTGGACATGGACGAAGTCATGGCCGACACCCTCGCCGAGCACCTGCGCCGCTACAACCAGACCTTCGACGAAGAAGTCGTCCTCGACGACCTGGCTGGAAAGTCCCTTTGGGAGATCACGCCCATCGACCGCCAGCAACAACTCCGCGCTTTCCTCGACGCCGAAGACTTCTTCGAAGACCTGGCCCTCATGCCCGGCGCGCAACAAGTGCTCAAGGACCTCTCCGCCCGCTTTGAAATCTTCATCGCCACCCAGGCCATGACCGTCCCCAACTCCCTCGGTCCCAAGTACCGCTGGCTGCAGCGCCACTTCCCCTTCATCCCGCCCACACATTACGTCTTTTGCGGCAACAAGTCCATCCTCCGCGCTGACTACCTCATCGACGACTTGCCTAAAAATTTGCTTCGCTTCGAGGGCCAGGGAATTCTCTACACCGCCCCGCACAATCTCACCGCAACCGGCTTTATCCGCGTCGATAACTGGCAGCAGGTCGCCGAATATTTCGCCACGCAATCCGACTAAGGCCAGTCATCAACTCAAGGCAAACGCCAAATTACTCTCCAGTTTTCCACCAATAACTCAATTTCCAGGAGGCGGAGGCGGAGGCGGTCCCTGTGGCGGCGCGGTCCTGTGAAGAAACGCATCGTAGCCGGCCCTGAACGCATGACGATAATCTTCCGCGGCCGGTGGCGGCACCGGAGGATTGCGGAACCGCGGATGCTTCTCCACGCCCGGCGGCCTTCCCTGCGCCACATCGCGCCGTGCAGCTTCGAATCCATCGTGATAGCCTCGTTGGCCAATGGCCGAATATTCCGGCGGTGGAGGCGGCGGCGCCGCATAAACAACTGGCGCCGGATGAGAGCATCCAGCCAGTGAAATAGGCAGCAATAGCGCCGCCAAAGCAATCCATTTCCTCATAGCTCGCCTCGGGTATGAATTTCGCGCCCCGCAGCCCTTTCGCGCGACGCTCCCTTTTTAGAACCCCGCACCCCGGAAATTGTTGCCCGCCATATGACGCCACAATTGGCTCAGCACCGGGATCCCCGCGGATGGTCCCGTGTTAGCATCGTGGACGGATCGCGGAGACCGCACCCTCTGTGCCGAATCCGCGCTGCAATGCGCAAGGCAGCAATCCGATCCAAACTTGGAGAGTACCGAATGCAAGCGCCGTGTTTTCCCGTCACCCGTCATTTCATACTGCAATGCCCGCTTCTTCTCGCTATGGTTCTTACCTTTTCCCCGTCGATCGGCGCTCAGCAGCTCAACGCGGCCCACTTGCAATGCGCTTACCTGCA
>JBEKEQ010000027.1:0-36270 GCA_050013735.1 Occallatibacter sp.
GTGTCAAGGGTCAAGATGAACGCCAAAGTACGGCGCCCTTGACACCGCCCCGACCACCACCGGGAGCCTCTGTCAAAAAAGTGTTGACAGGGATAGACGCTGTCATACATGGGGCACGGAGCCGTGGCGGCGCTACGGGCCTTCGATTTGTTAGGCTGAGAGTGAGGAGCCTGAGCGATGAGCATTTCTTCCCCGTACTTTGTCGTCGGCGTCATTGTTGTAGTGTTTGTGGCGGCCCTTCTGTTTGGAACCAGCAGCAAGGAAGACGGACCTTCGACGCATTGATTTCAGTGGCGGGACGGTGCGCGGACGTCGGTCGATCCGGAACGAGGCAGGGCCGCTGCGGTTCAATGCAGCGGCCCTGGCTGGTTTCGACGGGATTCAGGTTTACTTGGGTTCGTCTTTCTTGTCTTTGTCCTTGGCTGCAGGCTTGCCCGTTGGCTTGGGAGCCGGCTTGGTGGCAGGCTTGGCTTCAGGTTTTGGCGCCGCCTTGGGCGCGGGCTCGGCTGCGGGCTTGGGCGCCGTCTTTGGAGCAGGTTCGGCTGCCGGCTTTGGCGCTGTTTTGGGCGCGGGTTCGGCTGCGGGCTTCGGCTCGGTCTTTGGTGCCGGAGCGGCCGCAGACTTTGCTGGTGGCGCAGGGGCAGCCTTCGCCGGAGGCGCGGACGCGGGCTTGGCCACGGTCGCGGTTTTCGCGGTGGCTGTTTTGGCTGCCGCTATGGTGGTGGGCGACGCCTGGGCCTTGGCCAGTTCAGAGGCCGGCCTGGCGGGCGGAGGCTTGAAACCTGCCGGGGGCGGATGATTTTCCGCGGCCAGCGGCTTGGTTTCGGCCAGCTTGGTTGGATGGCCGCCGTTGTTCTTGGCCTGGTTGCTGGGGTCGGCCTTGGCGGCGGCAATGTGCTGTTGCTGGAACGAGGTCGGCGGCTGGTGCGTTTCATGCGCGGCGATTTGCTCGTCGGGCGTGGGCTGGTGCTGTATGCCGTTGGGTCCGCCGTTATAAGAGACGTTGGCGTTGTTGACGATGGTTGTCTGCTCGACGATGGTCCGGTTGATGTAGACGTTGGTGACCACATTCGTGTTCACACGGACAATGGCGGTGTTGTAGGCGAAGACGCCTCCATTCCAGGTGCCGCCCGCAAAGCCGATGCCCATGTAACCACCGCCGTAGTTGACGCCGCCGTAGAAGCCGATGTGCGGTCCCCAGTAGCCCTCATGGTAGGCATATTGGCCGCCTGACCAGCCCCAGTAGCCGGGGGTCCAGAGCGCGCCGGTATAGGGCGCAGGCACCCACGCGCCGGGCACCCAGTAGAAATCAAAGAAGCCCCAGCGCCAGTGGCCGGGCGTCCAGATCAAGTTGGGGGCAGGGCAAGGCGGCTGCTCATAGTAGGGCAGGGCCGGAGGAGCAGTTGCAACCATAACTACTTGTTCCTGGTAAACGGGAGCGGGGGGAGCATAAGCGGGTGGGGGCGGCGGAGCTTGAACGGGTTGCCATTGCTGGCCGTCCCAGATAAAGGTTCCAGTTCTTTGGGTTCCTACGGGAATTTGGGCACTTGCCTTTTGTTGAGCGGCGATTCCGAAGACAACAAGTGCCAACAGAATCCAGCGCGCATTGCGCATAAACGTCATGAGTAAAGCCTCCTGATCCTTTCGTGCTTGCCGAATCAGTATTGCCCCATAAAATCATGGGACCACTTACGGCCTGGTGAATTTACCGCTGATTAGATTTACTCTAACCAGAAATCGCTGGAAAGCAACCGGCATTTCGGTGGATTACCCAAAAATTGGGGAAATTGCCCACCGGACCCGGCCCCAAAAGAAACAGTGGGGAACCGCTTGCTGCTGACGCAATCCACGGCAACCTAATGTGTGCAAGAGTTGCAGTAAGGATGGTAACCCGGTTTGCGTAGGAAAGTGGCATGAGATTGGCTCCGGGGAGTGTAATTCCGGGAACCTTTGAACAAAAACGGGCGTATAACAGGGCAAGAGGGCGATTGGCATGACTTGGAATAAGACGCGCAAGGCGACTGGTTTGCTGGCAGGGCTGGCTATGGCAGCCGGGCTGGCGGGGTGCAGGATCAATGTGGACAAAGGCGCCAACGGCGAGGACAAGAACGTCCAGGTGGATACGCCTTTCGGCGGGGTTCATGTGAATACGAACCAGACCTCGGCCTCGGACCTGGGGTTGCCGGCGTATCCGGGCGCGCAGCAGGTGGCGGACGACGACAAGCACAAGTCGGCGGACGTGCACCTTGGCTTTGGCGAGTGGGAGCTGCGGGTGCGGGCTGTTTCCTACGAGACCGGGGACTCGCAGGACAAGGTTGAGGCCTTCTACAAGAAGGGGCTGGGCCGCTATGGCGACGTGATTACCTGCCAGGGGAACACTCCGGTTGGCACCCCGGTGAAGACATCGGAAGGGCTGACCTGCGAGGACGACAAGAATGGCCACGTGCAAATTGACCGGGGCGATTATGGCGGCAGCAAGAATGGATTGGAGTTGAAGGCCGGCTCGAAACGGCACCAGCACATTGTGGGTTTCGAAACTCCAAAAGAGGGAAAGACGCGCTTTGGCCTGATTGCGCTGGATCTGCCGGCCGGGATGGATAAGGACTCGGAAAAGAGCGACTAGAGGACTTGCGGCTGCGGCCGGCAGTTGGGGTCAAGGCGTCCCCATCTTTACTGATCTGTACGGGAGAACGACGGTTGGGGTTCGTGGTTTCCCACCCATCCCACGATGAAGCTGTGGGATGGATAGGGCACGGAGCCTTGAGGAATGTCAGCGTTTAGAAAAACTTATAGTGCGCGGCCCGCCCGCGCGATGGCCTACAATTCCATCTGACGGAAAACAATTCCCTTCCCGCCGGAGACACACCCATGCTCTTGAAAATGGTTCGCTTCTTTCCCGCTGCCCTGTTGGCTGCGGCGCTGTCGCTGTATGCCGCCGACAAGACCAAAGCTGCCGCGCCGGCGGCCACAGATCCCTATGCCGAGGTGCAGCCGGCCACGGAATCGCTAAACCTGGACATGTATCAGCGGATTCGCGACGAGGGGCTGAACCACTCGCACGTGATGGAGTTTGCCACCGCGCTGATGGACGGCATTGGGCCGCGGCTGACAGGGTCACCGAATTTGGCCAAGGCCAATGAATGGACGCGCGATACGCTGACGAAGATCGGCCTGGAGAACGCGCACCTTGAGGATTGGGGCGAGTTTGGCCTGGGCTGGCAGCAGCTCAACACCTGGGCGCGCATGGTAACGCCGGATACAGCAGTGCTGATTGTGCAGGCTACGCCGTGGTCGCCCTCGACTCCGGGGCCGGTGACCGGGGACGTGGTCTTCGTGAACATTCAAGCGGACAAGGACTTCGACCAGTACAAAGGCAAGCTGGCCGGCAAGGTAGTGCTGCTTGGCGCCATGCGCGAAGTTCCTCCCATGGACAAGGCGATCTTTGAACGCTACACCGACAAGGATCTTGAAGAGATTGCCGAGTTCCCGGTGAGCGCAGGCGCGGGCGGCCTTTCACCGGAGATGGAAGCGCGGATGCGGACACGGGCAGAGCGCATGCGGCTGCTCGACAAGATTGCCCAGTTTTTCTTTGACGAGCAGGTGGCCGCGGTCATTGAGCCCAGCCGTGACGGAAAGAACGGCGGCGGCTCCGGCGGCACTCTGTTCGACGACAATGGAGCAACGCTGGGCCGCACACCTTATATTGCTGAAAAGCGAGTGAAGGTGCCGGTGGTGGTGGCAGCCATCGAGAGTTATGGCCGCCTCTACCGGCTCACCCAGGCGCACGCGCCGGTAAGCGTGGAGGTTGACGTCGAAACCAAAATCACAGGCGAGCACGAACATGGATTCGACACGGTGGCCGAAATTCCGGGCGCCGATCCCAGGCTGAAAGCGCAGGTGGTAATGGTGGGCGGGCACCTGGATAGCTGGATTGCCGGCACGGGCGCCACGGATAACGGAGCTGGAACCATTGTGGCCATGGAGGCGGTGCGCATTCTGAAGGCGCTCGATGTGAAGCCGCGGCGCACTATCCGCATTGCGCTTTGGACGGGCGAGGAGCAGGGGCTGTTCGGATCGAAGGGCTATTGCACCATGCATTTCGGTTCGGCCAGGCTCTCTACTGCGCCGGATCAGCTTCTGCTTCCGGAGTTCATGCGGCGGGCAGCGGGACCGCTGGAAGTGAAGCCGGAACAAAAGGTCATTTCAGCCTACTTTAACGTCGACAACGGGACGGGCAAGATTCGCGGCATTTATACGCAGGGCAACGCAGCCGTTGCGCCCATTTTTGCGCAGTGGATTGCTCCATTGAAGGACCTGGGCGTAACCACGATTACCGAGCGCAATACCGGTGGTACCGATCACCTGAGCTTTGACGCGGTAGGAATTCCGGGATTCCAGTTTATCCAGGACGACCTGGATTACGAGTCGCGGACGCACCACTCGAACGAAGACGTTGTGGAGCGCTTGCAGCCTGCGGACCTGAAGCAGATTGCGACGGTGGAGGCCATTTTTCTTTACAACGCGGCGCAACGCGACCAGATGATGCCGCGCAAACCTCTGCCGCAGCCTGATCTCGAAGAAAAGAGGCGCGCGCCTATTGAGGGAATCTTTCCCGGCGCCGTGCCCCCCGCGGGAGACGACCAGAAATAACGATTCGAGATTGATTTCGGGCGCGGTTCCGGACGGGCGTGCAACTTTCCGAATTCTGCTACACTTGTTGGAGCGCATTGAGGGGTAAAACGCGCCAGGCCGCGCCCCATAGATACGCTTCCGCAACCCAAGTTCGGGGAGTGGCTCAGCCTGGTAGAGCACCTGGTTCGGGACCAGGGGGTCGGAGGTTCAAATCCTCTCTCCCCGACCATCTTTAAAAATCAATAGCTTAGACCGGATTCCCCCCTGCGCAAAATAGTAGACCCAGGGGGTATTTTTGCGCAAGGAATTTCGTTTCCGTCGCACGCTCTTAAACATGACAAATTGGCGCAAAGATTAGCCTAAGCGGAATCGGATCTCGTTTGCTTCCCGGTCTTACGGTTTTCTTCGCCGCTTCGGAATCGCAATAAGTGGCGCTACGAGCCGTTCGTGAAGTGCGAAGAGGAATTCGACTCGCTGCCTGTCACTCACGAAGGGTTGGACTCGATAGCATCGCTCGACTGTCCGGTCCAATAGCGCATGAGCTTTGACCAACTTGGGAGGCATTGATATTGGATCGTAAAGTTCCGCAGGCGTCGAGTGTGGAAACTCGGCTTTTGCGTCAAGCACTCCCTGGGCGGCTTCTTCCACGGAACTCCGGTTTTTCGGAGTCAAATCTTGCGGCCAAGGAAAGTTGTTGTAAACCAATGAAGTGGAATAACGGTAATCCGACTTTATTCGGCCACAGACCTGACGCACCCAAGCCATGTGCATTCCCGAGGAGAGCACACCGAAATGGAAGATTGACGCATCCGCGAGGAAAAGGCAGCTATCGCTAACGATATAGTCCGGCGTGAAGTAGCTCATCGGAATGTATCGACGGCTCTCAGAGCTGTGACGCGGAATCAAAACATAGTTACTGCGGGGTTGGCGGATTTCGCCGAATAGAGACGGAAAATCTGCGAGCTTATTCGTGGCAACTCTGTCACTCTCTTCCCGGTATTTCCGTACGGCGATCACGCGACGATTGATCTCCGGGATTCCGCGAATTGTCTTGGGCGCAACGTCAGTTAGCCAAAGACACCAACGCCTTTCTCCGTTCAAGTATTCATTGGAACTCAAGAGTTCTCGAATGAAGGGCCGCGCCTCTGGAACATCAGCCAGCAGTGTCCGCTTCTCCTGATCGGTTAATAGAAGATTCCCATCGTCATTCGGCATATTCCCAAAGCGCATCTCCGGTACATCGCTTATTGGTTGCCTGCAAGACGTAAGTGCGGCATCCTTTCCTTCGATCAAATAAGGGCTGATGTTTGCGGGGTGCGTTACCAACACGCTCTCTTTGCTGGATTCATAGTCATAGATGCTCTTCCCTCTGACATCGAAGGCACCGAAGCCAATGATGACAACGTGAACGTGCGCTTTTCCCCGAGCCTCGCTTTCCCAAGCGAAAGTTCGATGAGCGAAATGAATCTTCACATCCAATGTACCGAATAGGATCGGCCATAAAATCCCCGGTTGCTCTCCTTGAGTTATGGAGTTGGTCGAGACGAAGCCAACTCTGATATGTGTTCGATGAATATACTGCGCGGCTCGCAAATACCAACAGCAGACATAATCGAGGACGCCTGCGCTTTTCAGTTCCCCAAAAACGTGTCGCATATCGGCCTGTTGCTGGGCATTCCGGGCCTTCTTCCCTACGAATGGCGGATTCCCAAGAACGTAACTGCATTGGGAACGGGGAAGAATTTCCTCCCAATCCATTCGTAAAGCGTTCGTACAAAGGATTGTCGGCGATTTCTTAAGTGGGAGACGCACAAAATACTGGCCAAATTCTTCCGATAGGCGAATGTTCATCTGGTGGTCCATGAGCCACATCGCGACCTCTGCAATGCGCGCGGGCCATTCACTTATCTCGATTCCGTAAAACGCATCGACATCAACGAGAGAGAGGCGCTGAATGTCCAACTCTTGATGAGCGGTTGGAAAAAGAAGCTTTAGAACGTCAATTTCGAGCAGCCGCAGTTCCCGGTATGTAATCACGAGAAAGTTTCCGCAACCGCACGCAGGATCGAGAAATCGAAGATGTGCAATCGCCTCGTGAAAGCGAAGCAACTCGGCTCTGCTACTCTTCGCGCGTTCAAATTCTTCCCGAAGTGAGTCGAGGAACAGCGAACGAACGACCTTGAGGATGTCACGTTCGTTTGTGTAATGCCCCCCTATCTGGCGTCTTTCCGGTATTACCTCCTGAAAAAGTGAACCAAAGATGGCGGGGGAAATGCGGGACCAATCAAACCGCGTGCAGGCGACAAGAGCGTCCCGCATGTCTGTGTTGAAATCTGCGAACCCAAGGTTCTCTGAAAACAACTCTCCGTTTACGTAAGTAAAGGCTGCAAGCGTTTCATCAAGATTTTTCTGTCGTTGTTCGTAGGGAGTGTTAAGTACATCGAAGAGCCTGGCTAAGTGGAGTCCTAGGTCTGAGCCGTCCTTGGCAGTCCGGTTGATCAAATACAAGTGGAATGATTCGCGCTCAAAAATCCCCGTATCTTCAGCAAACAAGCAAAACAAAATGCGGACAAGAAATCGCTCAAGCCTGTGACCTGAATAACCGCCGGAACCCAAGGCATCGTGAAGACGGCCCATTATCTGAACGGCCTTGATGTTGATTGGATCTTGCTCTTCGAATTTGTGTTGTTTATATCCGGGGATGAACGCAAATGCGTGTATGTAATCGTGGAGTTGCGATAACGAGAACTCAATCGTTTTTACGCGGATGCCGTTGAACAAAGGCAGATTGAGTTGCTCTTCAGGCTCTAAATCGTGCAATGCAATCCGCGCAAAGTCTGAGATTATGACGTATCGAGGTATCTCATCTGTGCGCCCTTCTCTTGCTAGATCTTGGATGTACCGGAATGCTTGCGATTCGGCTTTGCCGAGATCCTTGCCGAGGCTCTTGTGTTCAACCAACGCAATTCCGGGCCAGAACAAATCAATGAAGCCGTATTTCCCGGAAATCTTCTTTACAGGTTCCTCAAAGGCCGCGACGACTCGCCGACGCACGCCAAACACATCAAAGAATTCATTCCAAAATGTTTGCTTTTCGGCACGCTCGCTTGCCTCGCCCGTCCACTCCTTCGAAAACGCAATGGCTCGATGACGAATTTCATTCCAAGATAATGGCATGGCCGGATGATAACAAAGTTGATCCTCCACTCCGGGAATTTCTTAGTTTGCTTTGTTGTTCAAACGGTTTCCGCCCCTCAGCAGCGTGACAAATCGCCTAGCGAAGTCGCACACTATAGAAAAATCATTCTTAGGGTATTCTCAATGCCTTCTCAAAGCACGCTGCTAGGCGTAGCCGGTGAACATTACGTGATGACCGAACTTCTTCGGCGCGGGTACATTGCGGCACTTGCCCCGCAGGGTGTTCCGAATGTTGACATCATTGTCACTGACAGAGATGGTGGACGCCTCTGCCCCATTCAGGTGAAAACGCGGCGCGACATCGGCTCTGATGGTGGATGGGCTTCAGCCCGCGTTCACTCATCGTAATCACGGCGTTCTGGAGGTCGGCTTGTGACGGACTCTCTGGTATCAAACCGAAGCAGTATTCGTACCAAGCCAAGGTTGAGGGCGAGACACACACGAAGTATTTGCGGTGCTTGATGAAGTCGGCAAAACCAGCCATGGAATTTTCTCCCCAAGGGGTCAAATTCCGGGAGAAATTTTGTAACTGTCTGATTCTAAAGGGGAGTGGCTCAGCCTGGTAGAGCACCTGGTTCGGGACCAGGGGGTCGGAGGTTCAAATCCTCTCTCCCCGACCATTTAAGTCAATAACTTACACTGATTTCTGCTAATAACTTACGCTGATTTCTGCTATAGATGAATCAACCCGCGCTGTAGGGCGCTCACCACAGCTTGTGTGCGATCGCTCACGTTGAGGCGCATGAGAATTACGCCGACGTGGCACTTGACGGTGGACTCTGTGATGCCCAGCTCTGAGGCGATCTCCTTGTTGCTCTTTCCGTGAACGATAAGATCGAGGACCTCGCGCTCGCGGGCGCTGAGATTGGAGTTGGGGATGCGCGAGTTGAGCGCGCGCATGACGGGCTGCGGCAGAAAACGGCCGCCGCTGTGGACGCGCCGCAGGGCGCTGATGAGAGCCTCGTGGGGCATTCCCTTGATGATGTAGCTGCGCGCGCCGGCTTGAAGCGCCTGATGAATGTCTTCGTCGCCCTCATAGGTGGTGAGCACGACGAATCTGGCGTTGCGATGGCGGGACATCACCGTGCGAATGGCGTCGACGCCGCTCATTCCCGGCAGGCGCAGATCCATGAGCGTGATGTCGGGAAGAAGCTTTTCAAAGAGGTCCACAGCCTCTTCGCCGCTGCCGGCCTGCGCCACCACGGTCATATCAGGCGTGGCTTCGATGATGGCCGCAATTCCCACACGCATAATGGGGTGATCGTCGACAATCAGCACCTTGATCTTTACAGCTTCTTTCATGCCGTTCTGTTCATCTCCGCGCTGTTCGTCCATTGCGTGCCTCCAGCTTGCTCCTCTCCGGCTCCGGGTGTAAAGCGGACTTTCGGGGCGCGTCGAATCAGAATGGATCAAGGGCCGTGATGACCGGGAGCACGTTGCCGTCGTTATCGAAAAAGCTGCGGCTGCGCAGAGTCCCTTCCGCAGCGGGCTCCCACCAGAAGACGCCCTGGCCGAGGCCATTGGGAAGGTCGTGAACGGCGGCGTTCACCGCGCGCAGAAACGCCAGTTGGCCCTCAGGGCTCTCGGGAAAATCTGCTTTTTTCACGGTCGTTGCTCCAGGTGCCCAGTTGTATGCAGTCTCGACTACGATGATCGGGAGCCGGTAGCGCAGGGCAAGATCGTGCAGATTGCCGCGAAGAGTGGCCAGGTTACCGTGCCAGAACGGATAGTAGGAGAGCCCGATTACGTCGAATGGAACATGATGCGCGATGAGGTTGTCATAGAACCAGACGGCCGCATCGTAATCGCCGCTACGCTCGATATGAATCATGATGCGCGGTTTGGGCGCGGCGCCGCGGCCCGCATTCACGCCCGCGATTCCGGCCTTGAGCAGATCGGCGAAGTTGTCCCAGTTGTCGGGCAACTTGCCGTCGGGCCACAACATGCCTTCGGTTACTTCGTTGCCCACCTGCACCATGTCGGGCATCAGACCCTGCGCGGCAAAGGTTGCAATGGTGTCGCGCGTGTAGGCGAACACCTGCTCGACCAGCTGCTTGTGCTTGAGCTTGCTCCATGCCGCCGGCGTGGGCTGCTTGCCGGGATCGGCCCAACTGTCGGAGTAGTGCAGATCGAGCAGAATGCGGAAGCCCAGGTCCTTGGCGCGGCGGGCGAGAGCCAGCGTGTAAGGCAGGTCGTTGGGGAGTTTTTCAGGCGCGGCGGCAGGATCGTGAAAGATGCGCAGCCGGACCCAGTTGTAGTGGTGCTCGCGCAGCAGAACGAGCACGTCGATAGGCCGGCCGTTCTCCTTGAAGACCACGCCGTCCTGCTCGCATTTAGCGAGGTATGAGACGTCGGCGCCATTGGCATAGCTCTGCGCCATCGCGGAAGGCGCGAGGAGCAGAGCAAGAAAGACAACGCAAATCGAGAAGAAAGCTTTACGCATGAATAAATGGCCGCAGATGGTGTACTCATCTTGCATTGAAAGGCAATCGCGGGACGACAGATCAACCAGGGATTAAAACTATGCTTTCCCACCCTTTCGCCAGGAATCGGTCGAAAGGATGGGGGCACAGAGCGTTTCATTTCAAGCACTGAAGGGCCTAGAAGTAGTACTTCGCGGCCAACTGGATTTCGCGGTGACCGGTCTTGTTGTCGACGACCCCCGCATTCGGCGTACTGGGCAGCGTTCCGGCGGACGGATAATTTGAACCCGAACCGGCGGGGATGGATTCGTAGCCGATGTACATACGAGAATCGGTTGCGATGAATTCATTCCAGGGGTGGTTAAAGAGGTTGAAGGCCTCGCCGCGAATTTCCAGGCTTCGTCCCTCGCGCATCGGAAAGGCTTTGAAGATGCCCGTCGAGTCGTTGAAAAAGGCGGGGCCGTGGATGTAAGGCAAACGATAGTTGCCATTCTGCAGGTGCCCCGGCGCGCCAAAACAGCTTGCGTTGAAGTATTGGCCGCTCTTCAGCCCCTGGCGTGGATCGCACAAAAGCTCCGGGACAGCCACCTCATCGGGAGATCCATCGGCATAGGCGCCGCTGAGCGAGATATTGTCGGAGTAGCCATACTCGGTCATAGGCACCGTGCCATAGATCCCGATCACGTTGCGGTTGGCCGCGTACTCGTTGCCGTTGTAGGTGTTGAATGAGATCGGTCCTCCGGTCATGGCCTGGAAGATGCCCGAGAACTGCCATCCGTCGAGCGCGCCGCTGGCGAGCTTGCTGCCGCCCAGGCGCCTGCCGAACGCCGGCAGCTTTAAGTAGTAAGAGAAGCTGAGCATCTGCGAGCGGTCGAAGGGCGCGGGCCCATACCAGCGCCTCATGTCGAATGCGTCTTCGGCGTTATAGGCCAACGTTTTGCCGAAGGTGTAGCTGCCCCAGTAATTCAACCATCCCTTTTGCCGCGTCACCATCAGTTGCAGCGCGTTGTAGCTGGAGTCCAAGTTGTGAAAGTGGGTCGAGATGTCGGCATAGTTCGCGTAAGGGCGATAGAGCTGGTCGTAGTACGTGCCGTAGTACGGCCCCGTTTCGCTGCCCTGTGGCACCGCATTTTGAATGCCGTAGCCTACCAGGTGGTGGCTGGAGTTGCCCACGTAGTTGACCTCGATCTTGTTGGACCAGGGGAAAAGGTGCGAGGCCGCGAAGTTCCAGGAATACGTGACCGGCGGGCGGTGATCGCTGGGGAATGCCGTGCCCCACACAGTTGGCAGCGTGCCCGAGTAGCCGAGGCTGGAGATGCCGGAGAGCGAGTAGCCCGGCGAACCCGAAGCATAAAGTGTGACGACATCGAAGTTCGGCGGAGCCTCGATGGCCGAGTAAGCGTTGATGCCGGGATCGATGTAATAGCTGGTGCCGAAGCCGCCGCGCACGATGGTCTTGCCGCCGCCGAACAAATCATAGGCAAATCCCACATCCGGCGCCGGCTGAAAGCTCAGCGGTTGAGAGCCCGACAGCGGAACACCGGGGGTGGTGGCGTGGCTCTGCATTCCGCTATAGGCGGTGTAGGAGGAGGTGGGAACGTAGGCTGCGGGATTGAAGATCGCGATGCGTCCCTTGCGGTCGTACCACCAGCCGATGTGGTCCACGCGCAGGCCGTAATTGAGTGTCAGGCGTGGAGCAACCTTCCACGTATCCTGGGCGAAGAAGTCAAACCGGTTGTTCTCCATATCGGCCTGGATGTTGGTGGAACTCTGTGACCACTCGCAGGTGTGGCCCAGCAGCAGGTCGGCCCAGTCGTTGCCTGCGGTTCCGCAATAGGTATCCATCGATACGGAACCGTTGTCGTTGCCGGTGGTGAGATTGTTGAAGCGGCCGACCTCAGCGTAAAAGCCGGCTTTGAGCAGGTGCTTGCCGAGCAGCTTGGTGAGCGCATCGTTGAAGGTGTAGGAATTTTGCGCGCCGAGGAACGGAGGCGCTTCGCCGCCGGCGATGTACAACTGATCGTTGGCGATTTCAGTGTTGCCGCCCTCGAACTCCACGTTGGGAATCAATCCGGACTGGTTTGTAAAGAGGAGTGGATAGGGGTAATCGAGTGCGGAAGTGGAGACGGCGTTCAAGTTGCTGAGCGCCTCGCGCAGCGTGAATCGCGTGTACGCAAGCGACGCCTCGTTGGTCAGCGAGGAACCGAAGTTGCTGATCAACATCAGGTTGACAGAATTGGAAGCATTCTTGCCGGTTTGGTAGGCGGGATAGGGAACCTGGTTCCACACGTTGTACGGTCCATAGGGCCACGGCACGCTTTCGTTCTCATGATTAAAGCGGCCTGAGAGGTGCGTGTTGTTGCTGATGGCGTAGTCCAGCTTCAGGTCTTCCTGGTTGCGCGGGTTTGAGGTGGTGAAATCGGTGATCAGGTTGTAACCGCCGTAGTTCATGGGGTTGACGTTGGGCAGGGGAAACGCGTTGAGCAGAATTTGCCCGGCCGGATCGATGGCAGTCTTCTGAATCATGCCCCATGGATTCGAGCCGTAGACCTCATTGGCGCAAGCCGTGCTGTAGTAGCTGCCGCTGCAGGGCTGGCTGGCGACCGGCCAGAAGAGATAGCCGTTGCCGGCGGTGGAAAATGAGCTGATGTAGGCGGAATCGGTAAAATCGCCGTTGGCCATGCCCGCGCCGGTATAGCCCGGCGATCCGGCTTCGGCGGGTACGGCAGCCTTGCGCACGCCCTGGTCCACGTGCTGCTGGGCAATCTCGGTGGCCGCGAAGAAGAAGAGCTTTTCATGGTCCCGGCTCACGCCGGGCCACAGCACCGGTCCGCCGATGTTTACGCCCGGATAATAAAGCGCGCTTTGCGGCCGGGCAAAACCGATGGACTTCTCCTGCCAGTCGTTGGCGTTCAAATTGTAGTTGCGCGCCGTCATGTAACCCTCGCCGTGGAAGTCACGCCCGCCGGACTTGGTCACGGTGGACACCACGACCGGTCCGTTGGGTTCGGCGGCCGAGTATGCGGCCGACTCCACCTTGAGTTCTGAGATCATATCCACGTTTGGCGTCACGGCTACTGAGCCCGCAGTGTTCAAATCGGTCACCGTCGCGCCTTCGCTCTCGATCTGCACCTGGTCAAAGCGGTTGCCATTCACGGTATAGGTGCTGGCGTTTTGGGTAAATCCGGCCTGGCCGGTGTTGTACTGCGACTGCGTAAAGTTGCCGGTGTTGCCCGCGCCGGGCACCAGGCCCAGCAGCTCGATGGCGCTCCGGCTCTGGATATTCATGTTCTTAATCTGCGTATCGGTGAGCGTGTAACTCACCTCGCCGGATGTGGTGGGCGTCATCTCATCGCTGGTTGCAGTTACGGTCACCGACGCGTTGTTCCCGGCCACGGTGAGCGCAATATCCTTCAGCTCGATCTGGTCGCCGATGTGGACCACGATGCCCTTGCGCAGCAAGCTATTAAAGCCCGGCGCGGAGACGTTTACGTCGTAGGTGCCCACCGGCAGGCCGACAAACGAAAAGAAACCGGCGCCATCGCTGGCCGCGTTGCGGACGACGCCCGAGGCCTCGTCGGTGACGCTGACGGCTGCCTTGGGAATGACTGCGTGGGTCGGATCGGTGACAGTGCCGGTCAGCGTTGCCGCGTTGCTTTGGGCGTGCGCCCCCGGGATAGTGCACATCATGAACCACACCAATATTGCTGCCGCTCCCAGCATGAGGCTGAGCTTTTTCATGATTTTCCTCCGTGGCCTTCCTTCAAGACACGACCAGGGCAGCCGCAATTTCCAGTCAGCATAAGGCTTGCCCCAGTCTGCAGTACCGGATGATATGCCTTTCAGTAAGCGGCGCGAATCCGACGAAAGTCGGATTGAGGAGAATCGCGCATTTCGCCTGCAACTATTTCGAAATAAATCGGTTGTGTGCAGAAATTTCGCCCATCGCCTCACGACGGGTCGCTGACCGCCTAAGGGGAGCTCGACACGGCGCTCGGGAAGCATCCGTCGGCTCTCCAGCTTGCTGACCGGACCAATTGCGGCGTTCGTATCGGTATTCGTCTCGATGGGCGAGCGTTGAGCGGAGCCGAAGCAGGAAGCATTCGACAGCATCCATCGGCTTCGCGGTATACTGAGCGCCGCCATGCACAGAGCACGCGCATTCCCCGCCTGGCTTGCGCCAGCCGCCTCGGTCGTCATCGCGCTCACTTGCGCGGTGGGGCACGGCGAGGCTTTTTCAGGATATACGCGGCATGTGTGGCAGGCATCCGATGGATTACCCGAACAAACAGTCCAGGCCTTTGCGCAGACGCGCGACGGCTACCTGTGGATTGGCACCAGCGGCGGATTGGTTCGTTTTGATGGAGTCCATTTCACGGTCTTCGACCGGCAAAACACGCCGGCGCTTCATGAGAACAGCGTTTTTTGCCTGATGGTTTCGCGCGATGGCGCGCTGTGGATCGGCACCGAAGGCGGCGGCGTTGCCCGCATGACCGATGGCCGCTTCGAGTCCTGGACGACGAAAGAAGGACTGAGCAGCGACTTTGTGCGCGCCCTGTTTCAGGATGCTTCGGGAATGGTGTGGGCAGGAACGGACAACGGGCTGATGCAGTTCCGCCAGAACCGCTTTGTGCGCGTCGATGGAACCGCCAACATCCCTGAGATCTCGGTCCATGCCATTTTTCAGGATAGCGCCGGCCGTCTTTGGGCCGGGGGATACCGCCTGGCGTGCATCGAACACAGGTCTGCCCGCATGTATTCGCTGGGCGAAGGGTTCGGCCAGAACATGGTGAAATCCATCGCTCAGACGCAGGATGGAACCATGTGGGTGGGCACGGTTGCGGGTCTCGAGTCCATGCCTCCGGGGCAGGATGGTTTCCGGCCGGTGCCGGGCATAGCGAGCACCGTGCGCGCCCTGCGACAAACCAGCGACGGTGTGCTGTGGATTGGAACCATCGGGCAAGGTGTGTTCCAGTTGCGCGATGGCAAGTCCAACCGCATTATTGCGCCCGCCGCGTTGCCCAGCAACACAGTGCTCAACTTCTTTGCCGACGGCGAAGACAACTTCTGGATCGGAACGCAGGCAGGCATGCTGCGCCTCACGCGGTCGCCCGTGAGCATCGTCGCCTTTCCCACGCCCAGCGATTCTGATTTCGGAACCGTCTACCAGGATCGCGACGGCAGCATCTGGGCTGCATCGGCCCAGCTTTTCCAATGGAAAGACGGCGCATTCGTTCTCAAAAATTTGCCCGGCGCCGGCCGGGTGCATGTCCGCAATGTCCTTCGCGACCGCTCTGGAGCGTTGTGGGTAGGAACCGACGGCAACGGACTTTTTCGCATTGCAGACGGCAAGGCCACGCATTTTTCCACGCTCAACTCCTTCATTCGCGCCATCGCGCAGGCGCACGACGGCAGCCTGTGGGTAGGCACCGACGGCGGTCTCAATCACATTGTGGAGGAAAATGGGAAACTGACCATGCGCCAATATTACGTGGGCAATGGACTCATCTATCCAAGCATCCGCGTTTTGCTGATCGACCACGCCGGCGATCTTTGGGTGGGAACGGATCGCGGAATAAACCACGTGCGCGGCGACACCTTCCTCAACGACCCGGCGACTGTCCCGCTGGCGCAGATGAAGATCTGGGCCATTCACGAGGACGCCGACAGGAGCCTCTGGTTCGGCACGCGCGACAACGGCTTGTACCGCTTGCGCGATGGCGGGCTGGCGCACTTCACCGTCGAGGACGGCATGGCCAGTAACGCGATCTATCAGATCCTCGAAGATAACGCCGGCCATCTTTGGATGAGCGGCCCGAACGGCGTAGCGCAAATGAATCGCCACGAGTTGGATGCACAGGCCGCATCGCCCCCGCGCCATCTCGCGCTCACGTTCTACTCCACCGCCGGCATGACCGCCAACACTGAAATCTACGGCGGCACGCAATCGTCCGGCTCGATCACCGCGGCAGGCGACGTCTGGTTCCCCAGTAATCTCGGCCCCATTCATATCCTGCCGCTGGAACTCAAACCGCTGCCGCCCCCGGTGCTCACCATCCAGCGGGTTCTTGCCGATGGTCGGCCGGTGGCGATTGCCGGGCCGGTCGAATTGCGGCCAGGCAACGGCCGCCTCGAGTTCGACTTCACGCCCATCCAGTTGCGCTCGCAAGACGGCCTGCGCTTTCGCTACATGCTTGAGGGCTTTGAAAAGACCTGGAGCGCACCCACGACGGCGCGCACGGCCGACTACACCAACCTGCCTTCGGGCCGCTACCGTTTTCGGGTACAGGTGTTTGAAGCCAGCAATTCCGGCGCGGTCAGCGAGGCCTCAATCGCGATTGTGCAGCGGCCGTTTTTTTATCGCACGTGGTGGTTTATTGCCTGCTGTGCCGCGCTCATCGCGCTGCTGATCTTTGGCCTGTATCAGTACCGTGTGCGCCATGTGCGGGCACGGTTTGAGGCGGTGCTGGAAGAGCGCAGCCGCCTGGCGCGCGAAATGCACGACACCGTAATCCAGGGGTGCACAGGAGTCTCGGCGGTGCTTGAAGCGCTGGCGATGGAAGACCCAGACGAGAGCCGCGGCGCAGGGCTGATGGAATTTGCGCGGCTGCAGTTGCGCAACACAATCGACGAGGCGCGCGACGCCATTTGGAACCTACGCAAGGCAGACGATGCCGACAGCCTTGGCGAGAAGCTCGAAAGCATGACCCGCCAGCTCAGTAGCGAGTTCCAGGTGCCCGTCGCGTGGACGATGAGCGGCTCGCCCTTCGCAGTTACAGAGCCTGCCGCCCACGATCTGCTGATGGTGGCGCGCGAGGCGGTCCACAACTCCATGCTGCACGGCCATCCGGCCCGCGTGGATGTAGCCCTCAGGTACAAGAGCAGCGAACTGGTTCTGGATCTGGACGACGATGGCTGCGGATTCGACCCCGAGCAGGTGGATTGCGAGAGCGGTCACCGCTTCGGGCTCAAAGGCATGAAGGAGCGAGTGGAGCGGTCAGGGGGAAGGTTCAATCTGACGAGCGCCCAGGGCAAAGGTGTGCGCATCGAAGTGCGGCTGCCGAGACGGTGAGGGTCGCGGCAAGACAGCTGATTGGCGAGAACTTTTCCAAACTGGAAGGTCCTGCGGAACCACCTCGTACCCCATCGCATCCAATTGCCGCTTCTCCTGTTCTCCCTCATCCCTGTTTCGACAATTAGCCCTCTCGGCAACAACCAAGGCTTTGTGCTCCGCTATCCTGGTGCTGGACAACACGTCTTTCGCATGGGCGGAACACATGGACGCCCCCTTCTGGCATCTGGACCAGCTCAAAGCCGGAGCTGTTGTGAAGAATGATCCAGAGGAACCTGGGAAGTGGCTGCAGTGACTCCAAGTTGCCAAAAATAACCGTCAGTCGGCGCACAATCAGGGTGGAGAAGGAGCGCCCTCGCCGAAGATGACAGGGGCGTGCCCTGTCGGTGAGGCCTGAAAAAACTAAATACCCCACCCCCCTCCTCCTGGAAATCCCCGCTTTCCATTGCCCACCGGACATGTGGCACAAGAGATAACCGGTTATTAATCATAAACATACGACTTCATCGCACAGGACAGCCAAGCGTCAATATAGCTAGTTTCTCCGTTAAAAAGACCGCCTATTTGCCCGTCTTTGGTCAAAATATGCACGAAAATGGCGCCGAAAGCCAAACTGTCGATGGCAGCACGCAGCGACATGCCAGCGGGTGCCATTTTTCAAATTTCGGCTTACACTGTATTCATGGGGAGAAAAGGCGCGATCTTGATGCTGGCGGTTGTGGCCCCCTGGGCCGCTGCACCGGCGCTCGCCTGCTTCACGCCCGTTCCCTGCCACTCCTGCTGCCGCGCAATGATGACGGATTGCGATAGCGCGGCAATGAGCGACGCTCACCCTTGCTGCCAGTTACAGCCATCCGGGACGGCGGAACCCCAGGGCGGCGTAGTAGCGCCCGCGCGCCCGCTCGGGGCCGTGCAGTCATTTGTCTCCGCACTTCCCTCCGACATCAACCGCCCTGCAGGCCAAATCCTCTTCTCCTCCAAAGCTCCGCCCCCTCCATTGCAGTCGGGCGCGGGCACCATACTTCGAATCTGATTTTTCCTCTTTCGATTCCTGACTGAGGACTCGTGTGTCCCTGTGCGTCTGGCGCACGGCGCGCTCGAGCCCATGCCATGAGCAGCAGTGTCATGAACCACCCATCGATTCGGGGGAAAAATGAAAACTCTTTTTATTGCAATTTGCAGTCTTGCCGTTTTTGCGTCTCTAAGCAGTAGCGTTGCGCAAGCGCCTGGGGCAAGCAGCCAACTGGCTGCCTTCAAGAAGGTCATCGACAACCCGAAGCCCTCCGATGTTTTAGCCGCGCCGCTGACTCTGGATGAAGTTGAGCGAATGGCGCAGGTCGAAAATCCTGAGATTCACGTTGCCGCGCGAAAAGTTTCCATGGCCGAGGCGCACGTACCGACGGCAGGCAAGCTCGATGATCCGCAGCTCATGGTTCGCAACTGGCAGGTGCCGCTCAACAAGCCCTGGGACTATAACGCCGCGCAAAACATGCTGATGTTGAGCCAGTCACTGCCCGGCCCCGGAAAGCGTGTGCTCCAAACCACGATTGCCAAGTCCGATGTGACCGAGGCAAAGGATGAATTGGAAGTGGTGCGGTTGCGGATTCGTGTCGAGGCTCGCAAGGCATTCTTCGATCTGTTGCTGGCACAGGAAGAGCTGCGCATTCACGACCAGCATGTAGCCATTGCGCGCCAAGCCATTGAAGCAGCGCGCATCAAGTACACGGTGGGCAAGGTTCCTCAGCAGGATGTGTTGAAGGCACAGCTTGCGATGACGCGGCTTGAAGAACATATCATCCGCTTTGAGCGCGACGCGGAAGTTGCTCGCGCGCGCATGAACACGCTGCTGGGGCGCGATCCCGCCACTCCGATTCGCGTGCAAGGCGACTTTGGGATCGGCGCCGATCTGCCGGCCGGCAAACAATTGCGGCAACTGTCGCTCCAGTCGCGCCCTGACTTGCTTGAAGCCCAGGCAGCGGCGGAAAAGAGCCGCCAGGAACAATCGCTCGCCAATAAAGCCTTTGTGCCCGACTTCACTGTTGCCGGCGGGTACATGCTGATGCCGACAGGAAACAATCCGCGCAACAATTACATGCTCGAGGGCTCTGTGACTCTACCGTGGCTCAATCGAAAAAAACACGATGCGGAGATTGGCGAATCGGCGGTCAAAGTCACGGAGCAGGACGCCGAAGTTGCGGCAATGCGCAATGCGGTTTTTGGCCAGATTGATGAAGCGGTGGCTGAGGCACGCGCGGCGCAGCGGATGGCGCGTGTCTACCACGACTCGCTTGAGCCGCAGGCCGAGGCAACGCTTCACGCTGCCATCATCGCCTATGAAAACAACCAGACCGATCTTCTCGACCTGCTCGATAGCCAAATGGCCGTCATCGACGTGAATCTTGCGTGGTTCCAGTCGATGGAAGAATTTGCCGCGAGCATGTCTGACCTTGAACTCGCCGTCGGCACGCCCATCGACGCAAACACCCAACAGCCGACAGCAACGCCGGAGGAAAATCAATGAGCGACCGCCTCTATCGACAAGCATTCTTTTTGGCTCTCACCGCCTGCGCTGCACTCGCGGCGGGAGTTGGCTATCTTCTGCTGCATCACGGCAGTCCCTTGCCACCCGCACAAACTGGCGACCCGGTTGTAGCGCGTGGTCCGGCGGCTTCAAATGCACCAGACCCGCAAGGCGCGGCTCCTGCCGGCGGAGAACCACAACTCGGCCCCATCCAGATTTCGCCGCAGCGCTTGCAGCAGATCGGCGTCACTACAGCCGTTGCACAATTGAAAATTGTCAACGACAAGCTCAGCATACCCGGCAACGTCGACATTGATGAACAGGGCCTTTCCTACGTGCAAACGCGCTTCGCCGGGTGGATTCAGAGCGTCTCCGCGAATGCGACTTATCAGTATGTGAAAAAGGGACAGCGCCTCTTCACCATCTATAGCCCCGATCTCGTCAGCACCGAGCAGGAGTATCTTCTTGCCCGGCAGAACCAGAAGTCTCTCGTTCTCGATTCGCATGGAATGGCCGCGCAGGAAAGCGGCTGGCTGCTCGACGCAGCTGAAGAACGCTTGCGCCAATTCGGCGTTCCGGCCGCTGTTGTCACTTCGCTCGAGCAGACCGGCAAGGTCGAGCGAGAAATCGCAGTCGAGTCGCCCGCGTCGGGATTCATCATCGAACGCAACGCGCTGCCCAACGCATACGTCCAGCCCGACAAAAAGCTCTACACCATCGCCGATCTTTCCACGGTGTGGGTTTACGCCAATGTCTTTCAAGACGCGGTGGGGCGCTTGAAACCAGGCGATTCGGCCGCGGTCACAGTCGACGCGTATCCGGGCCGCAATTTCAATGGCCGCGTCGATCAGATTCTTCCCCAGGTCGATATGGCGACGCGCACAGTACGCGTGCGCCTTATTTTCCGCAACCCAGGCGTGGTGCTGAAACCCGGCATGTTCGTGAACGTCGACATCAACCTTCCGCTTGGCAAGCAACTTGTCATTCCTGCGTCCGCCGTTCTTCAGTCTGGTTCGCGAGCTATTGCATTTATCGATCACGGTGACGGCAATCTCGAACCGCGCGAAATTCAAACGGGCCCGCAGATCGAGGACTCCGTCATCGTGCTCAAAGGACTTCAGCCTGGCGATCGCGTCGTAAGTTCGGCCAACTTCCTGGTGGATTCCGAAGCTCAATTGCAAGCGGCGCTGGGATCGTTCACTCCTGTGCAGCAAAGTGCAAGCTCCTCCACAGCGCAGTTGCCGGCCTCCGCTTCGCAGCACGATCAAATCAATATCGAAATGACCACCGAGCCTTCCACTCCTCGGAAGGGCAACAACACGGTGCGCATCAAGCTTACCGGCGCTGACGGAAAACCTGTCGATGGTGTTCAGGTATCGGCCATATTCGCGATGCCCGCAATGCCCGCGATGGGCATGGCCGCTTTGCACACGGCCGCTGCCATCGGCGCTAAAGGTCAGGGCATGTACGAAGGGTCGCTTGAGCTCGACTCCGGCGGCACTTGGCATGTCACTGTCACTGTTCAGCGTGCGGGAACCACCATCGCCGTCAAAAGGCTCACCGTCGATGTCACGGGAGGCATGTGATGATCTCACGAACCATCGCATGGTGCGCGAGCAACCCTTTTCTGGTCTTTATGGCCGCCATTCTGCTCACCGTTGCGGGCGTGTGGTCGCTGCAGCGTGTGCCTCTCGACGCCTTGCCTGACATCAGCGACGTGCAAGTCGTGGTTCACACCAACTGGCCCGGCGAGCCCCCCGATGTTGTCGAAGACCAGGTAACGTATCCCATCGTCACCGCGCTGCTGGCCGCGCCGCACGTCAAGAGCGTTCGTGCCCAGACCATGTTCGGCGACTCCTGCGTCTTCGTCATTTTCGACGACAGCACCAATCTCTACTGGGCGCGGTCGCGGGTCCTCGAATACATGCAGCAGCTTGCCGGGCGTTTGCCGGCGGACGTTCATCCGTCCATCGGCCCCGACGCCACGGGCGCCGGGTGGGTATATGAGTACGCCATCGTCGACCGCTCGCACAAGCACAACCTGGCCGATCTGCGTTCGCTCCAGGACTGGTTTCTGCGCTATCAACTGGAGACCGTCCCCGGCGTCGCCGAAGTAGCAACCATTGGCGGATTCGTGCGCCAGTACCAGGTAAATCTCGATCCGCAAAAACTGTTCTCTTACAACATTCCGGCTTCCACGGTCATTGACCGCGTACGCCAAAGCACAAACGAAGTTGGCGGCGATGTACTGGAAATGGGCGGCGCTGAGTACATGATTCGCGGCTTGGGCTATCTGCGCAATGTCTCCGATCTCGAAAATGTTCCGGTTGCGACGAAGAACGGCACGCCTGTGCTGGTGCGCGATCTGGGTACCGTCACACTTGGCCCCGACGTGCGCCGCGGCGCGGCCGACTGGCAGGGCGAAGGCGAAACCGTCGGAGGCATTGTGGTCACGCGTTACGGCACCAATGCGCTCAATGTTATCGACGGCGTTAAGGCCAAGCTAAAGGAAATTGGCCCGTCCCTGCCTCCGGGAGTCGAGATTGTTACGGCTTACGACCGCTCCTGGCTTATCAATCAGTCCATTCACACGCTCAAGCGCGACCTCATCATCGAAGCCATTATCGTCAGCTTCGTTTGCATCTTTTTTCTCTTCCATTTCCGGTCGGCCCTGGTGCCCATCACCACGCTGCCCATCGCTGCCCTCGCCGCGTTCATCCCCATGTACTACCTCAAGGTGAGCTCAAACATCATGTCGCTGGGCGGATTGGCGCTGGCTATCGGCGTGCTCGTCGATGCGGCCATCGTCATCGTTGAAAACGGCTACCGGCATATCGCCGAGCGCCCTGACGCGGCGCAACTCAGCGACAAACAACGCCGCCTCATCCTTGTCGGCGCGGCCCAGCAGGTCGGCCCTGCGCTCTTCTACTCGCTCATCATCATCGTGGTCTCTTTCCTGCCCGTCTTTCTGCTTGAAGCGCAGGAGGGCCGCATGTTTCGTCCGCTCGCGTGGACCAAGACGCTGGCGCTCATTTTTTCTTCGCTGCTTTCCATCACGTTGGTGCCGGCGCTGATGCCGTTCTTCCTGCGCGGCAAACTGCTGCCCGAAGCCAAGAATCCCGCCGCGCGCGCCAGCCAGGCGCTTTACTTGCCGGTGCTGCGCTGGTGCCTGCGCCACTGGAAGATCGTCGTCCTGCTCAATCTCGCCTTTCTCGCCGCCACCATTCCGCTCTGCTTTCGCATCGGCAGCCAGTTCATGCCCGCTTTGTACGAAGGTTCCGCACTGTACATGCCAAGCTCACTGCCGGGAATTTCCATCACTCAGGCCGCCAGCCTGATGCAGCAGCAGGACCGAATCATACGCTCGTTCCCTGAGGTTTCAACGGTCTTTGGAACCGTCGGCCGGTCTGATAGCGCCACTGACAATGCACCGCTCGATATGTACGACACCACCATCATGCTCAAGCCGCGCGAGCAGTGGCGCCCCGGCATGACCTACGAAAAACTTATTCGAGAGATGGACGAGAAGCTGCAATTTCCAGGTCTCACCAACACCTGGACCATGCCCGTCCAGAACCGCCTCGATATGGAGCTCACCGGCATCAAGACCGCAATCGGCATCAAGATACAGGGCCCGGATTTGAATCGCATCCAGGAACTCGGCGCCGAGATGCAGCAGGTGCTTTCCACCATGCCCGAGGCTTCGACGATTTATGCCGAACGCGTTTCACAAGGCTTCTACCTCAACGTGGACGTGAACCGCCCGGCGGCAGCGCGCTACGGCCTCACCGTTGCCGATATTCAACGCGTGGTTTCTTCTGAGATCGGCGGCATGGACATTGCCGAAAATGTCGAAGGCCGAGAGCGCTTTCCAATTGCCGTTCGCTACCTGCACGATTTTCGCGATACGTCGAAGACACTGACCGAGGCGCTGATCCCCACTCCTTCCGGCGCGCAGATTCCCGTCAGTGAGGTTGCGCGCGTTTATTACTCGCGCGGGCCCGCTATGATCCGCGACGAAGACGGCTCCCTTACCGGCTACGTGTATTTGAACTTGAAGACCAGCGACTTCGGCGGCTTTGTCAATCGCGCCAATGCCCTGATGCATCAGAAACTTGCGCTGCCCGCCGGTTACACCTGGCGTTGGGCTGGCGAATACGAGTTCGAGGTGCGCGCCAAGCAGCGGCTCATGATCATTTTGCCCATCGTCTTCTTCGTCATCTTTCTGCTTCTTTACCTGGTGTTCAAATCCGTCGAGGAGGCGGCTGTGCTCATCTTCCCGGCCTTCTACGCCATGTCAGGAGGGCTGTTGTTGCAATGGCTGCTCGGCTACAACTTCAGCGTTGCCGTGTGGGTTGGTTACATTGCGCTCTTTGGCATTGCCGTCGAGACCGGAGTTGTCATGGTCGTTTACCTGCACGAAGCGTTGGAGGAGCGCATGAAGCAAGGCACGCCTCTCACTGAAATCGACCTCGTGCAAGCCACCATCGCGGGAGCCGTTCAGCGCCTGCGTCCCAAGCTTATGACGGTCACCGCCGTTGTACTGAGCCTCGCGCCGATTCTGTGGGAGTCAGGCATCGGTTCAGATGTAATGAAGCCAATTGCCGCACCCATCGTTGGCGGAATGATCACTTCGACGATCCACGTCCTCATCCTCGTTCCCGTCTTCTTTATGCTGATGAAGCGCCGAGACCTCCGCGCGGGCCGGCTTCATCCTCGCTCCCTCCAGAAAATTGAGGTGCAGTCCGCAGTTCAACTGTAGGTCGATTTGCATTTCCTCCTTTGTTCTTGTAAGCCTTGCGGGCGTCGAAGCATACAGGTATTCCCCGCTGCAAAATGTTCGGCGGCCAGGGCCGCCGAACAGCAATTGCCTTCGGCGCTCATTTTCATCGCGCCTGGCGTGCCGTAAGACTTACTTCGCGGCCGGAACCCACACAGCATCGTGGGCGGCAAATTCAACTCCCGCCACCTCGGTGCTGAGCTTGATGCTTCGCAAGCCGCCCTTCTTTCCAGGCGTGGCAGAAAAGCTTAATAGATATTGATTGTCGAGTACCTGCTGAAGAGAATCGAGGTAAGGCTTGAAACTCACCAGGCTGTGGATTCCAAGATAATAGGAAGCGCCTCCAGTCTGATCTGACAGCCTCGCCATGTTCATTTGCCCATTCGTCGCCACCCAGTAGTTGCGGTGCGTTAAGCCCGCGGCGGGAGCATACATGGTGTGAATGATCGTTCCTGTTTTTTGAGCCACCGCGATCGCCGTGTCGGCATCCGGATTATTGCTGTACCCCCGGTGCCAACCCAGGTGCCGGCCTGCACGATCGATCCCGTCCGTGATCATCAGCACCTCGCGCCGATGACCGTCTTCGGGCCAGCCCTTCATCAAGTCCACCACCGAAAGATACGGACTGCCGTAAGCGCCTGCGCTTCCCAGGGGCAAACGCAAGGCCTGTGCTGCCGCGGCGTGGTCGGTGGTGAAAACCTGCCGGATGTCCACGGTTGCATTCCTCATGTATCCAACCCCAACCGCGGTCGTCTCCGGCTGAGATTGAATAAAGCTTCGCAGGTCGTCGAGCTCCAGGCCGAGTCTCGTGTCGGATACGTCGTCGATAAGCACAAACAGGTCAAGCCCCGCCTGCTCTCCACGCGCCGGAACCCAGCTCGTCACTTCCAGGCGCGTCTTCCCCTGTTTTACTAGAACATCGCCCTGGGTAATCTCAGGCGAGCGCTTGCTGTTGGCCACGTTTGCCGTGACAGTCATTTTCACCGGGACCGGGGCTGTCGCCACCGTATCCGCGGCATGCGCGGAAGGAACGCCTATCAGCATTCCCACCGTGGTTAACAGAAAATACAAAGTTCCATTCATTCTCGATTTCATTGTGATCTCCTTTTCAGTTAGTCGAGCATATCTCGCTAACTCGGTTGTTGATGGTTAATCTCTTTCCTCGAGGGATCGTGCGTTCGAGTTACAAGCGCAAAGCTAACTTCTACATTGCTGCAACGCTTCAATCGCCCAATCCCATCCAAGCCGGCTTCCCGCGAGGCGAACAAACTCTTGCGGGCCGTTGAATGTCAGTTTGTGAATTTCTGCCGAACCGCTTTCAGGCCAAACGATCCCGCCAGAGCAAGTCCGCCAAGAAGCCCCATTAGCGGCACCTCAGAACCCGTCTTGGGCAGGGACTCCGCCGGCGGCTCTGCGCTCGCCTCGGTCACAGGTGAAGCAGCAGCCTCGGGTGCGGGCCTCCGGAACAACAGCACGCCAAGCAAGGGGATCGTCGCGGGAGCCGGCGCAGTGCCAGTTATCGACTTGTTCTGCGACATTACTGTCTCGCTGCTGTCCGTTACGATGGTTGCTTCGAAATTCATCCCCTTCTTTAGGTCGTACACCGACTTCGGCTTGCCATTCACAGTGAACTCGGCATTCTTTGGAACGGTGAAAGTCTGGTTGGTGTGATCCGGAAGACTCACAATCACAGAGTGGGGAGCGCTCACGTGCCACACTTTTCCCTTGAGCGTTCTCACCGTCGTGACAAACCGCGGCGCGGAGGTTGTGGTAATGGACTGGCTCAGCTTTGTGCCCGGCGTCAATTCGTGCACCGTCACATCCTTGCCATCGATTGTGAATTTGTCCGAGTCAGGAACCACTAGGTGCTCCAGCTTTCCGGTTTCCAGCTTGAGAACCAGATCGTTGCCTTCTACGTACACCACCTGTGCGTTCCGAACCTCGGTGTTAAAGGACGGCACGCCGTGCTGGATGGTTGTTGTGGTTGTGTCTTGCGCCCAGGTCCCTGCTGACGCCATTGCGGCGATAGCGATGAAGACGGAATTCCGGGCGATCCGGTGAAATCCTGCGTTCGTGTTGTTCATTGTGTCTCCTTGTTGGTCTTGCTGGTTGGTGATTCCGAGCCTGGCGGCGAACTTCCAGGCCCACTGCTTGTCTCATGCGTGAGAGAAGCCATGACTACGTAACGTTCTGGTGCGCTGCCAATGAAGTAAAACGGGTAGCAGGTAACGAGCGTAAGTGAGGCAACGGGCCGCCGCTTTAAGACACCCGCGTTGTCTGGTGTGACAATGCGGATTTGGTCGATAACGTACTTATCCGTGCCCTTCGCAGTTCTTAGCTCGATCGCATCTCCGAGTCTCACGTCCTTGAGCCCTCGGAAAAAACCATCGCGGTGACCGGCGATTCCAATGTTCCCTTGCTCTCCAGGCCGGGCCGTTCCGGCAATGTGGCCCACGGCGTGGTTGAGCGTCAGGTCGTCGGTCCCCTCCAGCAGCGGAACTGCAAGGTGGATATTGGGAATCTGGAGCACTCCCATCGGAACTCCAATCTGTTTGGATTGGCTCTCCCTGTAGGCGCGCGCCCGATTTTCATCCCAGGTGCTCATGTCGGCTGGCGGCAAACTCCTATCTCTCTCGTAACTGCCCGCCGAGGCTGGCCCATGCTCTTCAACAGCGGCAAACTCCTTCATGGCTGCCCTGTAACTGAGAAGGCATTCCAGCCGGGCCGCCCCGTAACTCGCAATCAGTCCCAGCCCAACCGTGCATAGCATGCCTTCAATCGACTGCCACACATTCCACCCATGACCCAAAGCCGGGCTTTCTTCATTCAGAACTGTCGAGCCGCCGCTCGAAGCATTGAAATGATTCCACATTCATTTCCTCCCTCTTAAGTCCAGTTCCGCAATCACCAGAAAATGAGCGGCCGCTTAAGTTCAGTTAGCAGTTAGCGAACGATTCAACCATCATTGTTAGTAGCGGTAGAGATCGATCACGCCAACGATCGTCAAAGTGCGCGGATCGTAGACGAGGCAATATCCGTCGTAATATCCGATCTCGTATCCCGGAGGCACCGGCGGCAGATTCACCATCAGGCCAGCAGGAATGGGCTGGATTCGATCGACAAAGACTCGCGGAAAATACCCCCCGATGAAAAAGTGATTGCGATGCATCCTGTGCATGCGCGGCGTGCCGCCAAGAAAGAATTCATGTAAGCGCCAACCGTTGCCTGCCCCCCAGGCATAGTGCGGGCGGCCGGGGCCGTAGTGCGGATAGTGATGCACCGGAGGCCGGGGAGCAGGATGTGCCGGCGGATGTGCATGAGCAGGAGGCCGTGAAGGCCCTGTGCCGGGACGCCCCGGATTGCTCCTGGGCCCAGCTGCTTGAGGCGGCCGCGAAGGTCCCCCTGGGCGCGGCGGCCCATGCTGTGGTTCGCCATTTGCGCTCTTTGACGGTTGCGGCGCGGCAGGCGGCTGGCTGTTGCCCGTCTTGCCATTTGCTCGCGGTGGGGGCTGTGGCGATGGAGATTGCTGTGCATTCTCCGCACCGCCGTCGCGCTGCGAATCGTGTTTCAAGGGTTGCCCGAGGAAAAGTGTGCTCGCCAAAAGCAACGAGGGCCATGCCACCGATGCTCCCAGGATAAGTGCGTAAAACAAACCAAACTTCGGCTGGTGCAGCGAAACGTTTTCGGTTTCGCCAGTTACATCCTCGTTCCTTTTCATGTTTCTTTCCTCCGCCGGGAGCGTTATCTGGCCCGTGTTACTGCCGCTTGCTCCAGTTATGCAATTTATAAGTGCAATCGGCATGCCAAAGCTTTGTGCTGTATTTACAGGTAGTTATGTTTTGGCAAGCCGCCGTCTGTTCAGAAATGCCGGCCAATCAGAAATATTCAGCATGTTTTGGCAACGGGTCCCAATCGCAAGAATGGCCTCTGACGCGAAGGGAACTAAGCTGGTGTTGAGTTAAACGATTCGCGCACCTGAATGGCGCGGAAAGGCCGTTCGAGATGACGATGTTATAGAGGTATCTTGAAGGATAGTTGACCCGCGATTCACTAATCGGCCAGGCGGCTCACGAGCGGGATATTATTTAAGAGCGAAACAAGCTATGGACGCATTTAATGAGCACAAGTCACTAACTCGTGCTCTCAATGCGGTGCCTCTTCTGCCGGTTCAAAACATTAGGCCCGCGCTTCATGCGATTGACGAAGTATAGATAGGTGCTTCCATTGCCGACTGGACTTTAAAACGCAGCTTGCTGATCTGCAGGTTTGCAATCTTCGAGTCCAGTGTTTGTCGGGGCACTCCGAGCTTCGCAGCCGCCCCCGATGGGCCTGAGATCCGGCCCTTGGATTCAGCGAGCGCAGCTTCAATAACTTCTCTCTCGCGCCCTGCGATCGCCGCGGCAAGCGGGGCAACGGGTGTGGGAATGCGGCCTTGTTCGCGCGTCACCCAGTTCTCCTCAACTGAGAACGTTTCCCCCTCGCAAAGGATCACGGCCCGCTCAATCACGTTCTGCAATTCACGTATGTTTCCCGGCCAGTCGTAGCCCTGAAGTGCCGCGATGCTTTTCATTTCTATAGAGCGGAATCTCTTGCCGGCCTTGCTCGCATATCTCTGAACCAGGTGCTCAACCAGGAGCGGTATGTCTTCCGTACGCTCGCGCAGGGCCGGCATTTGAATAGGAAAGACATTCAGGCGATAGAACATATCGCGGCGAAACGTGCCTTCCGCAACCGCTGCGCGCAGATCGCGATTCGTTGCCGCTATAATGCGAACGTCGATGGGTATTGAGTGGCTGCTTCCCACGCGTTCAATCTCCCGCTCTTGAAGTACTCGCAATAAGGCGACCTGCGTCTCCAAGGGCAGCTCGCCTATCTCATCCAGGAAGATGGTCCCGCCACTTGCAGCTTCAAACCGGCCCAGCCGGCGCTGCAACGCGCCCGTGAAAGCCCCTTTTTCATGCCCGAACAGCTCTGATGCGATGAGCGACGCGGGGATTGCTGCGCAGTTTACGCGAATGAACGGGCGCTTCGAGCGGTTTGAGCGCTCATAGATTGCGCGGGCAATCAGTTCCTTTCCGGTTCCGGTTTCGCCAAGGATCAAAGCCGTCGTGTCGGTCGGGGCAACAAGATTCACTTGCTGAAGCGCCGATTGCAATGCGGTGCTTTTCCCCACGATTGCCTCCGTTGACGTGAAAGACTCGTTAGCAGTTTCGGCGCGCTCGAAGGTTATGCGGTTTTCGTCTGTCGCAATGGGCACCAGTGTAGGTAGCACGTCTTTCCTCCTCAGTAGCATTCGTCACAGCTGTCTGTCAGCCGCAGTCATCTCCAGTGCCGCGTAGATTTCCCTGAGCAACGCATCGCTCCGCACAGGCTTGTTCAAAAAGCCGGCAGCCCCGGCCTTCATCACCATCTTGCGCAACGATGCGTCCCCATGCGCGGTCACAAAAATAATTGGGATCGTGTCTCCGGTTTCGAATGACCGTCTCTGTAACTCGATGCCGCTCATCCCGGGCAGGCGCACATCCAAAATCAGGCATGCGACCTTCCGCCTGGCGGGCGATTCGAGGAATTCTTCCGCGGAGGCGAACGTATCGATTGAAAAGCCCGCGGCCTTTAATACGCTCCCCAGCGCCTCGCGAAGGGGTTCATCGTCGTCTACAATCGCGATGATTCCGATGGTTGCTGGAGTTTCGTTCACTTGAGTTTGACCCCTCTGGCGTTGGATAACATCTCCTGCCAGTTACGAGCCTAGCAACTCGGCCGATCGAAATCTATCCTGCTTTAGGAGGAGACGCGTACTCATTTCCGCGAGGCGCTTTTGAGCTGTTCTGCCATTCGCACTAGCTGAGCCAGCGAGTCCGCCTTTGTCTTCTCCATGACGTGCGCTCGGTGGGTCTTCACGGTCAGTTCGCTGGTTCCCAGTTCATCCGCGATTTGCTTGTTTAGAAGGCCGGCGACAACCAGGTGCAGCACTTCCGTTTCGCGAGGCGTCAGCGAGGCAAAGCGCTTGCGAACGTCCGTGAGCTCCGCGCGCTCTTTCCGCAGTCCGCTGTCATGCGCAATAGCCTTCTGCACCGCGTCCAGCAGGTCCTGGCCGCGAACTGGCTTGGTCAGAAACTCCATTGCCCCATCTTTCATTGCACGCACGGTCATGGGAATGTCGCCGTGGCCCGTAATGAAAATGATTGGGATGTGGATGTGCGCGTCGCTCAATTGACGTTGAAGATCGAGGCCGCTCAGGCCTGGCATCCGCACGTCGAGAACCAGGCAGGCCGGCGCGTCCGGGCGCTTGGCGAGCATGAAGTCGCGCGCCGATGCGAATGTTTCCGCGCGCAGGCCAACGGACTTGATGAGACTCTGGATACCGTCGCGGATCAGTGCATCGTCGTCGATCACGAAGACGATCGGGTCCGGCTCTTTCATGCGCCAACGCCTCCTCCGCCTGGCAGGGTGAACTGAAAAACCGAGCCATGATCTACCACTGATTCAGCCCATAATCTGCCGCCATGCGCTTCAATGATAGAGCGGCTGATCGCCAGTCCCATTCCTATGCCTTGAGATCGAGTGGTAAAGAACGGCTCAAACAAACGAGGCATGTTCTCTGCGCTTACGCCAATCCCGCTGTCTTCAACAGATACACAAATGTCGTCGCTGCCCTGAATCCGCGTGCTGATCAGCAACCGCCGCGGCCGCCCGCCGACGCGTGTCATTGACTCAATTCCATTCAGCATTAAATTCAAAATGACCTGTTGTAACTGAATTCTGTCGCCGAGTGTTATAGGCAGGTTTGGCAATAGGTCAGTGACCACCGAGATATTATTTTTCGTCGCTTGACGGTCGGCCAGAGTTACAGTCTCCTCGACCACCTCATTCAGTTGAACCTTGGCTCTTTCAGGCGCGGCCTTGTTGATCAGCGAACGAATGCGTGTAATCACCTCGGATGCTCGCGTAGCTCCCTGGATCGCGCGTTCCGCTGCCGCCCGCGCCTCGACAAGATTTGGGCTCTGCAACGCCAGCCAGGCCACGCAGGCGTCTGCGTTGGCCACAACCGCTGCCAGCGGCTGATTCACCTCGTGAGCAATAGAGGCCGTGAGCTCGCCGATGGTGGTGATGCGAACTACGCGAGCAAGTTCAGTCCGTGTCTTTTGCAACGCCTCTTCAGTGCGTCTCTGCTCGGCCATCTGCACCACAAGCGCCTCGTTTGCACTCTGCAACTCGATGGTGCGCTCGCCAACCTTCACTTCAAGCTCATCTCGGGCCCGCCTGAGTGCTTCCTCTGATTGCTTTTGCCATGAAATTATCGAGTTGGCAACCAATTCACAGGCCACGAATGTGAGAAAAAACGGAACATCCTGCGATTTGATGGCAAACGAATTGACAGGTGGAATGAAGTAATACAGCGCCGCCGCCGAACTGAGAACAACCGCAACCCAACCTGGCCCTCTCCCCGCGAACCATGTGGTGGCAATGACAGCGACAGAGAAGAAGAACCAGAATGGATTCCCGAAGGGATTTCGCAAGACAAGCGACAACAATAGCGCCGTTGATACAAGCGCGATGGCCAGCCCGTAACGGGCCAGAGCATGCAACTTTGGCTGTGCTGCGTGCGCAGTTTGCATTTTGGGGATACACAAACGCGGCGTCTTGTTCGAATGGTTCGCGCAGATCCTGGTTGTAGATTAAGGTTATGCCTCGCCCGGAAACACTCCCCATTCTCAGGGCAAACGGCCAAAATGGACAAGCAAAATATGAAGTTCGAATAAAGCAGTTGCCGCGCTTCTACCGGATCAGCTGCCTGGCGCTGACGAAACGGCCCGCATTATTTCTTGATCACCGAGTCGTGATTGGGCCGTCCGAAAAACGCCGGAAAACCATCTACGGTGCAAAAGGTGTGCCTTTGAACTAATTGCCATCGGAAGACTGAATCTCGATCGGCAAGGTCTCTAACGCGTTCCAAAGTTCAAAAGCGCATTTCGAGACTTCAATGTTCTCAGCCTTTCGTCGTTACCCGGCAGAATAAACCTGCAAAGAGGGCTCCGGTTCGGAACACGCAATCGAAAAAACTCCCTGGCGTGATTCGAGCTGGGCCCGTGCTTCTTTAACCGCATTTAGAAACCTTCTGGCCAGCTCGTGGATTCGTTTTCCCTGCCGGTAAAGTATCGCTTCTTTGGGCAGCAACTCTGCCCCCAGGCCAATCGCGCTTGCTCCGGCCAGAATAAAGTCGAACGCTGTTGACTGATTCACGCCTCCTGTAACGATCAGCGGTATCTGCGGCAACGGCACTTTGAGCGCTCGTATGTAGTTAGGGCCACCGACTGAACTTGTCGGAAATATCTTCACGAAATCTGCACCGCCTTTCCATGCCGCAATGATTTCTGTAGGCGTCAACGCTCCAGGAAGCACTGTCACATCCGCGCTCTTTGCATAGGCCACGACTTCTGGAACAAGACCCGGGCTGGTCAGGAACCTGGCGCCGGCATCCACGCACCGCCGCGCCGAGTCGGCATCCAGCACAGTTCCAGCGCCCACAACCATATCTGGGAAGCGATTTGCCAGGTCGGCGATTGCGTCCTCAGCTTCAAGCGAAGTTAGAGCAATCTCAACAACTGGAATACCTGCCGAATACAGCGTCTCGCACGCAAAAGCAATGTGCTTCAACAAATCCACGCGCGCGCAAGCCACAATGCCCAATTCGTCAATTCTTCTGCGAGCTTCACTCTTATTCATTGGCAAGCCTTCCGATATGCCCCTGGTCATAAAGCCCTCCAGAGGCATGGGGCATGGGAAACTGAGAGCGAAACTCCGCCTCTCAATTCCCCATGCCCCGATGCGTGAAATACAACAGACTCATGGTCCTGCGCAAACGCGCTGTCAGGGTTTGGGTACGCTGTTAATGGTCTTCAGAATGCGCGAGACGATCTGGTAGGGATCGCCCTCGGAATTCGGGCGGCGGTCTTCCAGGTAGCCCTTATAGCCGTGCTTGATGAAATTCACCGGCAACCGCACCGAAGCGCCGCGATCGCTGAGACCATAACTGAATTTGTCGATCGATTGCGTCTCGTGCAGGCCCGTCAAGCGCAGATGGTTGTCCGGGCCATACACGGCGATGTGCTCGGGAATGTATTTCTCAAACGCCTTCATGAGCGCCTCAAGATATTCCTTGCCGCCCACTTCGCGCAGGTACTTGGTTGAGAAGTTGGTGTGCATGCCCGATCCATTCCAGTCGCCCCTGATCGGCTTGCAATGCAACACCATGTCCACTTCATATTTCTCGCAGAGACGCATCATCAGGTAGCGAGCTGTCCATGTGTCGTCGGCGGCTTTGGCCGAGCCTTTGGCGAATATCTGGAACTCCCACTGGCCCTTGGCCACCTCAGCGTTGATGCCCTCGTGATTAATGCCGGCCGCGAGACAGAGTTCCAGATGTTCTTCGACGATCTGGCGGGCAATGCTGCCCATGTATTTGTAGCCGACGCCGCAGTAGTACGGGCCCTGGGGCGGCGGGTATCCGTCCTTCGGCCACCCTAGCGGGCGCCCATCTTTATAGAGGAAATATTCCTGCTCAAGACCAACCCACAGGTCAGGATCGTTCTCGATGGTGGCGCGCGCATTTGTGGAATGAGGGGTGCCGTCGGGATGCATGACTTCGTTGAGAACGATATAAGCGTCTGTGCGGGAAGCGTCAGGATAAAGAGCCACCGGCTTCAGAATGCAGTCGGATTTGCTTCCTTCCGCCTGCATGGTAGAGCTGCCGTCAAAACCCCAAAGAGGCAGATCGGCAAGCGTAGGCGGCTGCTCAAAGGTCTTCAGTTGAGTCTTGCCGCGAAGTTCAGGAATGGGCTTCTTGCCATCAAGCCAGATGTATTCGAGTTTGTACTTGGTCATGTATCTCCTTTTAGCGGAAAAGCGTGGGGTATTCGACCTGAGTCTAGAGATCGGGACATAAATAATACATAAAGATTGAGTGAGTATTGCGGGGATCGGAGACCGCCGACGGCGGCCAGGCGCCGGCATCCTCCTTTCAGCTCGGCCTGCGGTAAAAGTCCCGTCGCAACCGCCTCCAATTTGCGAATCAGGCAACTCATTGCGGCAGCCGGTAGGGGCGCCCCCGGTACATGCCCACCTGTTCCACTGACCTGATCCTGATCACCTGCGCGGTCGTATTGTCTCCCCCGTCAACTTCCACTGCGCGCGCCACCAGTTCGCGCGCAATGTCGTCAATGTTCTTGTTTTGCGAGACGATGGCTGCAATGGCTGTTTCACTCATTTCGTCATGCAAGCCGTCCGAGCTCAGCACAAGCGTGTCGCCCGATTGCAACGTGATGGCCGTGGTGTCCGCGGAGACAAACATTTCCGGTCCCAGCGAGCGAACCAGCACGTGGCGGGACTCCGATTCGGCTATTCCCGCGGCTGAAATCAAGCCCAGCTTTCTTTGCTCATTCACCAGTGTGTGATCCTGGGTGATTTGTTTGGCCCGGCCGTTGCGCACCAGGTAGCATCGCGAGTCGCCCACGTGGGAAACAATTGCCTGGTCGTGACGCAGGGCGCATGCCACGAGGGTTGTGGCCATCTTCTTGCCCTGGTGCTCGGGGGCCAGGGTGCAATCGTGAACTGCCGCATTGGCTTGCTGAATAATACGCGGCAACAGGCTGATAAGCATCGAGCCGGACTGTGCCTTGGCGAACTCCTCGGTGATAACTGAAATCGCGGTAGCCGACGCAACCTCGCCCAGGTCCATTCCTCCCACCCCGTCAGCAATGGCGAACAGGTACCCGTGAGTGCGCCCCTGTTGGCGCGAGGCGGGAATGAACGATCCCATGGCGTCTTCATTGTTGGTTCGCACTTTGCCGAAGTCGCTCGCCTGGCCAAACTGAACATCCAACATAAGTGCTGCCTTTTTAGAAAATGTCGAGCATCTATTTCAAAGGGTCACTGGGTGGTTCCCTGCTTCTCTCTTCATAAGAAGCAGATCCCACCCAGCGATTGCTTTTCGCTCGACGCGCGCCTACACCGTTGTTTTCGAGCTGAGCAGGACTGCTTTGCCTTTGCTCTTGGAGGAGCGCAGGAAGTAGATGGCTCCGTAGATGCCCCAAATAGCAGAGATGCCCAGCGCCAGCAGAGGTTCTTTCAGGGTTCCCAGGTTAAAGATCGGGCCGGCAACATAGAAGCCCATGCACACCAGGTTGGCGAGCAATCCAAAACCGGGGATGAGCGTGTGCTTCAGGAAACTGTGGTCGGGCCTGCCATGGAAAGCCACGATGCACAGGAAGCAACTGAGTGCATAGAGAATGAAGGTGCCGAAGTTGGAGGTGAGGGTAATCGCCAGCAACGAATTGGGCAACGCAGCCAGCGTGTCGTGGGGCAGATACCCAAAGCTGGAAAATAAGCCCTGCGGCAGCGCTTTGATGGTGGCATCGGTGGGCGCGCCCGCATCGCCAAAGACCAGCGAAACGGCGATCACACCGATCACCGCGGAGATCCACGCCAGGGTCCAGATGGCCTTGCGTGGCGAGAGTGACTGTGCATGAAGAATGCCGAAGTGCTCGGGAGCTTCGTCGTCCTTGCCCATGGCATAGGTCACGCGGGCTCCGGTATTCATGCAGCTCAGCGTGGTGCCGATCAGCGCAAAGAACACGGTAATCGC
>JBEKEQ010000028.1:0-36210 GCA_050013735.1 Occallatibacter sp.
TGCAGGCCAGTGCCGCGCTCGGGCGTGAGTTCTGACTAAGCGTGGTGGCGTAGAGGACAACGCGTTCGCGGCCTTCATCTTCCACCGGGAGATGAGCCTCGGGACCCACCGTAAACACCGGGATGTTGACCGAGCGCAGCACTTGCTCTGCCACGGAGCCGACCAGCAATTTGCCCAGCCTGCCGCGGCCCCTGGTACCGAGAACGATGCGATCTGCCTCGAACTGCTCAACCACATCGGCAATCTGCGATGGGGCATGGCCTTCGCGCACCAGCCCGTCGCAGGCAATGTTCCGGCGGCACGCCGCCTCGCACCAGGGCTCCAGCACCCTTACCACACTCTCAATGGCGCTGGCCGAATCGTAATAAGGCAATCCAGCCGCATCGGCCGAAATCACGGCCGCGGAGGTAAGCACGTGCAGCAGAATCACCCGCGCTCCCGACTCGGCAGCCTGTTCAAGGGCAAACGGCATCAGCCGGTTCATGTCATTCAAATCGGTGGCGACGAGGAGAACGGAGGGATGAGTCCAGCGTGTCAACGCTGAGCCTTTGCCCGAGCATGGATCTGGCATGGAGTTCACCTCGGTAAGCGTCGCACCGAAGAATTTCCCGGAGATGTGCCAGGGCGCACCGGCTGAAGTGATCTGGCTCACCTTCAGAGTCTTCCAATGACAATGGAATCCGCGCTTCACCCTCAATCATTAACGGTTGCTGAGACCTGCCCGATAAGTTCAGAGGAGACAAGACAAAAAGGCTCGATCCCCGCCTGGAGTGCTGCAAATGCTGGCTCAATTGAACGAAGAAAGCGTGGTCAAGGCCAACTCCCAGTTCTGGGAGCAGATGCTGGCCATGCGGCTTGAGACCATGCCCTTTGCGGAGGAGTTTTGCGTGGGCGCCGGACACCTGTTGGCGAGCGTGAATCTGTCTGGCCAATGGGCGGGCAGCATCGAGGTGCGGATGGAAGGCAGCCTGGCTTACGCGGCAACGGCGGCCATGATGATGCAGCCCATCGAAGCGGTAGCGGAGGCCGACGCGTTGGACGCCACCAAAGAGATAGCCAACATGATCGCGGGGGTTATCAAGTCGTCGTTGCCCCGGCCCTGCGCCATGGACGTTCCAGAATCGGCTGTGGAGGCAGAAGGATATTGTGGCGCTCCCCGAACCCACGACACCCTGGTGGTGGCATTTCGCCATGCCTCAGGCGACCTGATGGTCTGCATTCGGGAAGGCGAACGCCTGCACACAAAGTAAGGCTCGGCGAGAAGTGTGGTAGACTTTCCGGTAAACGCTTACTGCCGGTTTGCCGCTGCCACCTTACTGCTTTTCGGGATTTGCCGCGCAACGCGAGACAAACAAGATTCCCGCTTTGCAAACGGCAGTCCGCCATTTGACAAAGGCCGCAGTGAACCGATTTACTTAGGAGCGCGCGTCCGCAACCTCGGCGGACAAGATTATCTTTTCAGGTGACGCAATGTATGGATTCGTCCCCGCCCCGATTGCCGCTGCTTCACGGTGGGCAGCAACGGCGGTCTTTTCTCTGAATGCCCCTTCCCTGGCGCACCTGAGCCCGCTCGACATTGCCGTCATCGCCGTCTACTTTGTGATGGTGATCTGGATCGGCTTTTACCTGAAGTCGAAGGCTAACACCAGCGAAGAGTTCTTCATGGCCGGCCGCGAAATGACCGCATGGATCGCGGGTTTGAGCTTCGTCTCCGCCAACCTGGGTTCGCTTGAACTGATGGGCTGGGCAGGCTCGGCCTATCAATACGGCATTCTGGCCGCGCACTGGTATTGGGTGGGCGCCATTCCCGCCATGCTCTTCCTGGGCATGGTGATGATGCCCTTCTATTACGTGTGCAAGACGCACTCGGTGCCGGGATATCTGAAGCTGCGCTACGGTCAGGGATCGAGCACGGTAGCGGCTGTCTCATTCGCCTTCATGACCGTGCTGATGAGCGGCGTGAATATGTTCGCCATGGCCGAAGTGATGAAGATTGTTCTCGGCTGGGATCTTTACTTCTCCATCATTGTTTCCTCGCTGGCTGTGGCTGCTTATGTGGCGCTGGGCGGCCTGCGTTCGGCCATCTTCAACGAGGTTTTGCAGTTTGTGCTCATCTGGGGCGGCGCGCTGCTGGTGCCGATTCTCGGTCTTTGGGAAGCCGGCGGCTGGAATGGATTCAAGGCCAAGCTCGCAGCGAATATTGCCAAGGGCGTAACGGCCAATGGCGACTACACCCACATGTGGCGCAGCATGGGCCACTTTGCCGACAACCCGATGGGCATTCACTGGACTGGCATTCTGTTCGGACTGGGATTTGCCATCAGTTTCGGCTATTGGACGACAGACTTCCTCGTAGTACAGCGCGTGCTTGCGGCCAACAGCCTGCGCTCGGCGCGGTTGGCGCCGGTGATCGGCTCTTTCTTTAAAATGGCTGTTCCCTTTATCGTCATTCTGCCCGGCCTGCTTGGCCTTGTGGTGTTGCAGAATCCGGATGGCAGCCTGATGCACCTGGTTGGCGAGAATCTCGTGCATCCGGGCAACGGTCTTCACAGCTATAACGAAGTGCTGCCGCTTATGATGGTCCGTTACCTTGGACCAGGCTTGCTCGGCCTGGGCATCACCGCGCTCATTGCCGGATTCATGAGCGGCATGGCGGGCAATGTGAGCGCCTTCACCGCCATCTTCACTTACGACATTTATCAGCCGCACATCGTCAAGCAGGCGCGCGACGAGCACTACGTTCTTGTCGGCCGCATCGTGACTGTTGTCGGCGTGCTCATCTCAATTGGCGCAGCTTTGCTGGTAATGAATGCGAAGGGCATCATGGATTATGTGCAGGCGCTCTTCAGCTTCTTTATCTCGCCGCTGCTGGGCGTGGTGCTGCTGGGTATGTTCTGGAAGCGCGCCACCAAGGCGGGCGGCTTCTGGGGCCTGCTCATTGGCACGCTGACCTCCATCGGACTTTGGGCATGGGTTTATTTTTACCCCCCTGCTTTGCGCTATGTGGCGCTCTCGCCCGACGCCAAAGACATGGCGGAAAACATGTATCGCGCCCTCTGGTCGGTCACCACTTCGATGGGGGTCAACGTGATCGTCAGCCTCTTTACTAAGCCACGGCCTCTGTCTGAGCTTGCAGGGGTGGTCTATGGCGCAACTCCGCTCCCGACAGAGGAGCCCGTTCCGTTTTATAAGAACGAGTGGTTCTGGACGGCGATTGCGATTGTGATTTTCCTGGCCCTTAACATTTACTTCTGGTAGAGAGGTTGCACATGCATAACTCGGGCATATCGATCTGGTTCTTCATTGGAGTCCTGCTCATCATCTATGGCGCCATGATTTTTGGCTATGGCTTGCTTGAGCTGGCCACCGGCCACACGGCCAACGTGGTGCTGGCCAATCTGCACGCGCCGGTGTGGTGGGGTGCATTATTGCTGGCGCTCGGCCTCTTTTACGGAATACGATTTCGCCCGGGCCGCAACGGCTAGACGATTTATATGCGGCAAAAAAGGAGCAAGGGAATATGACAGCGCATCGGAAAATGACGTTTGGAGTTGTGGTAGGCAATCGCGGGTTTTTCCCCAGCCACCTGGCCAAGACGGGCCGCGATGAAATCATCTCGGTTCTTGACGCCGCGGGCGCGCGGGCCGTGGTGTTGGGCCCTGAAGATTCGGTGCACGGCGCGGTGGAAACCTACGCCGAGGCTGAGCGCTGCGCAGAGCTTTTCAAAAAGCATGGGGACGAAATCGACGGCATCATTATTACCTTGCCCAACTTCGGCGAGGAGCGCGGCATTGTGGATGCCATCCGCCTTTCCGGCCTCAAGGTACCGGTGCTGGTGCAGGCCACGCCCGATCGTTCTGACGACATGACCATCGCCATGCGCCGTGACAGCTTCTGCGGCAAAATGAGCGCCTGTAACAACCTGATGCAATATGGCATTCCTTATTCGCTGACCACTCTGCATACTGAGAGCCCCAGTTCGGCGGAGTTCAAGGCCGACCTCGAGTGGTTTTCCGCGGTCTGCCGCATCGTCAAGGGGCTCAAGAATCTGCGCATCGGCGCCATCGGCGCGCGTCCCACCGCCTTCAACACCGTGCGCTACTCCGAGCGCATCTTTGAAACCAGCGGCATCACCATTGAGACCATCGACCTGTCTGAAATCTTCGGCCGCATCAACCGTCTTGAAGACGCAAACGACGCCGTCGAAGCCAAGCTGGCAGCCATCAAGAGCTACGTCACCACCGCCGGCATTCCCGCCGAGGCGCTGCTCAAAATGGCCAAGCTGGGCGCGGTCCTCGACGGCTGGATGAAGCAGGTCCACGTGACCATCAGCGCCGTGCAATGCTGGACTTCGTTCGAGGAGTTTTTCGGCGTGGTGCCCTGCACCATCATGAGCATGATGAGCAACAACCTCATCCCCTCGGCCTGCGAAGTGGATGTGCCCGGCACTTTGAGCATGTACATGCTTGCCCTGGCCTCGGGCACGCCCTCGGCGCTGCTCGATTGGAACAATAATTACGGCAATCATCCCGACAAATGCGTCTGCTTCCACTGCTCTAATTTGCCCAAGCATTTTTTCAAGGATGTGCGCATGGACTACCAGGAGATTATTGCCGGCACGGTGGGCAAGGAGAACACCTTCGGCACCTGCGTGGGCCGCGTAAAAGCCGGCGCCATGACCTTTGCCCGCTACTCCACCGACGACCGCCGCGGCGTGGTGCGCGGCTACACGGGCGCGGGAAAATTCACCGACGATCCGCTTGAAACCTTCGGCGGCGCCGGCGTGGCCGAGATTCCGCAACTGCAAAAGCTGCTCAAGTACATTTGCCGCGAAGGCTTCGAGCACCACGTAGCCGCCAACTTCAGCGATGTATCGAAGGCCGTGCATGAAGCGGCTCGTTACCTTGGCTGGGAAAGCCATTATCATCCCGCGCTCGAAGACTGAGAGAGGCAGTGAACAGTGAACAGTGGACAGTGGACAGTGGACAGGGAACAGGGAACAGGGAACAGGGAACAGTGGACAGTGGTTAGTTAAGATGGCGTCGCGATCGGCGTGGAATTTCTTGCAAATGAATTTTGGGAAATTTCTTTCTTTGCAGTTTTACGGCGCGATTCCCCGTTGTCCACTGCGCACTGTCCACTGATTAGGAGTACGCAATCATGAACAAGAGAATCGGTAAAAGCCTTGTGGTCGGCGGTGTCCCGTTGGTCACGGAAGCTGCGTGGAACGCGGAGCTGGATGCAAAGCATGAACAAATTGTTGCGTGGATACGGGAACAAAAGCTGAACGGCATCCTCATCTGCCGCAACGAAAATATTGCGTGGCTCACCGGCGGCGCAGTTGACCTTCGCGTCTGCATTCCGTGCGAAACCGGCAAAGCTTCGCTGCTGGTTACGGCGGAGGGCAAGCGCTACTACCTCACCACCGATAACGAAGCGCCGCGCCTCCACGACGAGGAGTTTGGCGCTCTGGATTTTGAGCCGGTCCTTTTCCCCTGGTGGGCTGACGATACGGTCGGGACCGCGGAGCGCCTCTGCGGAGGGCCGCACATCGGGTCTGACACGTCCATTCCAGGCCTGATTCCGGCCAATTTGTATCCGTTGCGCGCGGCGCTGAGCGAAACGGAGATCGCGCGCTATCGCTGGCTGGGCCTTGAGACCGCGGCGGCTACCGTCGAGTCGCTGCACGAAGTCGAGCCCGGCCTGAGCGAGTACGACCTTGAGGCCATCACCGCCGGCGGATTGTTGCGCCGCGGCATTCTCCCTTCGGTGGCTTTGTATGCGGTAGACGAGCGCATTTTCAAGTACAAGCACGCTGTGGCGCGGGGCAAGCGGCTCAAGCAATACGCCATGCTCAATCTATGTTCCCGGAAGTGGGGACTGGTCATTTCGATCACGCGTTTCATTCATTTCGGCGCGCTTCCCGCCGAGCTTGCCGCGCGCTTCCATGCCTCGGCCCAGGTGAATGCCGCGCTGCTCAACGCAACCCGCGCAGGCGCTACTTCAGCCGAAATGTTCCGCGCGGCCCAGGAGGCCTATGTGGCCCAGGGCTTTCCGGGCGAGGAGCGATTGCACCACCAGGGCGGAGCCACCGGCTATGGCGAGCGCGAATGGATCGCCACGCCCAACGGAACCGAGATCGTCCTCGACCACCAGGCCTTTGGCTGGAATCCCAGCATTCGCGGCAGCAAGATCGAGGACACGGTCCTGTTGCGCAACGGCGTCATCGAAAACCTGACTCCGACGCCGGAGCTGCCGTCGCTCGAAGCAAGCGTGGAAGGCAGCAGGTACACAGCGGCGGGCGTGCTGGTGAAGTAGAGCGAGTCAGCCGGTTAGCGAGTTAGCAAGTTAGCGAAACACAGATGAAGCGGCGCATCGCCGTGCTGACTTGCCGACCCGCCGACTAGCTAACTGGCTTTCTTCGGCACCAGCGTCAGCCTCGCCGTGAGCACCACCAGCGCCACCCACAGCGTGTCGGCGGCCAGCAGATGCGCCAACTGCAGCCATAGCGGCGCAAGCAACACCACATCCAGCAACCCAAGGGTATAAACGACCGCCAGCAGCCCCAGCACCAGTGCGGAGAGCCCGCGATTGTCCCAATGCGTTGAGCGCCGGACTGCGCGGATCAAAATCCAGAGCAGCAGGATGCTCACCAGAAACGCGACGGTGGGATGCATCCAGCGCCAGCGCACCAGCCAGCCGCTGGCGGTGGAGAAGTCCTGCGCAAAGGCCATGCCCAGCGACGAGGCGGGGAAAAGCGTATCGCCCAGAGCGGCCAGCGAGCCGGTGACGCCCACCATCATTACAAGGATCACGCCGGCCACGGCGCCGAAGGGCGCAACCAGCCTGACCTTGCCGCGCAGAAAACCTTCGCGGCGGCTGAGCAGGTGCGCGGTGAGCGCAAGCGCCGCCAGCAGCAGCAGCGTGTTGGCCAGGTGCAGCCCAAGGTAAGCCGGCCGCAGAGGCGACTGGCTTTGCGCGGTGAGGCCCAGCTTCACCAGCAGCGCCCCGAGGATTGCTTCAACCAGCGTGAATGCCACTGCCGCCGCGGCCGCAGTTCGCGCCAGATGACCGCGCGCTGTGGCCGCGAAGGTCCACGCCAACAGGCCGACAACCGAGAAGAACGACAGTCCGCTGGTGAGGCGATGGGTAAACTCGATCATCGTTTCCACGCTGGCCGAGTGCTGAATGACGGTGCCGTTGCAAAGCGGCCAGTGGTTGCCGCAGCCCGCCCCCGCGCCGGTTGCGCGCACCAGCGTGCCCCACAAAATGACGGCGACAAAGTAAACCAGCACCGCCCACGCAAAGCGGCGCAGGGCCGGCGAGGGCAGGCGTTTTGCATCAGCAGAGACATCGGCAAGAGGCATGAAGGAAGACTCCGTAGGGAACCAACCAGTGTAGTACAGACGGCCAACACGCACGCTGGTTTGCGGCCTGGGTCCGGACGCAGCATCGAAACCGATCAGATGTGAAGGTACGGCTCCGCTGGGCCGATGGAATGAATACAGCTATCAGAGAAAAGGGAGAGCAATGGTATTCATAGCTACGATGAGCACGAGGGGCCGGATAATAATTCCAATCGAATTGCGGCGGAAGCTCGGCTGGGAGGGGCGCATGAAAGTCACAGTTCGAGATATCGGCGGAAAGATGTTGATCGAGCCGCTCGACTCAAATGACCAGGGTGGCAATCAAAGGCCTTCCTTGCTTGCTAATCTCCCAGCAGCCGCACCACGTGGTTCACAATAATCAAATCTTCCGCGGGCGGAATCACGCGCACGGTAACCGGGGAGTTTTCGGCTGAGATCACCGCTTCGCCGCGCACGTTGTTGCGCTCCGCATCGAGCACAATGCCCAGGCAGCCCAGGCCTGCGCAAATCTCCGCGCGGCTGGCGATGTCGTTTTCGCCGATGCCGCCGGTGAAGACCAGCATGTCAAGCCCGCCCAGCTCGGCCACATAACCGCCAATCCACTTGGCGATGGTCCAGATGAACTTGTCCACGGCCAGGCGCGCCTTGGCGTTGCCGTCTTTGATGGCCTCGCGCAGGTCGCGCATGTCGTTGGAGAGATCGCTGACGCCAAGCAAGCCGGCCTTTTTGCTGGCCACGGTTTCCAACTGGTCGGCGGCGGCAGTGGCACTTTCCGCGGTCTCGGCAATCTTGCGCAAAATGAAGAGCAACACGCCGGGATCGATGTCGCCTGTCCGCGTGCCGCTGATGATGCCGCCGGTAGGCGTCAGGCCCATGGAAGTATCGAGGCACTTGCTATTGCGGATGGCAGAGATTGACGCGCCGTTGCCGAGATGGGCGACGATCAGCTTCTCTGGCACGCTGGGCGCCAACTGGTAAACGATCGATTCGTACGAAATTCCATGCGCCCCGTAGCGGCGCACGCCCATGGCGGAATACTCCTCGGGGATGGGCATGTGACTGACGACTTCAGGCATGGTGCGGTGAAAGTAAGAATCGAGGCAGACGAAATTGGGAACGCCGGGAAAAAGCCGCAGAGACTCGCGCATGATGTAGCAGGCGATGGGCGTGTGCAGCGGCGCAAAGGCCGTGTAGCGCTCCATCTCGTCCACCAGCGCGGGTGTAATCAACTGGTTTTCCTGCACCGTAGGCCCGCCGCACACCATGCGATGGCCGATGGCAACCGGGGCAGGGAAGTCGGCGGAGTGGAGCGCATCGGCCACCAGCGCAAAGGCCACGGCGCGGGTGGGCAGCGCCGGAGCTTGATCTACCAGCTTGTTGCCGTTAGCGTCCTTGATCCAGAATTTTCCCTGGTCGGTGCCAATGCCGTCGACCGCGCCCTCGTGCAGCTTGAGCCGCCGGCCGGCGCCGGCTTCGTAGACCGAAAACTTGATGGAAGAAGAACCGCTGTTCAAAACCAAAACGGGCAAAGACGGCATGAAGAAAAACCTCTTGCATTTTCTAATTCTTATCGGCCGATCTCCGGAACCGACAACCCCCGGCAAATCTTCCGTGCCAGCAAATCGGCAACTTCGGTGTGGCGAGGAATCGCTTCCGTTTGCCCTGTCTGCGGATTGCACCACAAGGAGTGCGAGCCGCCTTCGCGCTTCAGGTAACACCCATGTAAACGCAGATGGCGCAGCAGAGATTCGCGCTTCACTGGATCGTTACCGTCTCGCGCAGGGCATCTGCCGGAGCGCCGCGCAGCCCATCTTCGCGGCGATCCTCCAGAATCAGTTGGATGGCAGCGCCCAGGCTCTGGCGGCATTCTTCCATGCTGCGCCCCTGCCCGTTGGAGCCAGGAATCTCCGGAGACCAGGCGACAAACCATTCGCCATCGCGCTCAATGACCGCAGTGAATTCATTCCGCACAGGACGATTATAGAACGGAAACCGCCCCTTCAGACAAGCAAAAGATTCGACTTGCCGAGATTGCATTTGGAGCAAAGCGTTTGCAGATTCTCAAGAACCGTTTCGCCGCCCTCGCTCCACGGATGAATATGATCTACGTGAAGCTCCATGCCCAGAGTGATTGCCGGACTGGCGCCACATCCACAGCATTTGAAATTATCCCGCTGGAGTACGCGCCAACGCAGACGGAGGGATGGATCACGCCCTGTTCTGTGTTTACTGTCAACAGCAATTTCAACCAGATGCTCCGCAAGCTCTGCTCCGCTTCCATTGGCGTAATCGACGAAGGCCTTCAGCGCATTCATTAGTGAACCGAAACGACGTCTATACGGTCTCTCAGAAATGCACGACGGATTAGAAGCATACTCCCTTTTTCGGGGCTGACGGCCGTAATACTGCCAGAGAGCGAGAATGGTTTCGAATAATTCTTCATCGGGGATATTCATCCGATTTGAAATTGCGAGACCGGCTTGACGAAGCGCTTCATTCCAAGATCCAAATCGTTTCATTTGGGTGATACTGGAGTAGTTTCCCAACGAATCGTACTGCTTATAACCTACCGAGTCTGTTCCCAACATCTGAGCAACACGACGCAAGTCAACAATCAACGCCTCATCCGAGATCGGAGCATTAGGAGGACGAGATAGCCTGAAAACAGATTCGTTCATCAAATGACTCGGTTGGGTGCGTGCCTTTGCTTGCGCTTTTCATCATGCCAGCATCGATCGCTCCCACCCTAGCCGCAAAAACAAGAACACGGCGAGGGTGGGGACCCAGAGAGTTTGCCGGTCAGCTTTTTGGCCAGCGCCAGTCTTTTATCTCTGGCAGGTCGTCGCCGTACTCGGCCACATATAGCTTATGCCTCTGGATGGCCTCGGAGTACCACTGCTCGGCCGCGTCGACTTGCGACTTGAGCCTGGGCACGCGCCGGATAGCGTCCAGCGACAACTGGAAGCGGTCGATGTTGTTGAGCACGCACATGTCGAAGGGCGTGGTCGTGGTGCCCTCTTCCTTGTATCCGCGCACGTGGATGTTGTCATGGTTGTGCCGCCGGTAAGTGAGGCGGTGAATCACCGCCGGATAGCCGTGGAAGGCGAAGACCACCGGGACGCCAACCGGGAAGAGCGCATCGAACTCCTCGTCCGGCAGTCCATGCGGATGCTCCGACTGCGGCTGCAACGCCATCAGGTCCACCACATTGACGACTCGAATGCGCAGATCGGGGATGCGGCTCCGAAGCAGACTGACCGCTGCCAAAGCTTCGAGTGTGGGCACGTCGCCCGAGCAGGCCATCACCACGTCGGGACCGCCCTCGTCGTTCGACGCCCATTGCCAAACCCCGAGGCCGGTGGTGCAGTGGGCAATCGCCTCGTCGATGGTGAGCCATTGCGGCTCGGGCTGCTTGCCGGCCACAATCAGGTTGATGTAATTCTTGCTGCGCAGGCAGTGATCGGCCACCGAGAGCAGCGTATTGGCGTCGGGCGGCAAATAAATCCGCACCACATCCGCCTTCTTGTTCAGCAGGTGATCGATGAAGCCGGGGTCCTGGTGGCTGAAGCCGTTGTGATCTTGCCTCCACACCAGCGAACTGAGCAGGTAATTGAGCGAGGCGATGGGTTTGCGCCAGGGAATCTCGCGCGTGGTCTTGAGCCACTTGGCGTGCTGGTTGGCCATCGAGTCGATGATGTGAATGAAGGCCTCGTAGCAGGAGAAGAAGCCGTGGCGGCCGGTGAGCAAATAACCCTCTAGCCAGCCTTGGCACATGTGCTCGCTCAGCACCTCCATCACATGGCCGGTTTCAGACAGGTTTTCATCCACCGGGAGCGTTTCGGCCATCCACGCCTTGCCGGTTCCCGTAATCACATCTTCAAGACGGTTCGAGGCTGTTTCATCGGGACCAAAGACGCGGAAGTTCTTATGCTCCAGGTTCGCTTGCATCACCGCGTGCAGCAGATGGCCGAGGACACGTGTCGACTCGGCATCGGCCTGCCCGCGCCCTTCAATCTTCACGGCAAATTCGCGGAAGCTGGGCACGTTCAGCGGCTGCAACAGCAGACCACCATTGGCGTGGGCATTCATGCCCATGCGCAACCGGCCTTTGGGCGCAATATCGGCCAGCTCCGCGCGGAATGCGCCCTTTTCGTCGAATAGCTCTTCGGGCTTGTAGCTGCGCATCCACTCGTCGAGCAGGCGCAGGTGATCGGGCTTCTCGCGCAGCTCAGAGAATGGAACCTGGTGGGCGCGCCAGGTGCCTTCCACCGGCTTGCCGTCAACGAACTTGGGTCCCGTCCAGCCTTTGGGGGTGCGCATGATGAGCATGGGCCACGCCGGACGGGCGGTTGACCCGCCTTCCCGCGCGGCTTTTTGAATCTCTGCAATGCGGTCAAGCATGGTGTCAAACACCGCCGCGGCCTGCTGGTGCATCAGCTCAGGATCATGGCCCTCCAGCGTAAACGGCTCATAGCCGTAGCCGCGCATCAGGCTCTCCAACTCGGCATGAGGAATGCGCGCCAGAATGGTTGGGTTGGCGATCTTGTAGCCGTTCAAATGCAAAATGGGCAGCACCGCGCCGTCGGTCAAGGGATTGAGAAATTTGTTTGAGTGCCAGCTTGTCGCAAGCGGGCCGGTTTCAGCCTCGCCGTCGCCCACCACGCAGGCCACAATCAGGTTGGGATTGTCGAAGGCCGCGCCGTAGGCGTGAACCAGCGAGTAGCCCAGCTCGCCGCCCTCGTGGATTGAGCCCGGCGTCTCTGGCGCGACGTGGCTGGGAATGCCGTAGGGCCAGCTGAACTGGCGGAAGAGGCGCTTGATGCCGTCTTTGTTCTGCTCAATGTGCGGGTAAATCTCGGTGTACGAACCCTCCAGATAGGTGTTGGCCACCAGTCCCGGACCGCCGTGCCCAGGCCCAATCACGAACATCATATTCAGGTTGCGCTCGCGGATCAGCCGGTTCCAATGCACGTAGAGAAAGTTGAGTCCCGGCGTGGTGCCCCAGTGGCCCAGCAGGCGCGGCTTCACGTCGTCCAGCGTCAGCGTGCGCTCAAGCAGCGGATTGTTTTTGAGGTAAATCTGGCCCACGGAAAGATAGTTGGCAGCCCGCCAGTAGGCGTTCATTTTGGCCAGCATTTCCGGGCTCAGCGGCCCAGTGCCCGCTGCTTCGTTCTCAGCTTTTTCGGTCATAACGCACCTCTCGACAGCGGATTACCTGACATGGAAAGCCTAGCAGCCGAATGTTAAAGCCAGGGTGACTGATGTCACAAACAGATAAGATGCCGGTTCACTTAGCGGGACCGGGCTGGACTTTTTCCCCTTCAGCTTCAGCCGGCGGCGCCAAAATACGACGCCGCCATTGACATACCTATCGGTTTCGAGATTCAATCATCTGCTACTGCCAATGAATCGGGAAGCTCGTTTGAGCAGCCGGAGAGAAGAGCAGAGGAGGCAAGCGGGGCCATGAATGTAGTTCTTTGGATTGCACAGTTGATATTGGCGGGCGTCTTTGTGTTCACGGGGGCGAGCAAGGTACTGGCTTACGACGAAATGGTAAAAGCGATTGAGCTCAGGTCAAAGGGAGGCAAGATCGGCATGACGCGCTTCCAAGCCTCGCTGGTCGGCCAGGCGGAGTTAGTTGGCGCAATAGCAGTGATCTTGCCGGTGGACATTTGGCCCCCGCACGTTTTTCTGCGCCTGGCAGCTGCCGGCCTGGCGCTGCTGATGGTGATTGCAGGCATCTACCACCTGCGCCGGCATGAGACGGCCGCGCCCAGCGTGGTGCTGTTTCTGCTGTCCATTTTCGTGATCGTCGGCCGCTGGCCGAGGTGACGCCAAAGCTCGGACCCGGGCCTATTTGTCCGCCACCGCGAGCGGAATCTCGATTGAGCCGGTGCGCCCGCCGGTGAGGTCGTTGACGGCGACACGGAGCGCGATTTGACCTGCGGGCAGATCGAGGTTGAGGCGCACGGGAATGCCATTGGCCATGGTCTGCGCGAATCTCTCGGGCTTGATGGTGATGGTGTAGCCGCGGTCAAGGTAGTTCACGCGCTTGCCCTCTGTATCGTAAGCCACCAGCACGACCTCGATATTGGACTGATGCGAGCCATCGGGCAATTGGTCGAAGGTGAAACCATGCGGGTCGATATGCATGTCGACCACGTAGGTGTGCGTGGGCGGCTTGAGGGTTGCCGCCATGGCTCCCGCGGGCACTTTCTCGAAACTTGCTCCCTGGAACTGCGGATTGTCCTGTGCAAGAATGCGCGCCTGAAACTGGATCTCCGTGGCCGGCGGCGCGCCAAACATGGTTGCCGCCATCAGCATGCTGGTTGTTCCCGGACTGTGCGCGGAGGGCTTGTCGAGCGGGTCGGCGTAGTATCCGCGCCGGTAGGCGAGCTTGTAGCCAGGGTAGTCCACCCGGAGCTGGATTTTGTGATATTGCCCGTCGAGCTTTTTTGCGGCCGGCACGTAGCCCACCGCGTAGTAGCTGGCGCCGTTCTCTACCGCCTTGGCCACGGCGTCGGCCAGGTCGTTGGTATCCCAATTCGCCTGTCCGCCGGTCTGCTCGGCGATATCACCCATCGTCCCGTGTTCGTTGTCGACGTCGTCCCTGGCCTCCTCATCGTCCCTGGCCACCCTTTTTCCTACAGCGGCGTAGGCACTGCCTGTACGGGCGGAGGATACATCGTACCCAGGCGCACTGATCAGGCCTCGCGCGTCCACTGGATAGACGGCCACCCGCGCTGCCGACAACAGTTCCGATGTTTTGCGAAGCTCCTCGGAGTAGTTGCGCGTGGCCGAGAAGGAACCTGCATGCATCGGCCCCCCAAGTGACAAGTCGGGGGCCAGCGAAATGGGAAACGAGCCGGAGAACCAGATCAGGTTTTTGCGGCCGGGAACAGCGCTCAGATAGCGGGCCAGTTGCTCCAGGGCGTTCAGCGTCATCTGCGATCGCTGGTCCGTTTGGTAGCCCTTGTCGTCGGCGGCGAACTGCTGCATGGCGGCGACCATATGGGCCTTCTGAAACTCCGAGCCCGCGATCATATGCACGTCCTGAATCTGGTCGGCTGCGCCCGCTGCGGCTATTTTTGAGTCGACGCCTGGAATCTCCGACGGATGCGGCCCGTTTTTCTCGTCTTCCAGCGCCTTGACCAACTTGGCCGCGTCCGTGGTGAAACCCACAATCAGCCTGAGCCGCGAGCTCAGCGTAAAGATGGCCAGAGATGTCCCCGGCTGGATCTTTTTCAGATACTGCAGCATCTGCCGGCGCACTTCCGCCTGGTCGCTGGCAGGTGTGTTCAGCGCGTCCAGCAGCAGCACGTTGACGGTGCCGCTTTCGGGATAGGTGGGCGCATTGGTGTAGGTATTGGGCGGCAGCGGGGCACTGGGAGCGGCAGAAACAGGACCGGTGGCCGGCTGGTGCTCGTCAAAGGCGGTGATGGGCTGCTCCCGCCCGTCCTCGAGAACATGAAACCGAGCGCGATCCAGGCCATGAACAGGGTTGCCATGGTCCGTGACCACCACGTCAACGAGCACAAGATTGGCGTTGGCGTGCAAAACAAGGGAAGGAGCGACAGGCGCGGAGTTTTGAGCGGGAGCGGCCGAGGCCGGTGGCGCAGCAGCCTGAGTTGCGTGGCCCTGCGCGGCCTTCACCGGGACGGAAATCAGCAAACCTGCAAGAGCGGCGCAGGCAATGAAGCGGAGGGTGCGCACGGGGAAACTCCTTGTTCCGGGAAGCCATTGCGGAAGCGATCGCGTGCGCTTCTCTCTGCGTGAATCATGCATCCGGTTTGCGCGTGCTGTCAAAAAAACGCGGGGTACTGGGATTGGCGGGCGTGTGTGAATTCGATGGGCAATGTAATCATCTTGACATATCTCTTATTTTATCCTTATATTATCCTCATCTAATGGCGGTTCTTGGCTCGCCATTAGCTCCATTCGTGCACATTCGGCGATAGAACGCCACAGTCCACCTGAAGGAGGGCGCACCGATGAACACTTTGCTGTGGATTGCACAGATGCTCTTGGCCGGTATGTTCCTCTTCGCGGGTTTCAGCAAGCTCTTTGCCTTTGCCGGGCAAAACCGAGATTGGCAGACACGATCGATCTTTGGGGGCGGCGGGATGCCGCGTTGGCTGGCGGCGGCAATCGCCTTGCTTGAGATTGCGGGGGCGGTTTGCGTGCTATTGCCTTTTGACCTTTGGCCGCCCGACATTTTTCTGCGCATGGCCACAGCTGTGCTTGCCCTGCTGGCGATTATTGCCCTCATCTGTCACGGGCGCCGCAAGGAACCCGCTGCGCCGATCGTGGCCCTTTTCCTTCTGGCCATGTTTGTCATCGTTGGCCGCTGGCCACGGTGAGGCGTGTGAGTTGCCAGGTCCGCGCAACGCAAGTCGCGAGCGGAATACGAATCGGGCAGCAGCCTAAAAATAGCGTTTGAGCTTGAGAATCTGCGATTCGAAGCCGTACCACAGCACCGTGGCCACCGCCGTGGACGCCGCCAGCCGGAAGGCCACCACGGCCAGGTTGCCGGCCACGCCATAGGGGTCCATGCGCACATCGAACCATCCGAAGAAGACAAAGACCGCGATGTGGCTCATATAAAGCCCGTAGCTGATGCGGCCATAGAACGCCAGCGGTCCACGCCGCAACGCTGCGTTCACGGGATTGCGAGCCCCGGTTGAGGCGATGAGCGCCAGCACCATGCCGGCAAACCCGACTGCCAGCGCCGAATCGAGAAACGCCGTGCCGCCGGCCACGGTTGCCGCGGCCCATATCCCTGCAACCATCCCTACCAGCCCCAGGCCCAGCCACACCCGCCGGCCCAGCTTCAGCGTGTGCATTCCCACCGCCATCAGGCTGCCCCAGGCAATACCGTCCAGGTGGATGAGCGTGTGCGTGGGCGTGAGCCAACTCCAATGGCTCATGCGGAGCAGCGGCGAGGCCAGCAGCGCGACTGCCAGGATCGCCTCAAGCATCCACGCCCTGCGCAGCCAGCGCACCAGCGGAGCCCATAGAAAGTAGTACTGCTCCTCAATGGCCAACGCCCATGTGGGGCCGATGGCCGCGGGCAGCGTGAGATGAAAAAGATTCTGGACCAGGAAGAGGTAAGCCAGCCACGGCGCGGCCTTGATGGCGTCAAGCACGCCGGGGCCGATGAACCATGGCGCGTTGAGGTAAACCACCGCCAGCAGCAAAATATACACCGGCCACAGGCGCAGAGCACGGCGCGCATGAAAGTTGTGGAAGTAGCGCGGCTTGTCGCGCGTGGTCAGCAGGATGGAGGTAATCAGGAATCCTGAGAGCGTAAAAAACAGGATGACCCCCGCCCATCCCCACAGCGAGGCGTAATAAATCCACGTCCTCTCAAGCCGCGGATGGCAGTGGTAGAGCACCACCCACAAAATCGCCAGCCCGCGCAGCCCGTCGAGTTCCGGCAGGTAATTAGGCAGCCAGGTTGGGCGTTGAATGGGCACGTTAGAAAGTTAGCAGGTCAGCAAGTCGACGAAAAACACCGCCAAACCGTTCTTTGTGGTTTCTCGCCCTTTCGCCAGCAAGAAGGCGAAAGGACGGGGCACGGGGCAGCCTGACGCCCCAGGTCTCGATTCTGAGACGAGGGATTCCACAACCCCCGACCAGCCGGTTTTCTGATCTCTGATCTCTGATCGCTATTCCCTGTTCCCTCGCCCCTCACCCCGCCGCCAACTGCTTGGCGCGTTCCGTCGCTCGCATCACGGCCTTGATAAGCGTAACCCGCAGCCCGCCCTCTTCGAGCTCCAGAATGCCGTCGATGGTGCATCCGGCAGGCGTGGTTACGGCATCTTTCAGCAGCGCCGGATGGTATCCCGTCTCCAGCACCATTTTGGCAGCGCCAAAGGTGGTTTGGGCGGCCAGTTGCGTAGCCACGTCGCGAGAGAGGCCGACCTTTACGCCGGCTTCGGCAAGCGCTTCAATAATGATGTAGATATACGCCGGGCCGGAAGCCGAAAGGCCCGTCACCGCGTCCATGTGTTTCTCGTCCACAATCACGGTGCGCCCCACGGTTTCAAAAATCCGCTGCGCCAGCTCCATCTGATCTGCTGAGACGAACCGCCCCCGGCACAACGCCGCCGCGCCCGCGCCCAGAGCCGAAGGCGTGTTGGGCATGGCCCGGATCACGCCAATCTCCAATCCCGCCGCCTCTTCAATGGCTCGAGTCTTCACTGACGCGGCAAAGGATACCAGCGTTTTGGCGGTGGTGAGCGCCAGCTTGATCTCGGCCAGCAGGTCGGGCACCTGGAACGGCTTCACGCCCAGCAGAATCAGGTCGGCCTGCTTCACCGCCTCGAGGTTGTTGGTGCTCACGTCCACGCCCCACTGCGTGCTCAGCGCCAGCGCCCGCTCAGCGTGGCCCACGGTGGCATGAATCTGGTCGGGAGCAAACAGGTTCTGCTTCAGAAACGCTTGCAGCAGAATGCCGCCCATTTTGCCTGCGCCTAAAACGGCTACGCGGACATTGGGCAACTGCGCGGGTATTTCGCTGGCCTCAACGGCTATTTCCGCCATGGTTTTCCTTCACTTCGATTGAGAGTTGTAGAGCTTTCTACAAGGATACGCGAGTTGGCAGCGCCAAAGGCATTCGCGTGGGCTGGGGCGGCCAGGGATGGCGGCTGCCCAAAGCCGATTTAGTGGCGCGTGTCAGCAAGTGCCTGATCGATGACCTGGTAGAGATTCCGGCCGGGATCGCGAACCTCGATGTAGGGAGGGCCTTTGGAATCGGCGGTCACCACGAAAATCGTGGGTGTCCGCTGGATGCCAATTCGCCTGCCCAGGTCAGTGTCGGCCTTCACGTCGGCAGCCAGTTTGCCTTGAGGATCAACGGCAAACGGCAGGGCGCCTCCGTGGCTTTGAGCAAATTTCAAAGTGAATTGCCGCAGCACGTCAGGGTTGTAGATGGAGGACTGGTTGGCAAACACCTCATCGCGGTATTCGTCGCCCAGCGCCTTGCTTCGGATGTCGAACCATCGCGCGTAGACGGCCGCATTCGGGCTCCATAAATGGCCGGGGATGAGAAAGTCATGGCGAATCCAGGGAATTTTATACTGGGCAACGGCCTGTTTGAGCACAGGATTGGCGTTGCCACAGGCCGGGCATTCCAGGTCGGCGAACTCCACAATGGCCACGCGATGGCCGGCAGGCGGGCGCAGCACGGAAGAGTCGTGGATCTCGGTGGTTGCGGGCGCGCCAAACTGAGCGCGGGCCACGGTTCCGATGGGTGCGGCGAAGACCAGGACAAGAACTGAAACGCGGCCCGTGAGGCGGCGATTGGGGCGTGTTAGAGAGAAGGGCATAGGGGTTCGGAGAACTTCCTAAAATGATTTTAATATGTTGAATCCCTAATCAACATAATGCACGCTCTTGAGCCAGTCCTCAAAGTCGTTTGGAAGAGGCGCCGCAGGCCCCTGCGCAGAGCCTGATGCGTACTGGATGAGATTCAGCAGCAGCCGATCGGCACAGGGATGCTTGTCGATGTTTTCCAGGATGGGAAATGCATTGACGATAAACTGTCCGGCGCCGAGTTTGTAGGCGCCCAACAGGAATCCCGATGGCGCGCCGCCTTCCTGATCGTATCCGGCGGAGAATGCCGCGGCCATCACTTCATTAGGAGTATCCTGCCCCTCAAACACGTAACGCGGCCACACCGGGCCGTAGTAATACCAATCGAGCCTGCCGTTGCCTTGCAGCCCCTCAAACACGGGGTGGGGCTTGGCCACGCATTCCTTGTGATAAAGCCAGTCATAGAACTCGTAAACACGTCCCTTGACCGGCGTCGGCATCCAGCCTGCGGGGTCTTTGTCCCGCTTGAAAGCTGGAGGAGAAAGAAAGACCACCGTGCTGCCGGTTGCGGCGCGCGCGGCAAGCTTTGCCCAGTCGTCGCTACCCGATTGAGCGGAAATATCTCCAATGAGAATCACCTCGCGAGCGCCGTTTGCGTTCTTGCTCAATGGCGCAGGGGTCACTCCGTGCAGTTTCAGCCACGAGCCGACGTTATCGGCAATGCCCCAGCAACTGACCTGAGCGCTGAGCCGCGGCAAAGAGGCTGGATCGGTCAGATGAAACTCCCAGGATGTGTCTGGAGGAGCGATATCCCGCTCGATGATTGGGATGAGTTTGTAACTACCTGCCGGACCCCGCAGAGTCACTTCCTCTTTCATCACCGGCACAGCCAGCGGACCGTCTTCTCCCTTGGCAACTTCGGGAATACGAATCGCAGATTCATGTTCCCACGCAACGCCGTTCGGGCCCCATATCTTGAAGCGCGCCGGATAGCTGCCGGGCCTCAACACATCCTCGTTGGCCATCACCGCTTCCACGGTCAATGGCCGCCCTATGTAGGTGTGAGTCGGTTCTACAAACAGGCACCAGCGAACCGGAGCCCAACCATCCTGCATGGCGTCAAAGGCGCCCGGCTTCCAGTCACGCCAAAATCGCCATACGCCTTCGCCGGTCATGCCGTGATCTAACATTCCGGTCAGATTGAATCCGCAGAATTTCGGATTGGAGCGGATTAAATTGAAGCCCAGCAGCCGATGGCGCGCCATGGCGCGCTGGCTCAGTTGCAGCAAGGTTTCCGGGGAGGGATAAACAGCGTCCATGCCAAATTGCTTCCATGCGGCCACAAAGCTATCGGCCATGGAGCGCATGTACACATAGTCTTCCGCATCTTTGCGAACGCCGGCCTGCTCATACATCCGCGCCTCGTGCATCACGTCCATCATGCTGCCAATGCCGTACTCGGAAAGGAAGACGGGCTTGCTGTCGTGGCCCAGGGTGCGCATCATTTTGTTGATTTCAGGGGTTTGCGGAACCGTTGGATATTGATGGAAATCGCCAAAGCCAATTGCGGAGGGGTATTTTCCTTCGGGCTGGCCGGCGCCAGGTCCTTCCTTGCCCCACTCGAACTCCCAATCGCGGCTGCCGGGATTGCTGAGGGAACCAATTTCCAGATGTCCGTCGAATCTTCCGCTCGAAAGCAGCACCAGGCGCGTCTCATCCAGCGACCGCAGCAATGAAAGCGCAGATGCGCCTTCGCGGAAGACCGGCCCATCTTTTGTTTCATTCAGCATTCCCCACATTGCAATGCAGGGATGGTTGCGATCGCGCAGGATCATCTCGCGAAGTGATATTTCATAGCGGGGCTTCATCTGCTGCGAATCGCGCATGAGCCATGAGCCGCGCGGCTCCTCGTAAACCAGCAGCCCCAATTCGTCACAGAGGTCCAGCTCATAGGGGTGCGCCGCGCCGGATAAAAAGCGGATAGTGTTGAAACCGGAATCCCTGGCGTTGTAGAAGTCGCGCCGCAGCAGGTCAGGAATGCCGGGCGGGGCAATGTTGACGCCGACCGGAGTGTGGTTGCCGGTGTGCGTGCTGCGCACCAGCACGCGGCGGCCATTGAGCCGGAAATATCCATTGACGACGCGAAAATCGCGAAAACCGAAACGGGTGTTTGCTTCGTGAGAGCCCTCCACGCCCGCGGCCTCGATGGTGGCCGAGAGCCGATACAGATATGGGTCTTGAATATCCCACAGCCGATGGTTCTCGATCTGCAGTTCGTGCTCCACAACGGTCTCGCCGGGCTTAGCAACCGCCTCTGCCGCATCGGTGACGACCGATTGCCCGATGCCTGCGCCATCCACGTCAAAACGCAGTCGCGCAGGCCTGGCTTTCTCCAACGTATTCAGCAAAGTTGTGCGAATCCGGACCTTGCCGGTGTTCCAGCCGGGAAGAACGTGAAGATCGGTAATGCGGATCGCGGGCGTTAAAAGGAGCTCGACCGGTTCGAGAATCCCTCCAATGGGATAAGCTCTGCCGTTGAGGTAGGCGAGGGAGGAGCTGAGGAGCGGGGTCTCGTCTAGAAGTATGCCGTCAATGTGACGGATGGTTGGATTCAGTACCCGCACCGCCAATTGGTTTTGTCCGCGGCGGATGGCCCGGGTGGCGTCGAGGACAAACGGCGTGTCCGCGCCCTCGTGAGCGCCCACATGTTTCCCATTTACCCATACGTCCGCGCTGTAATTCACCTCGTTGAAGCGGAGCAGGTAACGACCGCCGGCATATGGATGAGGCTCGGCCTCGAAGGTGTGCCAGTACCAGGCCAGGCCGTGATAGGCAGGAAAGGTTTCTTGAATGGTGGATGGAACCCGGGTGGCCTGCGCGCCGGGTTGAGCCGTGCGATACCAGCCCTGGTCGCGGCCCACATTTCCTGGGTCAGTAAGGATGGACCATTCGCCATCGAGCGTGAACGCCAGGGTCTGAGCCTTCAATCCCCCAGGCCGTGGGAGGTCTTCGACGGGAAGAGCGCGGAGCGCCTCCGGCCCAAGCAGTGGGCCCGCAACACCCAAACCGGCGAACATGCGGCCGGCAAACCCGAGAAACCCGCGACGCTGCATCCCTGGTCCTTTCTGACGCCCCCTACAACCGATTCTCAAGCGCGCTTATCGCGGCGCGGCAGCCTTTTGCGCGGCGATCCATGCATCGATGCGGTCGCTCAGCACGTCAAGCGGCAGCGCGCCGGAGTCAACCACCTGGTCGTGAAAGGCGCGCAGATCGAACTTGTTGCCCAGCGCGGCTTTTGCGCGGTCGCGCAACTCAAGAATCTTTAACTGGCCAATCTTATACGCCAGCGCCTGGCCGGGCCAGGAGATATAACGGTCCACCTCGGTCTGAATGGTGGTCTCGTCCAGCGTTGAGTGGTCGTGGAAGTACTGCACCATCTGCTCGCGTGTCCAATGCTGGGAGTGAACGCCGGTGTCTACGACTAAGCGAATGGCGCGCCACATGTCGAGGTCGAGACGGCCATAGTCGGAGTAGGGGTCCTGATAAAGGCCGACATCTTTGCCCAGGCGCTCGGAGTAGAGTGCCCAGCCCTCAACAAACGCCGTGTAGTCGCCGTATTTGCGGAATTCGGGAAGGCCTTCCAGCTCCTGGGCGATGGAGATTTGCAGATGATGGCCGGGAATGCCTTCGTGATAGGCGATGGCCTCAACGTTATAGAGGTTGCGGGTTGGGGCGTTGTAAAGATTCACATTGAGACGGCCGGGACGGCTGCCGTCCGGAGCCCCGGCTTCGTAGTAGGCGGGGTACATGGCGGCCTGCAAATAATCGGGAACCGCGACCACCTGCAATTTCGCTTTGGGCAGGCGGCCGAAGAGCTGCGGCAGGCGGGTCTCAATTCCGGCCACGTAGCCCTTGTAGGCCGCCATCAGCTCGTCGCCCGAGGCCGGATGCAGCTTGGGATTGTTTTTGAGGCTGGCGCGGAAGGTGGCCAGGTCGGCGAAGCCAAGCTTTTGCGCAATGGCCAGCATGGCCGCCTGGTCGCGCTTCACCTCGTCCAGGCCGATCTGGTGAATCTGCTCCGCGGTCAAATCGGTGGTGGTTTCGCGGTGAATCAGGAACTTGTAATAGCGCTCGCCATCGGCAAGCGCGGAGATGCCCGGCTGCCGGCGGCCGGCGGGAATGTAGCTGGCCTCCAAAAAGCGCTGAAAACGCAGATACGCGGGCAGCACCTCTTTGGCAATCACTTCCAGCGTTTCGGCCTTGATGCGCTCCTGCTCCGCGGGCTTTACGGCGGCGGGAAAGCTCTTGAGAGGCAGCGCGAAGGGCGAGTCCTCGGGCTTCTCGCTGTCCAGTTGCTTCACCTGGTCGAGCACCTTGGCCAGAAGATAAGCGGGGGGCACGCGGCCGTCGTCCATGCCGATGGACATGTTGGTGGTGGTCTGCTCAAATGCCTTGGGCAGAGCGTGCAGGCGCGCGATCCAGTCGTCGTAGTCTTTCACGGTGGTAAAGCTGAGCTGCGAGGCGAGCTGCGGAAAGTCGGTGTGAATGCCGTGCAGCTGGGTCACCGGCATCTCCCACTCCTTGAACTCCGCGGCCTCCTCGTCGTCGGCAAACTTGCGCAGCAGCAGTTCGCGGCTGATCTGCTCCTGGGGGGTGAACCCGTCGGGCTCAATGGAGGCCAGGCGCAGCATGAAGCCCTGCTCGCGGGCCAGCTCGTCGTTCACGGCCTTTACGGAGTAGTCGGAGATCTGGTCGTTGTAGCGCTTGTCTCCGATCGACGAGGCAAACTCGGGGTCGTGCTTGAGGGTGTCTTCCCAGTAGTCGTGAAAAAGGGCGTTGAGATCTTTGCGGCGGTCTTCGAGGGGGGCGGGGGCAGGGGCGGATGCTGGAGCGGCAAGCTGGAGCTGAGCGCGGAGCGGAGGCGCAAGAGCCAGAGCGAGGAGTGCGCAGGCGGTCGGCGAAAACCGGTGGAATCGTTTCAAGGGAGTGGGTCCTTCAAGTGAGATCGTTCTGGGTCGAGTGTAGATCAAGGCGCAGGCACTCTCCCCGGTCCCTCGGCAATCCCCGGTCTCAAAATCGAGACCGGGGGCACCCTGGTCATGGGCTGGAAAAAGTCACCGAGACCGTGGCCACGCGCCGACCCCAGAGATCAGGCATTAGAGATCAGAGGTCAGAGGTCAGACGCCAGAGACGTACACCCCTATTGAACGGTGAGCGCGACCGAGCCGACTGCGCCGGTGATATTGCCGGAGGTCCCGGTTATGGTAACGGTGTAGGCTCCCGCCGTGGTTCCTGGGTTTCCGCCGCCCCCACTGCCGTTGTTGCTGCCGCCGCAGCCGGTGAAGCAGGTCAAGCCGAGCAAGACGGCCAGCGCCAGCGTGCCGAGCATAGCCAGCGACTTGCGCCGGTGAGGAATCCCAAAGATCAGGAGCGCCATCGTGGCGCCAGCCGAGGGCCAAAACAGTTTCATGAGTTCATTTCTGGAACTGGTTGCCGCAGTGGTGTAGATGGTCAGCGTCGAACCCTGCGCGGCGGCTCCGGTGATCGTGACCGAACTCGGAGTCAGGGTGCACGCCGGCGGGTCACTGGCCGCAACGGGCGCGATTGAGCAAGCCAGACTCACGGTTCCCGTGAAGCCGTTGGACGGCGTCACGGCGATGGAGACAGTGTTGCCTGTTGCAGCGCCAGGTTCGAGGGTAAGCGAAGAGCTGCCGCCACTGACCACAAATGCAGGGGCGGGGTTGACAGTGAAGCTTTGCGGAACCTGCGGCGCCGCGGAGTAAACGCCGTTTCCGCTTTGGTTGGCGTCGATGGTGCAAGTGCCCGAAGCGATGAACGCGGCTGTTGCGCCGGCGACCGTGCAGACGCTGGTGGCGGTCGAAGTGAAGCTGACAGGAAGACCAGAACTGGCGATGGCCGTGAGCGCGAGCGGCGTGCCCACTGTTTGAGCTGGGATTGGACCGAAAGAGATGGTTTGTGCAGTCGGAGTGTTGGAGACGTTGACCACTTGCCCGACCTCGGGAGCCGCGGCATAGGTGGCGTTACCAGCCTGACTGGCGACGATGCCACAGGCGCCATAGTCGATGAATGCGACGTTGGTCCCGGTAATGACGCAATTGCCGGTCGGCACCAGGCTGAACGTCACTGGAAGCCCGGAGCTGGCGCTGGCGTACGAGGCTACGTTGAGCGTGTCAATGGACTGCGTGGGAATGGTGTTGAAGGTGATGGTCTGGGGCTGCTGCGCCGGGGTAGTGCCGGTGACCGTCAGCGTGAAGGATGTGGTCTCGCTCATTCCGCCCGATGCGCCAGTCACGGTAATCGGATACTGGCCCGGCAAGACGCCGGCCGCGACGCCGATTGGAAGCGTGGTTCCGGTGGTGGAACTGGCCGGAGCGAACGAACCGGTTACGCCGGAGGGAAACCCGGAGACGCTGAAGTTGACCGCTCCGGTGAAGCCGCTCTGGGGAGTCACCGTGATATTCGCGGTCGTTGACGCGCCTTGCGCCAGCGTCACCGCTGAAGGAGACGGAGTCAAGTAAAAGGTCTGATTGGCATCGCAATAGAAGCGGCCGATGACCATGTCTCCACTTTGCGAATAGGAGTGGAAGAAGACATAGATGCGGTTTTCCTCGCCGGGAAGGTTGCCGTATTTCACCGCGGGCGAAAGTGTGCCGCTGTTGTACCACCCGGCGGCGTTCGGCGCGTCGTACTGCAGCAGCGTCACCTCGTTCTGCCAGTTGGAAAAGGCGGCGTTGGGCGTGGCCGCATCGCGCCACACAATGTTGCGGGGATTGGCGCCGCCCGCGCCGGTGGGGTCGTTTGAGACCACCATCTCGTAACGGTCGTAGATCGGATTGTAGAGAAAGTCCTGGTTGTAATAGCTAACCGGGAACCCAAGCTCCTGGCGGTTTACCCAATTGACGCCGTCTGTGCTGTCGGCGTAGGCAATGGTGTTGTCTGGAGGGCTGGCCCACCACGCGCCGGCGGTGTACAGCATTACAAATTTGTTGAGCTGCGGCTCCCAGCGCACCGACTGCTCAAGCAGAGCGGGCAGGCCGCTGCTGAACTCCCACGGCTCCTCGGCGGTGGCCACAGGGTTTGGATCGCCGTAAGCGGAGCCATTGCTGAAATCAGTCATCAGCCCGATCTGGAACGGGGTCTGCCCCGCATTATGGCCGGAGTAGTAGACACTCACCGTGCCGTCCGGGTTCACATTCACCGAGGGCGTCTCGGCGGCTAGTTCATCCCAGCCGTTGGCGCCGGGGTTGGGCGAAACCGGCACCGCGGCGCCCTGGCCATTGGCTTGCGCCCCCACGAGACGCCACCCGTTCGGGTCGGAGGGGTAAGTGGTGGAAGTGGAGAGCGAAGCGCCCGGAGGCAGGTAGGCCGCGAAGGGCTGGATGGCGCGCGGCGGTACCGGGCCCGTGGCGAAGATCATCCACCATTGGTTACCGATCAGCACGATGTCAGGATCGCTGACCGCGATCAGGTTATTCACTCCATAGACGCCGCTACCGATAAGGGCGGCGTCGAATATGGGCGCGGCGGTGGCATTGCCGCAGTTGGCGGTGAACTGGCCGCCGGTCAGGGTTGGCGAACTCTGGGCCACTGCCGGAACCGCGGCAACAGTAGCGAAGGCGAGCACAAGTAGCAGGCTTTGGAGCCTGGTCAGTTTTGAGTTGGGCGAGATCTCGTTCGATGCAAAAGATCGGGAAGGAACCAACGCCATCGGACGCGCCAGGCACAGAAGATATTTGATCGCCAATAAATTTGGATTCATGCCAGACCGACACCTTGCACGGGTCAATAAGGTTGAGCCGCGGAGTGGTTTATAGAAAGAGTACTCCGCTCCTCTGCTTTTCTGCTTCTACTGTGAGCACTGGTTGCAAATGGCCGGTGACGTAACCAAAGATTTTACCGCGGTGCTCTTGCCCATTGGTTGTTGTGTCCCGCCTGCCCTCGGCATTACACGCAACCTCGGCCCCAGACCTTTGAAAAGCAGGGAAATTGCCGCTGCGAGCCCTCAGAAAACGGTAAAGGTTCAGACGCAGTGGGCCGATTTTTATAGAAAGCAAGCTTTTTTGAGCGAAATGCGGCGGGGGGCTGGCGGATATTGTGCGCATCTCCGCGTCTGGGCGCACCTTCACCGCGAGGATGCTCCCTCGGCGGTGAAAAGTGCGTCCTCCCAGTCCCTCTGCCGCGGCGGACGAGGGGTTCTATGACGTCATTATTCTTGTTGCCTGCAAACAGGCTGTCGTATCTGCGCGCGAGACTATTCCTGCTGCCGGCCATCCTGGCCGCTGTGCTGCTGCCCGCGACGGGGTGGGCGCAGGTAAGCTTCACCGGAACCACTGCAAGCCAGAACCTGGGCTCTGAGGCCATTGGCTCCATGAGCGCGGCGCAAACTCTGAATTTTTCCGTCACTGCCGGAACCACGATAGGCAGCATCGCCGTTGTGACCGAGGGCTTGCCCAACCTGGACTTTGCCGGCGCAACGGGCACAACCTGCGCGGCATCGCAATACGCTTTGGCGGCTGCATGCGTGGTGAATGTGACCTTTGCCCCGACGGCCGCGGGACTGCGCATGGGGGCGGTGGTCTTTTTCTCCGCGGCCGGCAGCACGGGCGCGCAGCTGGGCAGCGTGCCGATTTATGGCATTGGAACCGGACCGCAGATCGCATTTTCTCCCGCCACTGCGGTTGCCATCAGCCCGACGGCCAATGGCATTCCGCTGAATTCGCCCCGGGGCGTGGCAGTGGACGCCGCAGGCGATTTGTTTATTGCAGACACCTACAACAACCGGGTGGTGGAGGTTCCGGCTGGCGATGGCGGGGCGATCGCAATTGACCCCACCGTCAACGGATCGGGCCTTAGTACGCCATACGGCGTAGCGCTTGACGGAGCAGGCGATTTGTTCATTGCGGATACCTACAACTACCGCATCGTTGAGGTACCAGCCGGCGGCGGCGTGCCGATAGCCATTGGCCTGGCGGTGGGTAACACTGGGGGATACATGACGCTGCCCAGTTGCGTGATCGCCGACGCTGTCGGCGATTTATTCATTTTGGATAGAAACAACGATCGCGTTTTGGAGGTACCGGCCGGCAGCGGCGCAGCGGTTGTCATCGACTCGGCGGTGAAGCTGGTGGGTCCCTTTCAAGCCGCATTGGACGGCGCGGGCGATCTGTTCATCACCGACAACAGCGGCGTTGTGGAGGCGCCGGCCGGTGGTGGCGCGGCCATCACCATCGACCCGAAGGTGAATGGAGTAGCATTGCACTTCCCGAGCGGCTTGGCCGTGGACGCGGCGGGCGATTTGTTCATCGGAGACGCGGAGAACAACCGCATAGTTCGCGTGCCGTTCGGCGGTGGCGCTGCGACCGCCTTCGACCCGGTGGTGAATGGCCTGCCAGTCGGTTCTCCTTATGGCCTGGCGATGGACGGAGGGGGTGATTTGTTTATCGCTGATGGCGGCAATCCCCAGCGCGTGGTCGAGGTTGAGTTCTCGGCGCCTCCGGCGATCAACTTCGCGACCGCGACAGAGGTGGGTGTAACTGACACCAGGGACGGCACGCAGACGGTAGAGGTCTTGAACATCGGCAACGAGCCGCTGAATTTCTCAAGCCTCAGTTACCCTGAAGACTTTTCCGCGGCCAGTGGAGATGCGAATGCCTGCGCCGGCTCAACCAGCCTTGGCGCGGGGCAGCAGTGCGATTTGCCCATCGAGTTCACCCCCGAATATGTCGGTTCGCCGCTGGCCGAGGACGTAACAATCACCGATAACGCGCTGAATGTGAGCGGAGTGCAGCAATCGATCGCGGTCAGCGGCACTGGAATCGCCGGACCCACAGTGTCGCTATCCTGCACCAATCTCTCTTACGGAGGCCAGGAGTTGGGTTCAGCGAGCGCATCGCAGTCGGTAACGTTAACCAACACCAGCGGACTGGTGCTGACCATTTCGAGTATCGCTGTTACCGGCGCCGATGCGTCGTCGTTCGTATTCGGCAGCACATGCGGAAGCAGCGTGGCCGCCGGAGCAAGCTGCAGCATTCACGGGCACTTCGCGCCCACGGTGGCAGGCGCGCTTTCGGCGACCATCATCATCACCGACAACGCAGCCGGTTCACCGCAATCGATTGCCCTGAGCGGTACTGGCGTGACCGAGCCAACTGTGTCCTTGTCCTCCACCGGTCTCTCTTACGGAAACCAGGAGGTGGGAACAGCCAGCGCATCGCAGTCGGTCACGTTTACCAACACCGGCAGTTCTACACTCACCATTTCAAACTTCGCCGTCACCGGCGCCGATGCATCCTCATTCGCATTCGGCAGCACCTGCGGCACGAGCGTAGCCGGCGGGGCAAGCTGCATTATCCACGGGCACTTCGCGCCCACGGTGCCGGGCGCGCTTTCGGCGGCCATCACCATCACTGACAACGCCGGCGACTCGCCGCAATCCATCGCTCTGAGCGGCACGGGCGTTACCGCCCCAACGGCATCGCTCTCCTCTACCAGTGTTTCTTACGGCAACCAGGAAGTGAAGACAGCGGGCGCATCGCAGTCTGTGACGCTGACCAACACCGGCGGTTCCACGCTGACCATTTCCAGTGTCGCTGTCACCGGCGCAGATGCGTCCTCATTCGTATTCGGCAGCACCTGCGGAAGCAGCGTGGCCGCCGGAGCGAGCTGCCTCATCCATGGGCACTTTGCGCCCTTGGGGTCGGGCCCGCGCTCGGCTAAAGTTACCATCACCGACAACGCGACCAGCTCAACGCAATCGATTTCCCTCAGCGGCACTGGGGTCAGTCCCCCAACAGTGTCGCTCTCCTCTACCAGTCTTTCTTTCGGGAACCAGAAGGTGGGAACAGCCAGCGGATCGCAGTCAGTGACGTTGACCAACACCGGCAGTTCACCGCTGGCCATTACGAGCGTTGCTGTCACTGGCGCGGATGCGTCCTCATTCGTATTTGGCAGCTATTGCGGAAGCAGCGTAGCCGCGGGAGCAAGCTGCCTTATTCACGGGCATTTCGCACCCACGGTGAAAGGCCTGCTTACGGCGACCGTTACCATCACCGGCAATGCAAGCGGATCGCCGCAATCGATCGTGCTGACCGGCACCGGGGAGTAATCGAGAAGTCGAGGTTGCCTCCGGGTTTCGGGTTCTCCAGGGACAGGTTTTTCGTCCCTGGGGTGCAGATCCCTCGCAATTGGGGAACGGGGAGAAAAACTCATTCACTCCAAGAGCGGGCAGCGCAATTGAGGGTGGGAGCCAAACCACCCTCCGTTTGCAGAGAATTTCCACTCTTTCCGCTACGCTAAAACCAGACTTAAGAAAATGAAACAAGTGTGGAACGGAGGGCCCTGAGCGCCTTCCAGATTTTATTCGGCCTGTCTTCGCGGCAAGTGTGCGCAGGGGGAAAAGAACGGCATCGCTATTTTCCAATACGCCGATTCCGGCAGCGGCAAAAGAGCTTCCGAAGATCGGTTTTCCGGTAATCTCGCATGGATGTTCCGTAATTTTCCCTGCAAATACGAGGGTCCGTGGAGCAAGGGACGTGAATGGTGGAGTAATGGGCAAATCGCAGCAACAGCAAACGAAAAAACCGCAAGCGGACAAGAGGACCATCGGCAGGGCTGTCAAACCCCGCCGCAAACAAAAAAACGAAACCGTCGACGAACCAGAACCAGTCGACGCTGCAGTAACCAACGGCGAACTGAAAACCGCCGACAGCGGGGAACGGCTGAGGAAGGCAGTGGAAATGGAAGTGAGCCGGCGATGCAGAAGAATCGCCAAAGCCCTGGTCGACAAAGCCGCAAAGGGCGACATGACCGGAGCCAAGCTCCTGGTGGAGCTCACCGGAGCCAGGACCCCGCGCGAGAAGCCGCCGAAAAAGCGAACTGGTCTCACCGTTGCTCAGCAGCTTGCAATGGATGACCCATGGAAGGGGCCACCGTACGAAGGCGAAGACGTAGGCTTCGGCGGCCACGAGCCGGAAATCTGATCGCTCACCAAAGCAGCAGGGGCCTTTCAGGTCAAAGCGAACCGCGGAAGGCCCCTGAATAAATGCCGACAAAATCGCGGATCCGGCATCCCGCGGCTCAATCTCCCCAGCCGCCAGCCACAATCCCAAAACACCCCCAACTTCCCACAAGCACACTCTAAGCGAGTAGTCGCGGCTACGCCTTCCTCAATCAACAGACCCCCGGCGGTTTTCTCATGGTTCTTCCTGGCTTGACGTCGAACCATCAAAGCCGTCCCAACGCCATCCCGCAAAACTTTCCTGTTGCTTTCCAAAAGGAACCATGTCATTATTCCTGTTGGAAACCTAAAGGATGGATTCTCGATGCCTGAAAAGCCCGATGTATTGCAGGGAACACTGGCGCTGATGGTGCTGAAAACCCTCGATCTGCTTGGGACTCAGCATGGCTGGGGCATAGCCCGCCGCATTGAGCAGATCAGCGGAGACCTCCTTGCCGTCAATCAAGGCACGCTCTATCCCTTGCTGCTGAAATTGGAGCATGAAGGCTCCATTGCTTCGCAATGGGGCGCCTCTGAGAACAATCGCAAAGCTCGCTTCTATCGCCTCACCGCGGCCGGTCGAAAGCAGTTGCAGGCGGAAACCCGCGATTGGGAGCAAACCGCGGCCATCATCGCGCGATTCTTCAATGTCAAAGCGGAGGACCTGGCGTGAAATTCCTGCGGCGTTTCCTGATTCGCGTAGTCAATTTCGCAAGCGGGCGGCGGGCTGACCAGCGCCTGCAAGACGAAATTGTCCAACATCTCGCATTTCAAATCGACGAGAATCTGCGCGCGGGAATGCCGCTTGCCGAGGCGCGGCGCCAGGCTGCAATCAAGTTCGGCGCTGCCCAGGCGGTCAGGGAGCATCACCACGCCGAGCAAAGCCTTCCCTTCGTCGAGAATTTGCTCGTCGACTTGCGCTATGCGTTTCGCATGCTCTTGAGGTCTCCCGGATTTTCCCTCATCGCCATCGCCACCATGGCCCTCGGCGTCGGAGCAACCACCGCCATCTACAGCGTCATCGATGCAACCCTGTTGCATCCGTTGCCCTATCCCCACCCCAACGAACTGGTGCGGGTTGAAGCCAACCTTCCCGGCGTGGGCGCGCACGACGTCGGCATCTCCATCCCTGAGTTGAGAGACCTTCAGAACTCGGGAATCTTTCAATATTTGTCCCTATCCTTTTTCGGCACCAATAATCTTACCGGCAGCTACCAGCCCACGAGCATCGTCTCAAAGTCGGTCTCACCGGGTTACTTCGCGGTGCTCGGCGCCAACGCGGAGTTGGGCCGCACCTTCGATCCGCACGACAACACACCCGGCTTCAATCTTGAAGTCGTCATCAGCGACGGGCTCTGGAAGCGCGCATTTGGCTCCGACCCGCACATTCTCGGCAAAAGTCTGCGCCTTGACAACGATCTCTTTCATGTTGTCGGAGTCATGCCCGCCGACTTTCGCGACCAGGGCCGGAACAGCGACGAGCGCAGTACCGATTTGTGGGCGGCGGCCGGATTTTTTGGCGACCCCGCCCCGCCGCCGATGCGCGCCACGCGTTTCCCCTTCGAGACCATTGCGCGCCTTCGGCCTGGCCTTTCGCCTGAGGCCGCGCAGGCGCGTCTCGATGCCCTGGCCGCGTCGTTGAGAAAGCAATATCCGGCGGATTATCCGCCCCAGGCCGCATGGACCATTCACGTCACTCCCCTGGCCGAGACGATTGTCGGCAACGTTCGCCAGTCGCTCATACTGCTGTTTGGCGCGGTGGGCCTGGTGCTCTTGATCAGCTGCGTCAACGTCGCTAATCTGCTGCTTGCCCGCGCCAGCGCGCGAGGACGCGAAATGGCGATGCGTCAAGCGCTGGGGACGTCGAAGGCGCGGCTTATCCGCCAGCTCCTCACCGAGAGTTTGCTGCTCTTCGTTCTTGGCGGCATTACCGGTTTTGCAGTTCTTTTCTGCGCCCGGAAATTTTTGCTGCAGCTTATTCCCGAAAGCCTGCCGCGCTTCAATGACATATCCGTCAGCTGGGGCGTGCTGGCGTTCGCCATCGTCGTGTCCGTCGCCGCGGGAACCATCTTCGGGCTGGCCCCCGCGTGGCTCACAAGCCGCCTTGATTTGACGGCCACGCTCCGGCAGGAGGGCCGCGGCTCCAATGGTTCCCGGCAGCGCTCGCGCCTCCGCCGCCTTATGGTCATTGGCGAGTTAGCTCTCTCTCTGGTGCTGATGGTCGCTGCCGGCCTTCTGCTGCGCAGCTTCTGGGACTTGTTCCGGGTGCAGCTCGGCTTCAATCCCAGCCGCGTCATGGCAATTGAGACCTCGCTGCCCAATCCGAACGATCCCAAAACCGACATTTACCACACCGCCACGCAGGAAGCCGTGTTGCTGCGCGAAGTTCTGCGCCGCAACCGGACGATTCCGGGCGTGGAAGAAACCGCCGTCAGCGATAGGGTGGCAATCCCCCTTGGCCATAGCCAGAACGATCGCAGAACCTATCCATTGTTTCGCGAAGGCCAGGAAGTGCAAAGCAGCCAGCCTCCGCTCATAGACACATCCATCGTCTCGCCCGAATACTTCCACCTGCTCGGCATGGCTCTATTGCGCGGACGCCTCTTCGTCGATGAGGATCTTGAAGACACTCCCCTGGTCGCAGTCATCAACCAGGCCGCGGCCCGCACCTATTGGCCCAACCAGGATCCAGTCGGCAAGCGAGTCCGCATGTTGGGCCGTTTGGGCCGTGCCAGGCAGGACTGGACCACCATCGTCGGCGTCATCGCCGATGCGCGCACCGAATCGCTTGCCGACGCCGGCATTCCGCAGATGTACCTCGACATCTACCAGCGCCCTGCCAAGTTTATTGCGTTCTACGTGCGTGGACAGGTCGATCCCGCCGCCATTCCCGCGCAGGTGCGCGCGCAAATCCAGTCCGTCGATGCGCAGCTACCCGTCTTCCGCGCGGAGACCTTGGACGATGTTCTCTCCTCGTCGCTTTCCGTGCGGCGGTTCTCAATGGAAATGGTGGCGCTGTTCGCCGCCACTGCTCTTCTGCTCGCCGCACTGGGAATCTATGGAACCATCTCCTTCCTGGTCAATGAGCAATCGCGCGAAATCGCCATTCGCCTGGCGCTGGGTGCGCAAAGGAGCAACATCCTGAGGATGGTTTTACGCCAGGGTCTCACTCTGGCCGCTGCCGGCGCCACAGTAGGCCTTGTTGGCGCGCTGATTGTTTCTCGCCTCATGGCCGGCCTGCTCTTCGGTGTCTCGCCCTACGATCTCTCCACCTTCGCCGGCGTAACCGCCGTGCTCACCGCCGTCGCCATCGCCGCCAGCTACGTCCCTGCGCTGCGCGCCATGCGCCTCGACCCCATCGCCACACTGCACGCCGAATGACCCTTCCACGCTGTGGTCAGCGGCCTTCGATGCTCCAATATCCATGCTGAGCCTGGCGAGCATTCGAGAATATGCAGAAGACTCGCCGCACCGCCCCATTGCGGGCCATGAACTTTCGTAACCCAATTTCATTGCGGGCGTGGCGCTCTCCGGGGTATTGTGAAGTGACACGTCAATTTGGAGCCATGGATGCGCCCTTCTGATTCCCCGGAACAGGACGCAGCGGCTGCGGCGAATACAAAGCACGCCGAGTTCGCTCACTCCGCGCTGGAGAACCTGTTTGACGTTTCTCCAGACGCGATCTTTGTCACCGATGCCCAGGGAGTGATCCGTGGCGCGAACCCGCGCGCGGCAGAGCTTTTCGGATACACGCAAGCAGAGCTGATGGGGCAGCCGATTGAGAATCTGATTCCGCAGCGCTTCCGCGCTCGCCATCCCAGCCATCGCGAAAACTACAATGCACACCCCAGGGCCCGGCAGATGGGCGCGGCAATGAATCTGTTCGCGCTGCGCAAGGATGGCGTGGAGTTTCCCGTGGACATTATGCTGAAGCCGCTGGAAACGCCCGAGGGCACGGTGGTGCTGAGCTTTGTGCGCGACGCAAGCGAACAGCGGACCGCGCAGGAGGCTTTGCGGCGGGCCGATTTGCAGCTTCGATCGATTGTGGACAGCGTGCGGGACTACGCCATTTACCTGCTCGACCGCGACGGCGCGGTGATGACGTGGAATCCGGGGGCGGAGCGGATCAAGGGCTACTCGGCAGATGAGATTCTGGGGCTGCATTTCTCGCGCTTCTTTATTGAGGAAGACGCGGAGAGCGGCCGTCCGGCGGAGTTGCTGCGGCAGGCGGCGGAACGCGGGCGCGTGGAAGAAGAAGGCTGGCGGGTGCGCAAGGATGGATCGCGCTTTTGGGCCGACGTGATCATTACCGCCATTCACGATGACGCCGGCGGCCTGACGGGCTTTGCCAAGGTGACGCGGGACTTTACCGACCGCAAACGCGCCGATGAAGCGGTGATGCTGCAGCTGAGCAATGCGCTGCTGGCGAACCTGGACGCGGGGAAGTTGTTGGCGGCGATTTCAGCGAGCATCCACGAAGTGGTTCCGCACGACAGCGCGGCGCTGGCGCTTTATGACCCGGAGACAGGCGACATGGTGGTGCAATCTCTGGGGCCGTCGGACAGCGGGGTTTTCACCGGCGATCTACGCGTGCCGGTGGAAGGAACGATTTCGGGACTGGTCTTTAAGACACGCGAGCCGGTGCTGGTGGAGCGGCTGAGCGATGCGTCGTATGCGCCGGAGACGGTGCGCACGTTGAACCGGCTGGGCATGCAGTCGGGGTGCTGGGTCCCGCTGGTGCATCACGGCAAGGCCATTGGAACCATGGGCGTGCTGAGCCGGCTGGAAGGCGGGATTGGGCAGCACCAGGCGGACACTCTGACGCGAATTGCGACGCAAGTGGCCATGGCCGTGGATAATACGATGGCCTTCAGGCGGCTTGCGGAGCTGCGCGATCAGCTGCGGCAGGAGAAACAGTACCTTGAATCGGAGATCAACCTCGACAACCGGTTTGAAGATATTGTGGGCGAGAGCACCGGCCTGCGCCAAGTGCTGAAACAGATTGAGACGGTTGCGCCGACGAATGCCACGGTTCTGATCCAGGGCGAGACGGGCACGGGGAAGGAGCTGCTGGCGCGGGCGATTCACCGGCTGAGCCCGCGCAGCGAACGGACTTTCATCAAGCTGAATTGCGCGGCCATTCCGGCGGGACTGCTGGAAAGCGAACTGTTTGGCCATGAGAAAGGCGCTTTTACCGGCGCCATTGCGCGCAAGATGGGTCGGCTGGAGCTGGCCCACGAAGGCACCTTGTTTCTGGACGAGGTGGGCGAGCTGCCGCTGGACCTGCAACCGAAGCTGCTGCGCGCGCTGCAGGAGCGGGAGATTGAGCGGCTGGGCGGAAACAGGCCTATCAGTGTGAACGTGCGCCTGATCGCGGCCACCAACCGCGACCTGGGCCAGATGGTGGCGGAGAAGCAGTTCCGCAGCGATCTCTTTTACCGGTTAAAGGTGTTCCCCATCTTTGCCCCGCCGCTGCGCGACCGCGCGGGCGACATTCCAGTGCTGGTGAGC
>JBEKEQ010000029.1:0-34795 GCA_050013735.1 Occallatibacter sp.
GCTTCTCCAACACTCCGCTCACAGTCCAAGGCATGCATCTCTTCTACACGCCTTCGCAAACGGACCAACCTGTAAAGTATCCGCCCGGTTCGTTCTGTAAAGTATCCGCCCGGTTCGTACCCTGTATCAGGGCACGACTTCAGTCGTGCCGAAAAGGGCGGGAAAGAAGATGGGGTTTTGACCCCTGAGGGACTGCGACGGAAGCTCGGTGGTCTTTAATGAGGCACGCGCCGTAAACTTCGGCTTCTCTCTATCCGCACAGATGATTTCTCCCCCGCCCTTTATACTGGTGTGGTTGCCGGTGTGCGCGGTGCCTGCCGGTGTGGAGGAACTTTTTGGCGCAAGCGGAGATCGGCATTATCGGCGGCAGCGGGCTTTACTCCATGCCCGGCTTCATCAACGTGCATGAGGAACGCGTGGAGACGCCGTTTGGCGAGCCTTCCGACCCATTTGTGCTGGGCGAGTTGGAGGGGCGCAAAGTGGCCTTTCTGGCGCGGCATGGGCGCGGTCATCGCATTCTGCCCTCAGAGCTGAACTTCCGCGCCAACATTTACGCCTTCAAGAAACTGGGCGTGGAGCGGATCCTTTCCGTTTCGGCCGTTGGCTCGCTGAAGGAAGAACACAAGCCGACTGAATTTGTGATGCCCGACCAGTTCATCGACCGCACTTTCAATCGCGTTGCCACTTTTTTTGGCGAGGGGATTGTGGGGCACGTTGCTTTTGGCGATCCGGTGTGCGCCACGGTGGCCAAGGCCGCGGTTGAAGCGTGCGCGAAGGTGGGCGTGGTGGGCAAGCTGGGCGGGACTTATGTTTGCATGGAGGGCCCGCAGTTTTCCACCAAGGCTGAGTCGCACCTTTATCGCAGCTGGGACGCGGACGTGATCGGCATGACGAATCTGCAGGAGGCCAAGCTGGCGCGCGAGGCGGAGATTTGCTACGCCACCGTGGCCATGGTCACGGACTACGACTGCTGGCGTGAGGGACACGACTCGGTAACTATCGAAGAGATTGTGCGCGTGCTGCACCAGAACGCCGAGAACGCTGCCAAAGTGGTGAAGGCTGCCGTAGCGGCCCTGCCCACTGAGCGCACATGCGCCTGCGCTTCGGCTGCGCAGTTTGCGGTGCTGACGCAGCCCGATGCAATTCCAGCGGCAGCGAAGGAGCGCGTGGGGTTGCTCTTCGGGAAGTATCTGGGCTGGTAGGCACCCGCGGTGCGGCAGACGCCTTCGGCCGGGCGAACCAGCGGGTCGAAATGCTCTCGTCGCAGCTGAAAATACACCTATTGATTGAAAGAGAGAAAGAATAATGGCAATTACCGTAGTAGGCAGCGTGGCATTTGATTCCGTTGAAACCCCGGCGGGGCGCTATGAGCGTAAGCTCGCGGGCGCTGCCACATATTTTTCGCTGGCTGCAAGCTTCTTTACCGATGTGCGCGTCATCGCCGTGGTTGGCCGAGACTTTGGCGCGGCAGATGAAGCGGTTTTTCATGTGCACGGAATCGACACGCGCGGCATTGAGCGCGCAGCGGGCAAGAGCTTCTTTTGGGAGGGCTCGTATCTCGAGAACCTGAACGAGGCGAAGACGCACAACACCGAACTGAACGTGTTTGCGGCCTTTGAGCCGAAGATTCCTGAAGCTTATCGCGACTCGGAGTTTCTTTTTCTGGCCAACATCGATCCCGTGTTGCAGCGGCGGGTGCGCGAGGAGATGCCCGATGTGAAGCTGGTGGCCGGCGACACAATGAACTACTGGATCAAGGATCACAGGCCGGCGCTGCTTGAAGTGCTGAAGGGCCTGGACGCACTTCTCATTAATGGCACGGAGGCCAAGATGCTGGCGGGAAGCGACAACCTGGTGCAGGCGGCGCGCGCAGTGATGGCGCTGGGGCCGCGCCTGCTGGTGGTGAAGCACGGCGAGCACGGGGCCACGTTGTTCATACGGGGAGCGGCGGCGGGCGACGCGCCAAAAATGTTTCGCGCCCCGGCGCTGCCCCTGGAAGAAGTAGTGGACCCGACCGGCGCGGGGGACAGCTTTGCCGGCGGATTCTTCGGCTACCTGGCGGCAAAAGGCGAAGTGACTCCGGCCACATTGCGCTCCGCCATGTTTTACGGCAGCGTGATGGGTTCCTTCGCGGTGGAGCGCTTTGGCACCGAGCGGCTGCAGGCTCTGACGCGGAAGGAGATTGACGACCGCTTTGTTCTGTTTCGCGAGTTGACTCACCTTGACTGAGAAGCCCATCGCACGCGCGGAGTGGCTCACTGCGCTGATCTGCTGCGCGGCGACCTCCGTCGCAGCGGTGATCTGGAGCTGGCGAAATGAGGCGATGCTCAATTATGGCGATGCAGTCGCTCATCTGCACATTGCACGGCGCATCTTCGATTGCCACCAGCCGCGGCTCACGCAACTGGGCTCGGTGTGGCTTCCGCTGCCGCATTTGCTGTTGATTCCTTTTGTGCAGGTCTACAGCTGGTGGGCCATCGGCTTTGCCGGTGTTATTCCATCGGCGCTCGCTTACATGGCCGCGTGCGCGGGAATCTACAGGTTGGCGAGGCGCTGGATGCAGCCGGCTGCGGCCGCGCTGGCGCTGGCTTTTTTTGCCATCAACCCGAATCTTCTTTATCTTCAAACGACGGCGATGACCGAGCCGCTGTTTCTGTGCGAGATGATTTGGATTGCGGTTTGGATGGTGGAGTGGCGCGCGAACCTGGGCGCATATCCCGCGCAGGCGCGTCGCTTGCAAGGCTGGATTGCAGCCGCGCTGATTGCCGCGATTCTTACACGCTACGACGGCTGGGTGGTGGCGCTGATTGCGTGGACAGGCATTGGCCTTGCGCTGGCAAGGCGCGGCGGCTTGCGCCCACGCGCCTTCTGGCTGGCAAGCGCGCTAGTGGTGGCCGCGCCGGTTGCGTGGTTCGCTTACAACCGACTGGCGTTCCACGATTGGCTTTTCTTCATGCGCGGGCCTTACTCGGCCAAGGCCATCGAGATGCGCACAGCAACGCCGGGATTCCCGCCGCACCCGGGCTGGCACAATCCCTGGGTCAGCCTGCTGTTTTTCATGAAGGCAGCAGAGTTGGGCGCGGCCGCCGTGGCGTGGGGCAACAAGCTGCTGGTGCTGAGCCTGCTGGGAACGGCGGGAGCGTGGCTGGCAGCGCGCCGGCGAACCTTCTCGTGGGTTCTGTTGCTCTGGCTGCCCGTCCCTTTCTACGCATACTCGGTGGCCTATGGGTCGGTGCCCATTTTTCTGCCGCCCTGGTGGCCTCACTCCTGGTACAACCTGCGCTATGGAATGGAACTGTTGCCGGCACTGGCGCTGGGGGTGGGCTTTGCGTGCCAATTTGCCGTCAGTACCGTGGCGTGGTTCAAGCCGAGTTGGAGCAAGGTCGCGGTGGGACTGCTGGCTGCGCTTGTTGCAGTCAACGCGGGAATCATGGTGCGTGAGCGCCCGCTGGTCTATGTGGAAGGCACAAAGAACATCGCGGCGCGGCGGCCCTTTGATTTGGAGATTCCGCCGGCCCTGCGCGCGCTGCTTGCGGAGCGGCCGGGCAGCGTGATTCTGATGGAAACGTCTGTCTATCCCGAGCTTGTGGCACTTACCGGGATTCCCTTGCGGCAGACCATCAACGAGGCCGACGAGCAGGTTTTCCGCGACGCGTTGACCGCGCCCGCGGCTCATGCGGCCATTGTTCTGGCCTTCGACGGCGATGAGATCGACCAGGCGGTGAAGACGCATCCCGATGGCCTGCGGGCAGTGCGCCGTTTCGCCGCTCCGGGGCAGGCCTCCGGGACACTTTATGTCTCTGATTCTCCGGTTTCGCTGAGCCTGAACATCGGGCCCCGCACGGTGGTAGCATCGGGCAAGGCATTCGAATGAGCTCCGCACTGGCACAGTTCGCGCAACCTTTCAGTTTCGACATGCTGCAACAGACGCTGGTGGCGAATGGCGCTGTTGGCCGCCTGCTTCTGGCCGGTCTGCTTGGCGGCCTCGTGGGCATTGAGCGCCAGGTACACACCAAGAGCTTTGGCATCCGCACCAACCTGCTCATCTGCATGGGCAGCGCTTTTTTTACCTTGCTCTCAGCAGTGCTGGCCGGCGACGGCAGCCCCAACCGCGGACAGGTGGCCTCGAACATCGTGCAGGGCATCGGCTTTCTTGGCGCGGGGCTCATCCTCCACAACCGCAGCCGCATCAGCGGCCTTGCAAGCGCGGCCACCGTGTGGGTGGTCGCCTCCATCGGCATGGCCTGCGGCGCGGGGCTTTACGGCGCCGCTGTCGTCGCAGCCTTCATCGTCATCGTGGCCATGGAGGCGGTCGGAGTTTTCGAGCTCCGCGCCAACCTGAAGACCTACGTGCTAACGTATGAGGCCCGAGGCAGCAACCAGGTGAGCGTGTTGCAGGGAATTCTCGACGCCATGGATAAGGTGGGCGAGCGCCTCACCGACGTTGAAACCGACGCTATCGGCGACCTGCAGCGCGTCAGCTTTCCCCTCAACGCCACGCGCAGCCGGCATCAACGCCTGCACGATCAGCTTGCCGTACAGCCCGGAATCAGCACCCTGCTGACCTTTTCAGAACCGGAGGAAACTTGATTTCCTTTACCAAGGCCCACGCATGCGGCAACGACTTTCTGATTGTGACGGAAGACGCGGCCGGCGACGCCGACTGGGCAGAGCTGACGCGTCGCTTGTGCGCGCGCAACACCGGCATCGGGGCCGACGGCATTGAGTTTTTCGCCTGGACGGGACCGAATTCCGGCCGCATCCAGCTGCACAATGCGGACGGCTCCACGGCTGAGATCAGCGGCAACGGCACACGCTGCGTGGCTGCGTGGATGGCCGAGGCGCTGGGCTCCGGACCGGCCGATACGCTGGAGATTGCCACCGACGCCGGGTTGCGTATTTGCCGCGTGGATGCGGTGAACAGAAGCGATGGATTCGCCGTGGAAGTCACGGCCGGCATGGGTGTTCCCGTGGTTGAGGCTCATACGGTCACGCTTGCCGGCGGCGTGCGCATTGCGGGCGTTTGCGTCTCGATGGGCAATCCGCACTTCGTCATTGTGGTGGACAATCCGGAGTTCACCGTGGCCGGAGAGACGTGGCAAGCCATTGGCGCGGAGATTTGCATCCACCCGGATTTTCCCGACCAGACCAATGTGCTGTTTGTGCGGATCATCGACGCGGCAGAGATTGAGATTCGCATCTTCGAGCGCGGCGTGGGGCCTACCATGTCTTCAGGCACGGGAACCTCGGCTTCGTCCACAGCGGCGATCAGTTTCAACGGCTGCCGCTCGCCTTTGCACGTGGCCGCTCCCGGCGGGGCGCAGACGGTAACGTGGGATGGTCCGGGAACGGAATTGTTCCTCACTGGACCGGCGTCTCTCATTGCGCGCGGCGAAGCGTGGTGCAAATGACGCGTCTGCTCAAGCCACCGGCCGTCCAGCCCGGAGCAGGTATCAGCGTGGTGGCGCCTGCGGCCTACGCCAACCTCAAGAGCATGGAGCAAGGGATGAAGCGGCTGCGTGCGCTGGGCTTTCAACCGCAACTCGGTCAGCACACCAATCAAAAGGGGCCGCTCTATTTTGCAGGGACCGCGGCTCAGCGGCTGGCCGATCTGCACGCCGCCTTTGCGGACGAAACGACGAACGTGGTCGCGTGCCTGCGCGGCGGCTACGGCTCAAACTACCTGCTAGAAGGATTGGATTTGGCGTTGATCGGCAAACACCCCAAGCCGTTCTTCGCCTACAGCGACATGACCGGAATTCAGCTGCGCCTGCTGGATCAACTGGGCTTGCCCGTGTTTCATGGCCCCATGGTGGCGGCCGATTTTTCTACGAAGAACCGGGTTCACATGTCGAGCTTCCAGGCGGCACTGGCCGGCGAGCCGTACAGCGTGGGCGCGGTGGAGGGATTGCGCGTGTTGAAGCCGGGACTCAGCCCGGTCCGGGGCATTTTCTATGGCGGCTGCATCAGCATTCTGGTTTCGCTGCTGGGCACACCCTATGAGCCGCAGACCGAAGGCAAGTTGCTCTTTCTCGAAGACACCGGCGCCAAGCCCTACCAGATTGACCGCATGTTGTGGCAACTGCGCCAGGCAGGCAAATTGAAAGGCGTACGCGGCATCGTGTTTGGCGAGATGCTCGACTGTGCTTCGCAGGGCGCTGCACCCGATCTGCTGGATCAGGTGATTCTCCGCGTCTTCGAAGACTTCGACGGGCCCATCGCCATCGGGCTGCGCAGCGGCCATGTTTCGCGGCAGAATGTGACTCTGACCTTTGGGGCGGAGGCGGAGCTGAGCACTGCGGACACGTGCGAACTGCGCCTGCTGGAGACGGCGGTGGTAAGAGCAGGGAATAGGGGCTAGGGACTAGTGGCTGGGGACTGGTGGAGATTATGCACACAACATGGATGCGTGGAAGTGGGCCGGGAGGAAAGGCGTGACGTCGGTGCCGCGGCAAATTCATTTGAGCGGCATTTGCGGCACGGCAATGGCTTCGCTGGCGGGGCTGTTGCAGTTGCAGGGGCATAGTATCACCGGTTCGGACAAGGCAGCTTATCCGCCCATGAGCGATCTGCTGAGCGGGCTGGGCATTCCGGTGATGGAGCCTTACGCGGAGACGAATCTTGAGCCCGCGCCGGACCTGGTAGTCATTGGCAACGCGCTCTCGCGCGGCAATCCTGAAGTGGAGCGCGTGCTGGATTCGCGCATTCCATTCACCTCCATGGCCGCGCTGCTGCGCGAGGAGTTTCTGGTGGACCGCGAGTCGCTGGTGGTGGCCGGAACCCACGGAAAGACAACGACGACTAGCATGCTGGCTTGGATTTACCAGGTGGCCGCGCGAGAGAATCCTTCGTTTGAGCCTTCGTTTTTGATCGGCGGGGTGGCGGAAAATTTTGCAACCAGTTTTCAGTTGCGCGCCACGCGCACCTTCATTGTGGAAGGCGACGAGTACGACACCGCTTTCTTCGACAAAGGGCCAAAGTTTCTGCACTATTTTCCCGATGCGCTGATTCTGACCCACGTTGAATTTGACCACGCCGATATCTACGTCGATCTTGAAGCGGTGAAGACAGCTTTCAAGCGCCTGGTGAATCTTGTTCCGCGCCGCGGGCTAATTGTGGCTTACGACGGAAGCGAGAACGTGAGCGAATGCGTTGGCGGCGCGCTGTGCCGCGTGGAGCGTTACGGATTGGGCGCTGGGGCGGACTGGCGCTTGCAAAATTTGCGGCACGAAAGCGACCTCACGCGCTGGGATCTTTGGCACGGTGGCGCGCTGTGGGCTGAGTTGGAGATGCAGTTAGCCGGCGAACATAACGCGCTGAACGCGACGGCCGCAGCGGCGCTGGCGGCGGGGCAGCGCATAAGCAAAGAAGCGATTCAAACAGCGCTCGCGACCTTCAAGAGCGTGAAGCGGCGGCTGGAGGTGCGCGCTGAGGTTGGGGGCGTAACGGTGATTGAGGATTTTGCGCATCATCCCACAGCTATTCGCGAGACGCTGCGCGCTCTGCGTTCCGTCTATCCTCACGCGCGTTTGTGGGCAGTTTTGGAGCCGCGCTCGAATACGCTGCGGCGCAAGGTGCTCGAGGGCGAACTGGTCGCCAGCCTGCGCCTGGCCGACCGTGTGATCATCGCGGGCGTTTATCAGCAGCAGCGCATTCCTGAGGGCGAGCGGCTGCATCCGGAGGACGTGGTGACGGCGCTGAATGCGACTGGAACCATGGCGGAGGTCTGCGCCGATGCCGACGCGATCGTGAACCGGATCGCGCCGCAACTTGCGCCCGGCGACGTGGTGGCCATTCTTTCAAATGGCGGCTTTGACGGCATCTATGAGAAACTTCCGGCGCGGCTCCGGGAGCAACAAAACTGACCGCGTAGAAAGAACCTCATGTTTTCGTCTCTCATCTTCGTAGCCACGATGGTTGTTCTTGGCATCCCTTCGGCAATCCTGTTTCTTCCCTGGACCGTGCTTACGGGCAACGTGATGCCGCTCTACAATGCCACGCAATTCATGGTGCGCGCCGGATATCTTTTGGCGGGAATTCGCGTGGTGACTGAGGGCGTGGAGCGCGTGCCGGCGAACACGGCGTGCATCTTTATGGCCAACCATGTTTCGAATCTCGACCCGCCGGCGCTGATTCCGCGCATTCCTGGCCGCACTTCGGCGTTTATGAAGCGCTCGCTGATGAAGCTGCCCATCCTGGGCATCGGCTTCCGGCAGGGGGAGTTCATCGCCGTGGACCGGACCGGCAGCGCATCGAGCGCAGCGGAAAGCGTGGCCGAGGCCAAGCGCCTGCTGGCCAAAGGCATCCACATCACCACATTCGTTGAAGGCACGCGGTCGAAGGACGGCCATTTGCTGCCCTTCAAGAAGGGCCCATTTTACCTGGCCATGGAGACCGGCGCGCCCTGTATACCTGTCTCGATCTACGGCACGGAGACCATGCTGGCCAAAGGCAGCCTGCGCATGAAGCCGGGAACGGCGCATATTATCTTCCACGCGCCCTTGCATCCAGCCGACTTTGCTAACCGCGAGGAGCTTCTCAAAGCAGTGCGGGCAGCGATCGCTTCGGGGCTGCCGGTGTGGATGCAGAACTGATAATCCGCCGATCCCTTTTTTTCGAAAACTAGCTTTAGAATCGAATGATGGTCAACCCTGAGAGGTTACCGGTGACCGTTGGAGCGCATCACGCATACGAGTGGCTTGCGACTGAGCATTATCTTGATGATCTTTTGCGACTTTGTCCTGAGGTTTTCCTCGGCAAGTACGTATTGATCACCTCCTTAGACAGCGGTCCCCTTTTCCTGACCGAAGAAGAGAGAGCAGCCGGATGGGAGAGCCGCAAGGGTATCGCTTACAGCCCGAGGATCCAAGATATAGAGATGCTTCCGCATGAATGCTGGGACGAGTGGTACATTTTCAGGGATCGTGTTGATTTAGGAGGATTAGCTGCACCAGGTTCGAATGTTTTCGAAGCTTCTCTGACCCCAGGCGAAGTCTACACTTTTGTAAACTATAACTTCGGTCTGCACTTTCCTGAGACGGAAAGTATGGCTCGGTGTTTTTGGAAGCAACTCGACTGGATCCGTCCGGAAACATATATCGCAGAAACTGACGACCATTTGATGTTGATTAGTGCAGACAAGACGCTTTTCGCAGCGGCTCGTCAAGCCCTTAGCGGACTGGACGCTCTACCCGAGCCCGCATAAGAGTCTGTCCCTTCTTGCTTCCGTGAGAGTACGAGCTCCCTACTGCTGCACAATCGCGTTATAGCCGTCGCTGAGCAGTTTCTGGCGCCATTGTTCTGCTTGAGCCGCACTGGTGAAGGGGCCGATGCGCACATGGATGAGCTCGTCGTAGGGGTCCCGGCGAAGGGTGACCGCGTAGCCGCGCTTGCGCAGCGCTGCGGCCAGAACATCGGCGTCCTCCTGCCCACCAACAGCGGCAATCTGCACCATGTACGGAACTGAGGGGCCAAGAGCCGGAGCTACTCTGGTCGCTGCCGGCTGTGCGGCTTGGATGGGCCGGGGCTCAGCCGCCAAGGCCGACCGGATTTGAGACGAGTTGGACGGGGAGACAGCCGTTGTTACAGGCTGCGCACCCGCGGCCTGATTCGCGCTTGAATCTCCGGGCGCAGGCACTTCGGCCGCTGCGGCTTGCGGCGGAGCATCCGCGGCGGCTCGCGTGGTGGCCGTGGGCTTGGGGTGCGTATTGTCTTGCTGCAAAGCGGCTGCCGCGCCAACGGCAGGCTCCGCGGCCGCCGAGGCTGGCGGAGAACTGCGATGGCCCGCGGCGTAGCCCAGGCCGAAGCACAGGCCGCAGATCAGCACCAGGCCGAAGAAGATGGCCAAAAGCATGCCGGAGCCTAACGTAAGTTCGGTTTCGTCCCGCGACGGGACCGGCTCACGCTCTTTGTCGTCGAAGAGTCCCCTCATGCTGCGTCCCTGCACCTACGGCTTCTCCGTCGATGTCTTTGCCAGGCTGCCCAACTTATTCAAAAGCGTAAGCATCTCCATGGGCAGCGGGAAGACAATGGTGGTGTTCTTTTCCACGCCGATTTCTGTGAGCGTTTGCAGATAGCGCAATTGCAGGGTCATGGGCTCGGTGGCCAGCAGCGCGGCGGCATCCACCAGCTTTTGCGCGGCGTCGTACTCGCCCCCGGCGTGGATGACCTTCGCGCGCTTTTCGCGCTCCGCCTCGGCCTGCTTGGCCATGGCGCGCAGCATCTGCTCCGGCAGGTCCACTTGCTTCACTTCGACCGAGGTGACCTTTACGCCGAACGGCTCGGTGCGCTGGTCGATGATGGTTTGAATTTTCAGATTCAGCTTGTCGCGATGGCTGAGCAGCTCGTCAAGCTCAACCTCGCCCAGCACAGAGCGCAGCGTGGTCTGAGCAAACTGCGAGGTCTGGTAGACGTAATTGGCCACCTTGATGGCGGCGTCGTTGGGATTGACCACGTAAAGCGTGACCACGGCGTTCACCTTGAGGGTGACGTTGTCGCGGGTAATCACGTCTTGCGGAGGAACCTCGAGCACGTCCTGGCGCAGCGAGATGCGGACAATCTGATCGAAAGGCCGGAAAACGAGAATGATTCCCGGTCCCTTGGGCACGGGCAGCGCGCGGCCAAGGCGGAAAATTACTCCGCGTTCGTATTCGCGCAGAATCTTGATGGAACTGAGAAAGTAGAAGACGACGATAGCCAGAAAAACCAGTACCGGCAGGCTTAGATCGGACATGGATGTTCCCTCACTTGTACAACGGAATTGTACTCCGGCCGCTCTACGCGTGGGTCTGCGGCACTCTTGGCAGATCGGCAGGCGCCACATGCAGCAGGTACTGCTCATGGCCGTCGACGCGCAACATGCTTCCGGCGGCCACCGGCTGGCTGGCTACGGCGCGCCAGATTTCACCTTCGACGAGCACGTGGCCGCTCGGCGTCAGCGGCTCCATTGCCGTGGCCTTGTGGCCCATCAGGGCATCCACGCCCAGGCGCGACTTGATGCGCTTTGCCCGCACAACCAGCCTGACCAGAAACACCGTAATGCACCCAAAAGCCGCGCTCACCGCGAACGATACCCAGGGGCTCACAGCCATTTCCGGCACCGGCGCGGCAACCAGGGTGAGGGTTCCAAAGGTCAGACAGACGATGCCCGCGATGGCCAGCGCGCCGTGGCCGCCGAACTTGGCTTCAAGTAACAACAGCACCAGCGCCGCCAGCAGCAGCAGAACGGCCGTGTAGCGGATGGGCAGCAGATCCAGCGCAAAGATGGCCAACAGCATCATGAGCGTGCCCAGGGCACCGGGGACGATGGTTCCGGGAACGTTGAATTCCAGATAGACGAGCAGCGCACCGCCCACCAGCAGCAGCAGTGCGATGTTGGGGTTGACCAGCCAGCCCAGAAGCTGCTCGCGCATTGTCGGCTTGAGGACTTGAATCCGCGCGCCAGCAAGGTGGAGCGTCAGCTTCGTGCCGTCCCAGCGGGTAATCTCGCGGCCGTCGAGTGCGGCCAGGAGTTGGCCGTCGCTGTTTGCAATTACGTCAATGAGGTGCTGATCGAGCGCTTCCTGAGCGGTGTAAGAGTGCGAGGATTGAACGGCCGCCCCGGCGGCTTCGGCGTTGCGGTTGCGCTGGGTGATGTAGGAACGCAGAAAAGCCTCGGCGTCGTTCTCTGCCTTCTGCATCTCCGTGTCGCCGGGTTTGCCCCCTTCAAAGACCACATGAGCCGCGCCCGCTTCCGTGCCGGGAGACATGGCAGCCACGTCTGCCGATTCAAGCAGGAAAAATCCCGCCGAGCCTGCGCGCGCCCCTGACGGGGACACATACACGATGACCGGAACATGCGAGCCAAGGATGGCCTGCACCATGGCGCGCATCGATTCCACCATGCCGCCCGGCGTATCCATCTCCACCAGCAGGGCCTGTGCACCGTCGGTTCTGGCCTGGTCAATGGCGCGCTCCAGCTCTCCTGCCGTCACCGGCTGTATGGTATCGGAAAGCACCAGCTTGTCTACCACCGGCTGCTGCGCAAGCGACTTTGGGGTTGCTCCGAAGCTACTGAAAAGACCCAATGCTGCAATACCAACCAGTGCTGCAAACCTGTTTGTGCGCTGAATCATTGCCTTGCTCCTTCAGGACCCTGCCGGCCGGCCCTACTTCTTTTGCGCCTTCTTCTCGGCAACCTGCCGGAGCAGATGCTGAACCGCCTGGCTTTGCGGATCCAGCTTGAGGGCTTCATTGACCTCCTTGACTGCTTCGTTCAGGTGGCCCGCGGCCAAATCAAGCCGACCCAACACTAAATACGCATCGGCCGATGGAATCAGTTCCAGCGAGGTGACGGCTTCTTTGCGGGCAGCCTCGGGATCGCCGGTGAGTTCGCGCACCTGGGCCATGCCCGCATGAGCCTCAGCCACCTTGCCGTCGGCGGCTGCGGCAGAAAGATAGAGCCGCTCGGCTTCAAGCAGCAGCCCGCGGTCAAGATAATCTTTGGCCTGGCTTGAGAGCTTCAGCGCCCGCTGCCGGGGCGTGAGAACGGCGAGGCGCGAAGCCTCCATCTGATCCAGCATTAGCACGGCCTGGTGAAACGCGGCGGCATCGAAGCTGCGCGCGATGCGCTCCAATGGGTCGGCTTTGGGCTCGGCGGCCGGCTCGTTGCCCGAACTTAAACTTGCAACCGGCCTGACGACAGCTCTTGCCCCGGGGGTTTTGGACGCCGACGGCGCGGTCCACGCCTTTTGAAGATCCTGCGCTTCGCTGTCGTTGGGGCGCAAGCGCAGGCACTGGGCCAGTTCGGTCAAGGCCTCGGCGGCAACTCCGTGACGATTGAGGCTAACCGCCAGGTTGAAGTGATAATCGGCCGTGTTGGGGTCGGCGGCTACGGCCTTACGGAAGAGGGGGCTACCGTCGCGTCCCTCGCGGCTCACGGCCACGCCCTCGTTGTTCACCACCTCGGCCAGCGGCAAAACGCGCGCCACGTTGCCAAACGCTTCCTCCGCCCTGGGATAGTCGCCTGAAAACAAAAGCGATAGCCCGCGATAAAAACCCGCCTCAAGCGCATCCGCATCGTTGGGCGCCACCTTGGCGAAGGCCGCTGCCGCGTCCTCGTACTGCTGGCCGTTATAGTCTTCGCGCCCCAGCGCCATCCACGCCTGGCTGAATTCCGGGCTCTCAACCACGGCATTTTTCAGGTGGCGCAACCGCTCCGGCTGATCGGGCTCCGTAATGCCGCGGATGTACTGCTCAAAGGCGTCGAGCCTCAGCCCCGCGCCGGCAGCCACAAATGTCTCCTCGGAGCCGCTGAACCCGGGATCGAGTTGTTTGGTCAGCTTCCAGGCCAGCGAGTCGAAAATGGCGATCAGGTCGCGCATGGGACCACGGGCGGTTACCGGCTGGCTCATGCGCAGGTGGGGCACATCCACGAGCCGCGCCTCGGCCACAATTCCCGCGCCGTCAGTAATGTAGCTGCCAACCACGATGGAATCAGCGTCCAGCGTCTCGGCCAGCTTTAACGAACTGGCCCGCGAGGGGTGAAAACCCTCCGGCAGTCCAAGATGATCGAGCGCATACATGCGGTCAGCCCGGCTCATGGGAGCGAAACCGGCCGAAGCGAACCGGATGCTCAGAATCTCCGGAGCGGCTTCGCGAACCCACTCCAGGTTGGGCTGGCCGGTGCGGTTGTCAAACGGCAGCACCAGCAGGATGCGCCCGTGGGTCTGGGCGGGTTCAGCACTGCTGCTTGCGGCCTGGGATTGGGCGCAAACCGTGGTCAGAAGCCCGATTGCAACGCCCAGAATCAGGAGGGCGGCCAACTGCCGGGCCGGATGAAAACGGGTTGAGAAACAGGTATGCACAACAGGGTGATTATAGGCTTTGGGCCCTTACGGCGTCGGCTGCTGCGGCCATTCGTGCGCTTGAACCCCGGCCTCCAACTGGCGGTCGAAACGGATCAACGCGACCCATTGACCCTGGTCCTCCTTCTTCCACATCAGCGTTCCGCCCAGCCGCCTGGCAATGGTCTCAGGCGGCAGATCGTGGTGCGTGCCAAAGAATCGTTCCTCCATCGCCTCATTGTGCAGCCACAGGCTGACCAGCGTCGTGGGCGGCTCGTACTTGGTGGAGAAGACCAGCGCGGCGGTGTACTTTTCAGGCTCGGCCGCGGCGCGGGCAATTTGCGCCGAAGTAAAGTCTTCAAGCCGGTAAACCTCGTAAGGCTGCTTGAGATAACCCAGTTCAGGGCGGGTGAGCTCGTCGGTCATGGGCCACGCGGAGAGCACTGTCGAGCCCAGATAGCGCGCGTTGAGCTGGGCAATGCCGGCCTCGTGCAGGCGGATGACGTGCGCGTAGGCCAGGTTGTCTTCCGGGGCAAAGCCGTAAGGCGGATTGACGAACAGCCCCAGCACAAACGCCGCCGCGGAAAACAGCGCCAGTCCCTGCCAGTAGGGCACACGGCGGTAAAACGTAGAGACGGCCACCAGCAGCACCAGCGGATACATGGGCAGCAAATAGCGCGTCAGCAGCGCGCCGCCCAACACGCTGAAGAGCAATGCATTCACCAGCAGCAAAATCAGGATGCGCCGCAGCACGGTATAGCTGATCCTGGCCCGATCGTGCCCCTCGGCATCGGGCAGGGGATTGAGCAGCAGGGCCGCAAAGGTCATCAGCACCGGGACAAACAGGTTCATGTGCGCCGTTAAGTGCAGCACACGATGGCCAAAGGCGGCCACAATGCGCAACGGCGAAAGCGTTGCCTGCGTGTTGTAGCGCACGTACTCGGCGTCGCCGAAGAGGAATCCGGTCTTGGCGTAATGCCATGCGTACCACGCGGCCAGGGGCAGCGCGCAGCTCAAAAGCCACGCCGCCTGACGCCAAAGTCTGAGCCGCGTCGGCGGATTCTTGCGCAGCCCCTCAACCAAACTCATCGCCGCCAGCGTCAGCGGAATCACGATGGCCGTCTCCTTGCATAACGCGGCCGCCGCGAACCATAGCGCGGCGAGCCGGTTCCTGCTGTCGCCTTCTCGCTTCCAGTCAGGCAGCGCATAGGTCAGCCCCCACAACGTGCAGGCGGCGGCAAAAATATCCGCATGAGCCAGCGTGCTCTGGGCAAACCAGATGGGGTAAAGCGCGGTGAGCACCACCGTCCAGAACGCCACCGCACCCACGCCTACGAGCCGCATGGCCAGCCGCCAAACCGCCAGCAGGCCCAAGGCAGCCACCATTAGCACGGCCTCGCGCGTTACCTCAGGATAAAAGCCGGAGAACTTCCACCATAGCGCGAGATAAATGCTCTCAAGCGGCGGGTGGGAGTTGGTGAGCGTGGTGATGGGGATCAGCGAACCGGTGCGGAAAAAGTCCCACGCCGCGGGAATGTAGTAGCCTGCCTCGTCCCAATAGTAGGGCAGGCGCAGCAGCGTGAAGTGGCTCAGGTAGAGCGCCGCGAAGATCACAGGGAAGATCATCCACAGGGGCAATGGCGCTTCCATCCGCGGCTGCATGATTCTTGTTGAGCGCAATCCATCGCCCCCGGAAGCAGCAATCTGAGGCTGCCTGCTCACTAAGCCCTAACGCCTGACCCCTAATTCACCGGTCCCTGCGGAAAATTGGGCCCGTGCGGCTCCAGGCTCAGAGTGCCAAACGCCTGCTCGTACTGCGCAAGGTTTTGTCCCAGGACGTTCCACAGGGCCTTGGCCTGTTGCGGACTCAAGAAGATGGCCTGGTGGTTGCGGATGGTCACCTTCTCCGGGCTGTCGCTCGAGGCCAGTCCGAAGACGAGCTGAAAGTCCCACACGCTGACACGCACCTGCACGCTGTTGGCGTAAGACTCGCGGTAGTCGGGGGTCTGGACAAGGGTCATTTGAGGTTGTTGCTGAGTTGGACTCATGGTTCCACCAGATTACCTCAGGCAGGCGCGCTGGTTCTGATAACGACGGTTACACCGTCAGCAGTTCTTCAAAGAACCCGCCAACCTCGTGCTCTCGGTCCACAAAGTGAATCTCCAGAATCCAGTGCCGCTTCTGGCCCTGTTCATTCAGCGAGCGCATCTGCAGATTGCTTTTCGGGTGTACGTAGAGCGTAACTTTGTCGTCTGCAATTTTTTCGTGGGGAAAATGCCCGATGAGATGGCCCCCGATGGGCCCGCCGAACTCCCATCCGAATTTTCCCGCGAGGGAAACGATGTAATGAAAGAATTCGCAGGCCGTGATCTCTGCGGTTTCATTAAAGAATCTCTTGCCGTCGGCAAACGCCTGGCCCACGTCCCGCCGCAGCTTGTGCTTTAGAAGATCGGAGCCGAGCACAAAGGTACGCCCGAAATCCGCTTCCCAATCTTCGAATACCGGGCCCAGGTCGAGGAACAGGATTTCGTCCTCTCGGAGGGTCAGGTCGGGAGGATTCTCGGCATAGGGAAGCAGCGTGTTTTTGCCCGCGCGAACGATGCGCTTGTGCCAGTATGTCGTAATGCCGTACATCTCCTTTGCCAGCGCGTAGATGTCCGCGTTGACGATGCTCTCGGTGACGCCCGGCCGAATCAGGCCGCGCGCCTCCACCTCGCAGAACAGCGCCTTCGCCTTGATCTGCGCCTGCAGCAGCTCATTCGCTCGCGCCTCTTCCAAATCTGTCATGACTTGCTCCAAAACCAGCATGAATGAATGCAGCCGACTTTCGTCTTCTACTCTAAATCCATGTTCATCCCACGTCCGCTCGTCCTCGGAATCGATCTCGACACTCAGACGCGTTGCGTCCACTACCACAGCGCTCTGGATATCATCGCCATCAAGATGAATTGCTGCGGCGCGTACTTCGCCTGCAAGGAGTGTCACAATGCGCTTGCCGATCATGTAATCGAAGTTTGGCCGCGCAGCGAATGGGATCAGCCCGCCGTGCTGTGCGGAGTCTGTGGCGCGGAGTTGAGCATCCGCCAATATCTGGGTTGCGTCAACACCTGCCCAAGTTGCCGCTCGCAGTTCAATCCCGGCTGCCAAAACCACTATCACTATTATTTCGAGTCAGAGGCAACGGCGGGTTAGGCGGTATAGCCTCGCCCGAGTCCGAGCGCAGCGAGCCCTTTCCGGTAGGTCACGGAGCTTCGATCCGCGGGAAAGTGCGCTTCGGCATGCAGATCGATCGGCAGATCTTCAGGAAACTGGCGCTCCACGATCGCGATGTCCTCGGCGAAAACCTGGTAGTTGAAATCCAGTGTGGCTTCAATCGCCGCGTCCTTATCGAAGTTGCGGCAGATGGGAACGAAGAGCCGCGTCTTGCGGGCGGACACCGGCGACGCCGCGTTCAGAATGTGCAACAGCCCCCCGCTGGGAAACGTCACCGTCAGCTTGGCCGTGAAGGGCAGAAAAACCTCGAAGCGCCTGTGCCATTGAAATCCAGGAGGGTTCAAGTGCTTGAAGCCGTGCGCGTAGTTGCTCACTGAGCTGATGTAATCGGCCACAAAACCGCAATTGGTCTTGTGCACCTTGTAATCGGGCACCACGGGGTTGTCGGGTTCGCCAAAGCTATCCTTGTGAACAAACGCAAAGTGGCTCACGTCGAGGAAGCCTTCAACCTGGCGGCCCGCCGCAGCCTCAATGTCAACACTCTCCGGCAGCACGCGCAGGTAATCAGCGTTCTCCCACTCATCCATTGCAGGCAGCGGTAGCGGGCCGTTGTCGACGAGACGCACCCACACCAGCCCGTACCGCTCCTGGGCCTGATAAATATCGAGCCGCAGGCGCGGAGAGATCGCTCCATTGGGATGTGCAGGGATACAGGTGCAGCGGCCCTGCGTATCGTAGCGCAGGCCGTGATAGCGGCAGATAATCTCGTCGCCTTCAACGTGACCCATGCTGAGCGGAACGCCGCGGTGGTAGCAGATGTCGCGCGCGGCGACCAACGAGCCGTCGGAGATGCGGTAGAGAACTACGCGCTCATCCAGCAGCCGCGCCGCATAGGGCTTTTCCGTAACCTCTTTCGCAAAGGCCACCGGATACCAGTGCGGAGCCAGTGCGCGCCAATCCTGTTCGGAGAAGGTGCATCCGCGCGGGAGCATCGCACTCTGCGCCGGCTCGCCCGAGGTCAGATCGGAGGTGGGAATGAAGGAATTTTCGAGCGCCATGTTCGATTATGAGCCCGGCCGCGTTGTCGAATCAATCCCAAAACTCGCGGCTTCCGTCTGCGCCCGCGCCGATCAGGACTTTACAAACTTCATCGCCGCTGAATTCATGCAGTAGCGCAGGCCAGTTGGCCGCGGGCCGTCGTCGAAGACATGCCCCAGGTGCGCATCGCACTCGCGGCATTTCACTTCAGTGCGCGACATACCCAGGCTTTCGTCGCCGGTCTCGATTACGTTTTCCTGCGCGATGGGCTCCCAGAAGCTGGGCCAGCCGGTGCCCGACTCGAACTTCGTTTGCGAACTGAACACTGCGTTGTCGCAGCAGATGCAGCGATAAATGCCGCGCTCGTGGTTGTTCCACGTGCTCCCGCTGTAGGCGCGCTCCGTGCCTGCGTGGCGAGTCACCTCGTATGAAACAGGCGAAAGCTGCTGCCTCCACTCTGCGTCGGTCTTGACCACGCGGGGCACAACAACCTTGCCGATCGCCTTGCCTTGATCGGAAAACTGAACAATCTTCACAGTGCCGGGGTTTCCGCTTGCGCTGACAACTGAAACTGGAAGCCGAAACGCCCAGAACGCCGCTGCTCCGCATGCTCCGGCTGCGGCGGCCAGGAAGGCGCGGCGGCTCGTCTGCTGTACGGGTGCATCTTCGGCGGTAGTTATCTCTGAATACTCTCGGGGATTGTTTGCCATGATGACCTCCTTTTTGATGTTGCGAGGAAATAAATGAAGCGACGCTCTAGCCGAACGTAAACGAGTACGCCTGAATGCCGGGGCTGAGGAATTGAATCTGAAAGGTGCGATCGCGTATTGCTCCATGCTGACGAATCAGCTGGTACAGGCGATCCTCGGTCACAGTTCCATAGCCGTCTGCGTCCGTATCCACGCCGTGATCCGCGCCGGGGGGCCTGCCGTCGAGCGTAACCCGGAAGCGAATCGGCTTGCCATCTTGCGATGGGCCCAGGACAAGGTGAAGATCGCGCGCGTGAAAGCGATAGAGAATGCTGCTGGAAGGCGCAAGCCCGGTGGCGATCTGGCCCGCGTCTTTCCAATTCCCTTCGAGTGCCCACTGGTTCAGTTGCAAGCTCGCCGGAGCCTGATAGATCTGCGGCTGATTTTGATTGAGCCCTCCCGGCGATGCAAAGTTCTGAGCTCGCTCATAGCCGATGTAGGTTTCGGGCGACTTCGTGTCGTCTGAATCCGGCGGCGCTTCCGTGCCCGTGGCCGCAACGCTCTCGTTCCCGCCGGGAAGCGGCTGATGATGCGCCTCTTTGAGAAGTGTGCGAATCCAAGATTCGGAGTCGTCGTAGTCGCCCTCGCCGAAGGCGTGATGGCGAATGTGTCCGCTAGCGTCAATGAAGTAGTCCGCCGGCCAGTATTCATTATTGAAATTTCGCCAGATGGCGTAGTCGTTGTCCATTGCAACGGGATAAGTGATGCCCAGTTCCTTCACTGCCTTGCGAACGTTGGCCTCGTCCTTCTCGAAGGGAAACTCCGGCGTGTGAACGCCGATGATCACCAGGCCGCTGTCTTTGTATTTGGCGCACCAGGCCTTGATGTAGGGCAGCGTACGCAGGCAGTTGATGCAGGAATACGTCCAGAAATCGACCAGAACAACCTTGCCACGAAGATTTTCAGGAGTGAGTGGTGGGGAGTTGATCCACGCGGTGGCGCCGGTAATCTTGCCCAGCGCCGGCCCGGTGCTCCCGGTGCCTGCAGTCCTATTGGACGGGCCCGTCATCGCGTCCCCGTCCGCCGCTTTATGCGGATTCGCAGCCATCATCGCGTCATTGCCCGCCATCATTGCATCGTTACCGGCCATCATCGCGTCATTCGGAGGCGTCTCTTCTTTGGGACGAGGATGAAAACGGTCCACGAGGCGCTGCTCCAAGCTTCCCGTGCCAGCCAGCGATAACTGCGTAAGAATGCCTCGATCCAAACCGAGCGCGGCAGCGGCAACGCCCAAAAGAACAGCGACGCCGAGAACCCGGCGAATCCACGCCTCCGCGCCCAGGGAGCGCTTCATCGCCGCAAAAATCCGTCCGCCGGCCAGCAGCGCGAGCGCAAGCGACGTGGCTGCTCCGGCCGCGAAGGCCAGCAGCAGCACGGCGGTGCTTGCGCTTGCCCCGGACAAAGCGGCGCCAGTGAGGATCAGCCCCAGGATCGGTCCCGCGCACGGCGTCCAAAGCAACCCGGTGCCGACGCCCAGCAGAAGCGAGCTCAGGATGCTCGAGCCTTCGCCCTCATTTTTCGAAATTCGGTTGCCGAGCGAGACCAGGGGGCGCGTCAGGCGCTCAGCCAGCGACGAAAAGAGCAGGGTGAGGCCGAAGACTGCAAACAGCACCAGCGCGGCAACACGGCCCCACTGGTTGGCCCGGACGGCCCACGCGCCGCCGACAGTGACCAAGCTGGCCACCAGCGCGAAGGTCACCGCCATGCCCGCCAGCATCGGCAGTCCGCTCTTGCGGAACGGCTGGTCAGAACGTGCAAAAACGAATGGCAGCACGGGAAGAATGCACGGGCTCAGGATGGTGAGTACACCACCGAAATACGCCAGCAAAAACAACAGCATTGCGCTCACCCAACTCTTTCAATCAGCCCAGCCGCGCGGTCTTCCCGCCGCAGGCCGGATTCGTCCCAAACATAAGACGCTGCAAGCCCCGCGTAAGTTACGGATTCGGGTCCTCTTCCACCATTGGCGTGAGGAACTCACCCGGATGGTCTTCAATAAAGCCGCCCACAATCCGCGCCACCTCTTCAAGAAACACGCGATCCTCGTCGGTGAAGGCTGCGGCGTGGTGACTGTCAATGTCGATTTCGCCCACGACTCTTCCGTTGGCGTATATGGGCACCACAATCTCCGACTTGGTTTTGATGGAACACGACAGGTAGCGTGAGTCGGCGTTTACATCATCCACGACAAGGGTTTCGCCGGAAGCCACCGCCGCACCGCAAATTCCTTCGTTCACCGGGATGCGCACATGAGGTGTTGGCTCCCCGACGAACGGACCAAGCATCAGCATCTCCGGATCGGCCGGATCGAGCATGTAAAAACCGGTCCAGCTGAAGTGCGGCAGGCGCCGCGCAAGAGCCTGAACAATCCCCGTCTGCAGCTCTTCAAGCGAAAGCGACTCGCCGGCCATGCGGCGAAATTGGTTGAGAAGAGAGAATTTTTCCAGCGCAGATTCCCGGTCGGCCATGACTTTATTATCCAACAGGTGCGGGTCGCCGGTGGCGCATTGTCCCATAAGTAGTTGGTGCGAAAGGGGGGACTCGAACCCCCATGGGTTACCCCGCCAGATCCTAAGTCTGGTGCGTCTGCCAATTCCGCCACTCTCGCACGCGGCCAACCATGACTTACTCCATTTTGCCCTATCACGGCCCCGTACGGCGCTTCCAATGCTTTAGAGTTCCAAGAATAGGGTGGGCTTCTTGCGCGTAGCGATCGATACCGGCGGAACCTTTACAGACTGCGTCACCCTGGCGGAGGGCAAAATCCGCGCGCTCAAGCTGTTTTCAACCCCCGCCGATCCTTCGCTGGCGGTGCTGGAGGGGTTGAAGCAGATGGGCACGGGCCAGGCTCTGCATGTGCGCCACGGAACCACCGTGGGAACCAATACCATGCTGGAGCGGACCGGCGCGCGCGTGGCGTTTGTTACCACGGCGGAATTTGAAGACACCATCGCCATTGGCCGCCAGACTCGCAGCTACCTCTACGATTGGTTCGCGCCCCTGCCCGTGTGCCTGGCGCCCAAGGAACTGCGCTTCGGTGTGCGGGAACGGGTAAGCGCCGAGGGAGAGATCCTGCTTGCTCCATCCGATGACGAACTGGCAGCGCTAGCGGACAAAGTACGCCTGAGCGGCGCGGAGGCCGTGGCTCTGTCGCTACTGTTCTCGTTTGCCAACCCTGAAACCGAACGGCGAGTTGAGCAGGCGCTGCTGCGGCTGGGCCTGCCGGTCTCTGCATCGCACCGTATTTTGCCTGAATTTCGCGAGTATGAGCGCGCCTCCACAACCGTCGTGAATGCGTATCTCGCGCCGCGCATCGAGCGCTACCTCGACCGCCTCGAGCAAAGTGTCAGCGAGCGGCATGCGGGCGGGCGCGTAGACGTGATGCAGTCTTCCGGCGGCATTATTCCCGCACGGGTTGCGGCGCGGGAGCCGGTGCGCACCGTGCTTTCAGGCCCTGCGGGCGGCGTGGTGGGAGCGTGCCAGATGGCACGCTGGGCCGGCTTTGAGCGCATCATTGGCTTCGACATGGGCGGCACTTCAACCGATGTGTTTTTGGCTGATGCGGGCGGCGCGCGGCTCACGCGCGAGTCGGTTGTGGCCGGAGTGCCCATTGGCGTGCCCGTGCTCGACATTTACACCGCCGGAGCCGGGGGCGGGTCGATTGCCCGCTTCGATAGAGGAGGCATGTTGCGCGTGGGGCCGGAGTCGGCGGGCGCGGAGCCGGGGCCCATCTGCTTCGGGCGCGGAACCAGGCCGACGGTCGCCGATGCGCAATTTCTGCTGGGCAGGCTGGACCCGGAGACTTTTCTGGGCGGAGGCGTCAAGCTGGACCGCGAGCGCGCCGAGCGGTTGCTGCTTGAGCAGAAAGGCCCCCTCGGCAACGTGGAAGAGTTTGCGGCCGGCATTCTGCGCGTCGTTGAGACGGAAATGGAAAAGGCCATCCGCGTCATTTCCATCGAGCGCGGCCACGATCCACGCGAGTTCACGCTGGTGGCCTTTGGCGGAGGAGGGCCGCTGCACGCCTGTTCGCTGGCGCACGCGCTGCGCATTCCCACGGTGCTCATTCCGGCGCTGCCCGGCGCGCTTTCCGCAGTGGGCATTCTGCTGGCCGACACGGTGCGGGACTACTCGCGCACCGTGATGCTGCCCGGCAATGCGATGGAACGCATGGGCGCGATCTTCGCGGAGTTGGAAGAGCGCGGCCGCGCGGAGTTTGCGGCGGAGGGCCTTGAAGGCGCACCCCAGTGCAGCCTCGACCTGCGCTATCGCCGCCAGGGATATGAGCTGAACGTCCCTTGGGATGAGCGCGCTCCGCTCAACGCCATCGCTGCGTTTCATGAGCAACATCGCCAGCGTTACGGATTCTCCGATGCCGAGCGACCAGTGGAGATCGTCAATGTGCGCCTGCGCATGGTCGCGCCCGGCGAGCCCTATGCTCCCACGCGACGTGAGCTTGTGCCCGGAGACGGAAGCGCCGCCTGCTATGCCGAGCGGCCAGTCTTCTTTGATGGCCGCTGGCTCGAATCACGCTTCTATCGCCGCGACGGCCTCCACCCCGGCGATGCAATCCGCGGGCCGGCAATGATTACCGAGTACACGGCTGCCACAGTACTGCCGCCCGGTGCAACGGCCCAGGTCGACGGCCTGGGCAATCTCATCATCTCGATCGGAGAACAGGTGGCGTAATGGCCGTGATTTCGTTTTCCCGTGAACAGATCCACGCATGGGTGGTAGCCGGATGGGCATTTCGTCAGATCCTCCAAGACGTCGCGACCTCAAACCCGGAAGATGCAGAGATGGTCCAGGAGCTTTCTGTGGCCGAGGCAACGAAGTACTTGCTTGTCGAATCGCATGAGCCGCAGTTGGCGCGAAGAATTACAAGTGCAATCCGAGAGGTTGCGTCGGGGATCGTCTCTGGAAGCATTCGGTCCGGCATCCATGACAAACCATACGGCAATGCGCTGACGGTCGAGCAGTACCATAAGAGCCTTCGTGAACTGTTGGCGGCCATCCCCGAGGTCCAGGCATGAGCCTTGCAAAAGTCGATCCTATTGAGCTGGCGATTTTTCAGAGCGCCATGCATTCCATCGCAGAAGAAATGGGCGCTGCGCTTCGGCGCACGGCGCTTTCGCCCAACATCAAAGAGCGGCGCGACTATTCCTGCGCTGTCTTCGACAGCCAGGGACGGGTCATTGCCATGGGCGACCACATGCCGGTGCACCTTGGCTCCATGCCCATGTCGGTGCAGGCTGCGGTTGCCGCCATTCATTTTGCTCCCGGCGACATCGCCATTCTCAACGACCCTTACGCCGGAGGAACCCACCTGCCCGACATCACCATGGTTCTGGGCGTCTTTTTGCCCGGTGGCGAGCGTCCGGCGTTTTACGTCTCCAACCGCGCCCATCACGCCGACGTAGGCGGCAGGTTCGCGGGGTCGATGGGGCCATCGGAAGAGATTTTTGAGGAGGGCATTCGCATTCCCCCGGTGCGCATTGTGCGCGGCGGCGAGCTGGATCGCGAGATGCTCGACCTGATCCTGCTCAACGTTCGCACGCCCGTGGAACGCGAGGGCGATCTTCAGGCGCAGATCGGGGCCTGCCGCGTGGGTGAGCGGCGCATTTTAGAAGTGGCGGAAAAGTATGGAGAGAGAGCGCTGAACGCGCTCATCGACGACCTGCTCGATTACTCTGAGCGGCTGGTGCGGGCGGAGTTGCGTCAAATGCCGGCCGGCGAATTCAGCGTGGAAGACTGGCTGGACGACGATGGCGTTACGGAAACTCCGCGCAAAATTGCGGTGCGGCTGCGGATCGATCCGGAGGACGGAGCAATCCAGGTGGATTTTGCCGGTTCGTCAGCGCAGGTTGCGGGCAGCGTGAATGCGGTCCGCGCCATCACGCTCTCGGCGTGTTTCTACGTGCTGCGTTGCCTGCTCCGCGAGGACGCGCCGGCTACCGAAGGGATTCTGCGCCCGCTCACGCTGGACGCGCCGCGCGGAAGCATCGTGAACGCCTCACCGCCCGCCGCTGTGGCTGGAGGCAACGTGGAAACCTCGCAGCGCATTGTGGACGTGCTGCTGCGTGCCCTGGCCCAGGCTATTCCGGCGCGCGTGCCCGCGGCCAGCGCCGGAACCATGAGCAACCTGACCATCGGCGGCGTCGATCCACGCACCGGGGAGCCTTTTACTTACTACGAAACCGCTGCCGGCGGCATGGGCGCGCGCCCCGGTATGGACGGAATCAGCGGCGTGCAGACGCACATGACCAACTCCCTGAACACGCCCATTGAAGCCCTCGAATATGCTTACCCATTTCGCGTGCGCCGCTTTGCCATTCGCGAGGGTTCGGGCGGCGCGGGCAAGTTTCGCGGCGGCGATGGGCTGATCCGCGAAGTGGAGATGCTGGCCCCCGCGCGGCTGACGCTGCTGGCCGAGCGCAGGCGCTTCCGGCCTTATGGGCTTGAGGGCGGCCAGAAAGGCGCGGCCGGGAACGCATGGATTGTGAAAGCCAGTGGCGAAGAAATTCAACTGCCGGGAAAGTGCAGCCGGCCACTCGATGCGGGCGACGCCATCCGCATCGAGACTCCCGGCGGCGGCGGCTGGGGTAAAAGTTGAGCGTGGATACGTTTGGGCGTTATATTGGTTCGGTACCCACGAGCATCATGAAGGCTTCCCTCTCAATTATCTTGGTGAATTCCGCAATGGGGCCGGCGAAAGACCACGATTGGAGTGTGCCTGTGTCCTGCGTCCATGCGTCCGCTGGAGAACATACATGCAGTTAATGAACGTGCAGAAGAAGGTGTACGACGTGTGTATCGTCGGTTCCGGCGCGGGCGGCGGAACAGCCGCCAAAGTGCTCACCGAGGGCGGATTGAACGTGGTGATGCTAGAAGCCGGGCCACGCCTCAATCCTGACACAGACTTCAAAGAGCACGTGTGGCCCTACCACCTGGCCCATCGGGGCGCGGGCATCGGCGCACACGGACGCCATGGTTTTGAAAACGAATTCCTGGCTCCCAATGGCTTTTGGGAGATTGAAGGCGAGCCGTATACAACCGCGCCAGGCTCCTCGTTTCGCTGGTTCCGCTCTCGGATTGAGGGCGGCCGCAGCAACCACTGGGGACGCATTGCGCTACGCTTTGGGCCGGCGGATTTCAGGGCACACTCCACCGACGGCATGGGCGACGACTGGCCCATCGCCTACGAAGAGATCGCGCCTTACTACGACAAGGTTGAATCCTTCATTGGCGTGTTCGGGTCGAAGGAAAATGTTCCCAACTCACCGGACGGCATGTTTCTGCCGCCGCCCAAGCCGCGCTGTACAGAGACCATCGTGAAGAAGGCCTGCGACCGGCTGAACATCACCTGTATTCCTTCGCGGCTGGCCATCTTAACCAAGCCGCTGAATGGGCGCGACGCGTGTCACTATTGCGCGCAATGCGGCCGCGGATGCAAATCCGCCTCCAACTTCAGTTCCAGCCAGGTGATGATTCCGCCCGCCGCGGCAACGGGCCGGTTCACGATGATTCCCAACGCCATGGCCCGCGAGGTTGTTCTGGGACCCAACGGAAATGCCGAGGCGGTTTCGTACATCGACAAAGCAACGGGAAGCGAAGAGCGCGTTTATGCCAAAGCCGTTGTGGTGGCGGCCAGCGCCTGCGAGTCGGCGCGGCTGTTGTTGAATTCGCGCTCGGCCAGTTTTCCCAACGGCCTGGCGAATTCGTCAGGTGCGGTGGGTCGCTATCTTACCGATTCAGTCGGCGCCAGTTTGGCCGGATACTTTCCGCGGCTTGAGCAGATGCCCGCGCACAATCACGACGGCGTGGGCGGCATGCACATGTATATGCCCTGGTGGCGATTCGGGCAAAAGAATGAATTCCTGCGTGGTTATCACATTGAGTTCGGCGGCGGACGCAACATGCCCGGAGTGGGCGGCATGGACGGCGTTTGCGCGGAGCATGAAGGTTATGGCGCGAGCCTGAAGCAGAAATGCCGCACTTCTTACGGCACCGTCATCGGCTTCAGCGGTCGCGGCGAGATGATTCCTAACCCTAACTGCTACTGCGAGTCCGATCCAGAGGTCAAAGACAAGTGGGGCATACCCGTGTTGCGTTTTCACTGGAAATGGGGCGAGAACGAGCTGAAGATGGCTGCCGACATGCGCGAGACGTTCCGCTCCATCATTGAAACCGGCGGCGGCACCGTGCTGGGAGGGACGCGGCGAGATCCGATGCCGGCAGACGTTGCCAAGCGGCCTGCGGCGGAAATCTCAGAGGGCGGCGAAATCATCCATGAATTGGGAACCGTGCGCATGGGCAATGACCCCAAAACTTCGGCGTTGAACCGCAATTGCCAGGCTCACGATGTGAAGAATCTGTTTGTGGCCGATGCCGCGCCGTTTGTCACCAATCCCGACAAGAACCCCACGCTGACCATCATGGCTCTTTCGTGGAGAACGTCGGACTACATTCTCGACCAAGCCAAAAAAGGAGAGCTCTAAGAGCGCACCCCATGGCCATAGACCTCGTAACACGGCGCGCGGTTTTGAAGTCGCTCAGCATGGGAGCTGTGGCGGGCTCGGTGCTGCGCGTCATTCCGCTGGAAGCCGCCGAATATGCCCACCACATGATCGAAGCCGAAAAGGCCGATTCGGAAGCGGGCGTCTACACCCCAAAGTTTTTTGACGCGCATGCGTATAAAACACTTCAAATGCTGTGCGAAACCATCTTTCCCGCGGACGCCGATTCCGGCGGCGCAATCGAGGCCGGCGCTCCGGAATTCATCGATCTGGTGACGAGCGAGAACAAGAGCTACCAAGCAAAATTAGGCGGCGGGCTGGCCTGGCTCGACTCTACTTGCGCGGCGCGTTATGGCGAAACGTGGTTGGATTGCGCGCCGCAACAGCAAAACGAGATTCTCGATCTGATTGCTTACCGCAAAAACGCGGCACAGGACGAAAGCCTGGCTCATACCGTGGAGTTTTTCTCGCTGTTGCGAAACCTGGCCGCGGATGGATTTTTCACCAGCAAAATCGGCATCAAGTATCTGGGCTATAAGGGAAATACATTTGTGGCGGAATTTCCGGGATGCCCACCCGTGCCCGGACTGTAACTGGCAGGAGCTCATTCACGGGCAAACGTCTTAGAGGCAATTGGCCGAGCTGGATTGCCGCGCTGCTCGTATACTCGACGCAGGACATGTCGACCCGTTCAGACACATTTCTTTCTACAATTCTCGCCACCACGGTTGCTACAGTAGCCGCGGCCAAGGCCCGTGTGCCGGCGTCCGAGTTGGAACGGCGGGCGACGGCGCACCATCCGCGCGCCTGGGCAGCGGCTTTGCGGCGGCGTGCGGCCGTGGGGCCTGCAGTGATTGCGGAGATCAAGAAGGCGTCGCCCTCCAGGGGATTGATTCGCGCCGATTTCGACGTGGAGTGGCTGGCCCGTAGCAGTGAAACGGGCGGCGCGGCGGCGCTTTCGGTGCTTACCGATGAGCCGTATTTCCAAGGCAGTCTGCGCAATCTGGAACTGGCATCGCGTGCGGTGCGCCTTCCCTGCCTGCGCAAGGATTTCATGATCGACGAGTACCAGATCGTCGAGGCGCGCGCTCATCGAGCGGACGCGATTCTGCTCATTGCCGCAGCCCTCACTGACGCGGATCTCAAGCGCCTTGCCCAAGCGGCCCGGGCGCTTGCGCTCGATGTGCTGGTTGAAGTGCATATTGGCGAAGAGCTTGACCGCGTGCTGCAAGCGCTGGGCGAGACTGGCGCGGACGCCATCGGCGTCAACAATCGCGACCTCAAGACCTTTGACGTGCGCCTCGAGACCAGCCTCGAATTAGTGGAACGAATTCCAGCCGGCGTGGTGCGCGTAGCCGAGAGCGGAATCTCTACCGCGGACGACCTGGCGCGCCTGCGCTCAGCCGGCTTTGACGCTTTCCTCATTGGCGAAACACTGATGCGGCAGCCCGACCCCGGCGCGGCCCTGGCCGAAATGCTGGCGGCGCCAGTGGCTGTTTTCAGGCCCTGACTGCCGTACCCGGAGGCGATTGCAACGATTGCAAAATGAGCTATAATGCAATCATTGCAATCGCTTTTCGGAGGTACCCGTGGCCACTAATTTAATCGTCCGCAATGTTGAAGAAGAAATTGTGCAGTTGTTAAAGGAGCAAGCTGCTCGCAATGGCCGCAGCGTAGCCGCTGAACATCGCGCAATTTTGAAGGCCGCGCTGGCCCAGCCTCGCAAACGCTCCTTCTATGAGGTATTGGCGTCAATGCCTAATGTCGGCGAAGACTCAGATTTCGCCCCGAACAGGGGCTAGAAATGTTCCTCGTCGATACGAACGCCATCAGCGAGTTGCGCAAGGGAGCAAAGGCAGATCGGGGCGTGGTGAACTTGCTCAAAGGAGCCGAAGACGAGATTTTTGTCCCAGTACAAGTACTCGGCGAACTCCGATACGGAATCGAGAAACTCAAGCATAGAGGCGATCTGCCCCAGGCGCGAAGGCTGGAAGAGTGGTTTCAATCGGTGCTCAAGGTGTTCGGCCAGCGGATTCTGGGATTTGATGCCGCCTGTGCGCAAATGTGGGGAACTTTGATGGGCGTCAACGATCAACATCCCGTCGACAAGCAGATTGCCGCCATCGCGCTGGTCTACGACCTCACCGTGGTCACGCGAAACACAAATGACTTTGCCGGAACCGGTGTGCGCCTTCTGAATCCCTTCCACAGCGCCCCCGCTCTGGCCACTTCAAATCCCAAGCGTAAACCCCAATAAGCCCCGAACTCATTCCGACAGTGGCCACTCATGAGCATCTGGATCAAGATTTGCGGCAACACATCGCTCGAGGACGCGCACCTGGCCGTCGACGAGGGCGCAGATGCGGTTGGGTTTGTGTTTGCGCCTAGTCCGCGCCAAGTCACGGCCTCCGAGGCGGCTGCCATCGCATCGCATATTCCCACGGGAATTGAGAAGATCGGCGTCTTTGTGCATGCCGCGCTGGACGACATCTACGCCATCGCGCGGCAGTGCGGCCTGACCGGCGTGCAGCTGCACTGGGACGCCGATCCCGATTTGCCTGCAAAGTTGCGCGCGCGCCTGGGGCCGGAACTGCGGATCGTGCGCGTGGTGCACTTTGACGACAGAACTTCCGAATTAACTAGGGTAGAGTGTGCCAAGTCCGCTCTGGACCCGAATGTGGACGCGGTGATGGTGGATTCGCGCACTGCTGCGGCCGTCGGCGGCACTGGTGTTGCGTTCGATTGGATCATCGCCCGCAAGACTCTGCTCCAGAACGCGGAAGCGGGCAAGCCCCTCATCGCCGCCGGCGGGCTGCATCCGGAAAACGTAGCCCAGGCCATCGCTACGCTGCGGCCTTGGGGCGTGGATGTGGTCTCCGGCGTGGAAGTCGCGCCGGGCAAAAAAGACCCAATTAAAGTGCGCGAGTTTGTGGCGCGGGCACGGACCGCGAATCGAAAGTAAGCAAGCGCCGGAAGATTCATTTGGGGGTTGCGCATGGAACCGTTTGAACCGTTTCTTTCGCCCGTTGAGAGACCGCGCGGGCTAATGATGAAGCTGGCCTATTTCATGACCCGCCGCCAATTCGGCAAAGTGATTACACCGCTGAAGGTGTGGGGCGCGCGGCTGCCGATTGCCTTCGGCAAGTTCTCTTCGCAGATCAGCGTATTGGACAGGAAGCTGGAGCTGCCGCCGGAGATGGCCATGCTAATCCGCGAACAGGTGGCACGCATCAACGTGTGCGCGCTTTGCATCGATATCGGGCGCTCGTTCGTCATCAGGTTCCAAATGAACGAAACCAAATTCGACGCCCTGGAGGAATATGGCGCCAGTCCCTTGTTTAACGATGCCGAGCGCACGGCGTTGGACTATGTGACCGAACTGACGAGAGACAAGAAGGTCGATCCGAACACTTTCGCCCGCCTCGCCGCACATTACTCCGAGCGCGCCATCTGTGAGATCGTCTGGCTCGTCGCCAGCGAGCATTTCTACAACATGACCAACATCGGCCTGAACATACATTCGGATATGCTCTGCGATGCTCGCAGGAAGGGCCATTAACCACGCGGGACTGCGTCTGCGCCGCCCTTGTACACTGAATAGTTCCGCATTCTTCGTGCTCGATTGCAGGAGATCCCCATATGGCCTCGATCATTGTTCCCTCAATTCCATCCGAGTCGTACCCCGGGCGCTTTGGCGTTTACGGCGGCCGCTACGTGCCTGAAACGTTGATGGCCGCGCTGATGGAGCTGGAGCTTGAGTACGAAAGGGCGAAGAACGATGCGGCGTTTCAGGAGGAGTTGGCGGGGCTACTGAAGGACTACGCCGGCCGGCCTACGCCGCTTTATTTCTGCAAGCGCCTGACGGAGCAGTTGGGCGGGGCGAAGATTTATTTGAAGCGCGAAGATCTGCTGCACACCGGCGCGCATAAGATCAACAATGCTTTGGGCCAGGGACTGCTGGCCAGGCGGATGGGCAAGAAGCGCGTGATTGCCGAGACCGGCGCGGGGCAGCATGGCGTGGCGACGGCAACGGTGTGCGCGCTGCTGGGCCTTGAATGCGTGATCTACATGGGCGATGTGGACATGGAGCGGCAGGAACTGAATGTGCTGCGCATGCGGCTGCTCGGCGCTGAAGTCCGCGGAGTCTCGTCGGGCTCGAAGACGCTGAAAGATGCCATCAGCGAGGCGATGCGCGACTGGGTCACCAACGTTCGCACCACATATTACCTGCTCGGCTCGGCGCTGGGAGCGCATCCTTATCCGACCATGGTGCGCGACTTCCATCGCTGCATCGGTATCGAAATGAAGCAACAGATTCTGGAGAAAGAAGGCCGCCTGCCGACGGCCGTGACTGCCTGCGTGGGCGGGGGATCAAACGCCATTGGCGCCTTCTACGAGTTCATTCCGGACAGGCAGGTGCGCCTGATCGGCGTAGAGGCAGGCGGACGCGGAACGGCGCTGGGCGAGCACGCGGCGCGGTTCAGTGGAGGGTCGCCGGGCGTTTTGCAGGGCACCTATTCTTACGTGTTGCAAGATGAGAACGGGCAGATTGCGCTGACGCATTCGGTCTCCGCCGGCCTGGATTATGCGTCCATCGGCCCGGAGCACGCGGCGCTGCACGACTCGGGGCGCGCGGAGTACGTTTCGCAGGACGACGCGGCTGCGCTCGATGCGGTGGTGAAGCTGGCGCGGGCCGAGGGAATTTTGCCGGCTCTTGAAAGCGCGCACGCCGTGGCCGAGGCTCTGCGCCTTGCTCCCACGCTACCCGCCCATGACATACTGATAGTCAATCTCTCCGGACGCGGCGACAAGGATATGGGCATACTGGCGCGTGAGCTGAAGCTCTCAGGCGCTTGATTTTGAAGTTGCATCTTGGGTCGGGGGCTAAAGCCCAACTCTTTAAAGAGGGGTGTTTTCGGCATGACTGAGGTCATGCCCTGTTACAGAGCGGGAGTTTTTAGCAGAGACGTTCCATGGCGATTTCGTTTGATCACAAACCGGGATTGGTCGTCTACCTCACGGCCGGCGACCCTACTTTCGATGCCACGCGGGCCATCGCGCTTGCGGCCATCGATGCCGGCGCGGCGGTGATCGAGCTGGGTGTGCCGTTCAGCGATCCGCTGGCCGATGGGCCGGTGATTCAGCGGGCCATGGAGCGCGCATTGGCACACGGAACACGGCTCGCGGACGTGCTGGCGCTGGCCGGTGAAATTCGCGCCGCGCGGCCGGCTGCGGGCCTGGTGATCTTCAGCTATCTGAATCCGATTTTGAGCTACGGCCTGCACCGCTTTGTGGACGCAGCTGCGGCCGCGGGCGTGGATGGCGTGCTGGTGACGGACTTGATCGTCGAAGAGGCGGGCGAGTATCTGGCCGAAATGGCGCGCGTGGGGCTGGCGCCGATTTTTCTTGCCGCGCCTACCAGTCCCGACAAACGGCTCGAGGCAATCGCCACACATTCAAAGGGATTTGTTTACGCCATTTCGCGCGTGGGCATTACCGGCACTCAACAGAGCCTCACATCCGATGCCGCAGCACTGGTTGCGCGCATCCGCCAGTGGACACCGTTGCCGGTGGCCGTGGGCTTCGGCATCTCCAATGCGGAGCACGTGGCCCAAGTGGCGGAGTTTGCGGATGCCGCAGTTATCGGTAGCGCGATTGTGGAGTTGATCGAGCGCTCGAGCGCGGAAATGGCCCCCGCCGCGGTCGCACGATTTATCAAGGGCCTGCACCTGAGTGAAACGGTGCCGGCCCGGTAAAATCATCTATTAGCTTTCAGCTGTTAGCTCTCAGCCTTCGGTTTATGCTGCGGCAGGGACGCCGCTCCTGCTTGGATCGCCGAGACGAAGCTGATAGCTGATGGCTTATGGTTTTTTGCCAACACGAGGATGAAATGACGGTTGAAGAATTGCGGGAGCAAATCGATGTCCTTGACCGGCAACTTGTGGCGTTGCTGAGCGAGCGGGCGCGCGCTGCCCAGCGCATTGGCCACTTGAAGGCCGCCACTTCGCTGCCGGTTTACGAGCCGGCGCGCGAAAAGGTGATCTACGCCAACGTGCGCGCGGCCAACAAGGGCCCCTTGCCGGACATTGAATTGACGCATATCTACGAGCGCATCATCGACGTAATGCGCGCCCTGCAAAGGGACGAGTTGGCATCAGAGAGAAACGCACAAGGCACGGCGCAGGCGCCTCAGACGCCAGAGACAGGGAACAAGCAATGATTGTAGCCATGCAGGAGAAAGCCACCGAAGAACAGATCGATGCGGTGATCGATGTGATGGTGGAATCCGGGGTCAATGTTCACCGCACTACGGGGACCACGCAGTCAATTCTGGCTGGAGTGGGACCCACCGCCGGCCTCGACCTGAGGAAGTTCGAGCTGCTGCCGGGCGTGCTCTATGTGCACCGCATCACCGCGCCCTACAAGCTGGCCGGGCGCGCGTTTCGCCCTGAGGGCACGGTGGTGGAGTTCGCCAACGGCGCGAAGATAGGCGGCCAGCATATCGCGGTCATCGCCGGCCCATGCGCAATCGAGAATCGCGAGCAGATCTTTACCATCGCTGCTTGCGTCAAGGAAGCGGGAGCGGGATTTTTGCGCGGCGGCGCATTCAAGCCGCGCAGTTCGCCCTACGCTTTTCAGGGACTGGGAATTCCGGGGCTTGAGCTGATGCGCGAGGCTGCGCAGGAGCACGGCCTGCTCACCGTCAGCGAGGTCATGGAGATTGCGCAGATCGAGCCCATGCTGCCCTATGTGGACTGCTTCCAGGTGGGCGCGCGCAACATGCAGAACTTTAACCTGCTGCGCGAACTGGGCCAGGTGCGCAAGCCGGTGCTGCTCAAGCGCGGCATCTCCGGCACCATTGAGGAACTGCTGCTCTCAAGCGAGTACATCATGGCCGGCGGCAACTACGATGTGATCCTCTGCGAGCGCGGCATCCGCACCTACGAAACCTCCACGCGCAACACCATGGACATCGCGGCCATTCCGGTGGTCCACAAACTTTCGCACCTGCCCATCGTGGGCGATCCCTCGCACGGCACCGGACGGCGCGACATGGTTCCCGCCATGGCCAAAGCCGCAGTGGCCGCGGGCGCGGACGGAATTCTGGTGGAGATCCATCCCAACGCCGACAAGGCCGCTTCCGACGGGCCGCAGACTTTGTATCTGGATCAGTTTACGGAGTTGGTGAAGGAGCTGCGCGTGATTGCGACGGCGGTGGGAAGAACGTTGTAGGGCAGCAAGTCAGCGCGGCTCGAGCCGCAAGCAAGTCGGCGAGTCAGCGGGTATCGTTGCTGTGATGCTTTGAAAGGGCACGGCTTTAGCCGTGCCGTTGTGGATGGTACGAACCGGGCGGATACTTTACAGAACGAACCGGGCGGATACTTTACAGGTTGGTCCGTTTGCGAAGGCGTGTAGAAGAGATGCATGCCTTGGACTGTGAGCGGAGTGTTGGAGAAGC
>JBEKEQ010000030.1:0-34461 GCA_050013735.1 Occallatibacter sp.
ATGCTCAACTTCTCTGCCTGATACACGCGGATGTTCAATCCCCAGCATGCCTTACCCCTTCAGGCTCATCTTGTGTTGGAATCCATCCGCTCCTTCAGGCTCATCTTGTGTTGGAAGAGACTAGGGCTGGCCTGCGCACCAGACCGCTCGTACAATGGTTCCATGGCCCAGCAACCACGCTATACCGACGACCACGCCAAGGCCGGCCTCGATTTCGCCTTTCCCGCCATTGAAATCTGGCAGAACCAGTTTCCCGGCTACGAGATCGTCATCGACGACCCCGAACTGACCTCCGTCTGCCCCAAAACCGGCCTGCCCGACTTCGGCGTCCTGACCATCCGCTACATGCCCCGCGAACGCTGCCTTGAGCTGAAGTCGCTGAAAGAGTACCTCTTCAGCTACCGCAACCTCGGCATCTTCCAGGAAAACATCGTCAACCAGGTGCTTGAAGATGTGGTCAAGGCCTGCGACCCGGTATGGGCTGAAGTGCGTGGCGTCTTCCGCCCCCGCGGCGGCATAGGCACCACGGTGGTTGCACGCTGGCCGCGGGCGGAGGCTTAGCGAATTTGCGTGGTGGCGTAATTTCCGGTGTGAAGACTATACAGCCAGAGTCAATCTATATTTAATTCAGCTGAGTCCAGTTTTTGCGACGCGAGGCCTGGCGGATGACTGATGCAAAGCCATTCTTACAGAAGCTGATACATCGACGGGGATGCACATTTCGGCAGCGTTTTGTCGGGCTTCTAATCGTCACGGGACCTTTGCTTGTCGCACTGGAGGTACTTGGTTCCGGAGTATTGAGGGAGCCGAGTGTTTTGCCTTGGTTTCTCGTGTTCACAATTCCAGGAACGCTGCTGTTTGTCTTGATCGAAACAGCCTTCGAGCATCTGGTTTCTAGAATGAATAGGTAATCGCAGAAGGTGCGCCTTTACGTGGTGAATGGTCTCGGGCGAGGAACCGTCAAACCCGAAATAACATCACACTCTGAATTTGAAAGCGATGGGCCTTCTACAGCCCACTATGATATTCGTGTTACCTCTCGCCAATCTGCGGGATCTGCCTCTCGTGCCCACCACGCCCCAGCCTCTCCGCTCCCGCGTCAGCCCCGCCCTGGTGGCGCTGCTGCTGCTGATCGCCCTTAATCTGCTCAATTACATCGACCGCTACATTCTTCCCGGCGAAGTTTCGCTCATCAAGAGCGAATTCCACTCCACCGACCAGCAGATGGGCGCGCTCACCACCGCGCTCTTTCTCACCTACATGTTTGCCGCGCCGCTCACCGGCTGGCTTGGCGACCGCTTTCGCCGCAAGCCGCTCATCATTGCCGGCGCGGTCCTCTGGAGCCTGGCCACGCTGGCCACGGCCTGGGTCCACGATTACCGCACCCTCTTCATCCGCCACGCGCTGGTGGGCGTGGGCGAGGCCACCTTCGGCATCTTTGCCCCGGCCGTTCTGGCCGACTTCTACCCCGAGCGCGACCGCAACCGCATCCTCTCCATCTTCTACGTCGCCATCCCGGTTGGCGCGGCCCTCGGCTACGTGGCCGGCGGCGAATTGGGCACCCTCTGGGGCTGGCGCGCGCCCTTTTTCCTCTGCGCCATTCCCGGCCTGGTCATCGCCGCGCTTTACGGCTCCATCGGCGCCGAGCCTGTCCGCGGCGCAAGCGACCACCTCAAGCCCACCGCCGACCGCGCCACCGTCCTCGGCCTTTTTCGCAACCCGGCCTTTCTCGCCGGAACCTTCGGCCTGGCCGCGCTCACCTTTGCCATGGGCGGCATCTCGTCGTGGGTTCCCAGCTTCCTCGAGCGCTTTGCCGGGCTCTCAACGGCCAACGCCGGCCTCACCGTCGGCGCCATCACCGTAGTCGACGGCATTGCCGGCACGCTGGTCGGCGGATGGGTCGCGCAGCGCTGGCTGCGCACCGACCATCGCGCCCTCTATCTGCTCAGCTTCTGGAGCGTCGTTCTCACTCTGCCCTGCGGCGCGCTGGTCTTCTTCGGCCCCCGCGCCTGGGCCATCCCCGCGCTCTTCGCCGCCGAGTTCTTCCTCTTCCTCAACACCGGCCCCCTCAACGCCGCCATCGTCAATTCGGTCTCCGCGCCGGTCCGCGCCACCGCCGTCTCCATCAACCTCTTCTGCATTCATTGCTTCGGCGACACGTTTTCTCCCACCATCATCGGAGCAATCTCCGACCGCTCCAATCTGCGCATCGGCCTGGGCGCCACGCTGATCTTTCTGGTCATCTCCGCCGTCATTCTCCGCGCCGGCGCCCGCTTCGCCCCTCCGCTCGAAGAAACGGCGTGAATCTGTCAAGGGGAGGACTCTTCTGGTCCCCTAACAAAGCCCCGTGCCCCATCCTCTCGCCTTTGTTTTGGCGAGAGGGTGGGAGACCACGGACCTTGATATCCGGACCCGTGCACCACTCGTTCCACGGCATCGACGTGGAATGGGTAGGAAACCACGGACCCCCATTGGCCACTATTTCCCCGGCCTGTTCTCCCGGTCGCGAGTATTCATGAAAGTCCGTCCCGCCCCCTGCGAGCGCAAATTCGGATCGTTGATCGGCGTCCGGCTCTGCCCGGCATTAAACCCCCGCGCCAGCTTCGGATTTGCCCTGAACTTCGGCGGCCCTCCGTAAAACTGCCGCGCGTGGCTCAGCACCATCCCAGCCCGCCCGTGCATCGGCTGCACAATCCCCCGCACATGCACATCCATATTGCGGTATTTCTGCAGCTCGCCGACCTCGTTGCGGTCATCCCACAAGCTGATGATCGTGAATCGGCAGGCGTCATCGGGAGTCTGCGGCGTACACACATCCAGAAACCGTGTCCCGTCGGGCAGTTGCACCACGTCATACACATGCGCGGAAACACAGACGTCTTTGTTGAGGTGCTTGGAGGCTTCCTCGGCGCTCACGCACGGCTTTTGTGCAGCCAAAGCCACAACGGGCACAGCCAAAACCACGCAAGCGAGCCAGCGCAACTGGCGCAGGGGCATACGAACTCTTTCCGGGGAATGTGAGAATGCTAACGCGAATTGGGCGGGTTGAGAAGGGCAATCGAACCCTATCCAGCCAAGATAGATATACATTCAGAATAGATATCCATTAGGGATAGATATACAATCGAAGTGTATATCTGGAGGTGCTCATGAAATTCGCGAAATGGGGAAACAGTCTAGCTCTCCGCGTTCCCGCCGATCTGGTCGCTGAACTGGGCATCTCCCCCGGCGAAGAAGCCCAGATCAAGCGCACGGGCAAACACTCCTTTGAGGTCACCCGCGATCCCCGACGCCAGGAAGCGATTGAGAAGCTGCGCAGTATGCGATTTGAACTCCCTGACGATTACGTATTCAATCGCGAAGAGCTTCATGAGCGATAAGGCGTTCTTCGACACAAACGTCTTAGTTTATGCGCTCGGAGGCAGAAAGAAATCCACCACCGACGCGCGCATCGATCTCGCCCAGGAGATCGTGATCCTTGGTGGCGTTGTGAGCGTTCAGGTGTTGAATGAATTTGTCCAGGTCTGTCGCCGCAAGGCGGGCTTGGGCTGGGATCAGGTTCTGGGATCGCTTCAGACGATCAAAGAAATATGCGGTCCAGCCATTCCCGTCGCAATGGAAACGCATGAAACGGCCATAAACATCTCCCGGCGATATGGGTTCCACATTTACGATTCGCTGATCCTCGCGGCGGCGGTGGAGGCGAGATGTACAACGCTATTCACCGAAGACCTTCAGCACGGCCAGATCGTCGAGGGTGTGCGGATCGAAAACCCGTTCCTCAAGCTCCAGGAGCCGTGACTCTTGGGTGGCCGTTTACTCCCACCGGAACACCTTCGCCGAAATCGCCGTAAAAACCAGGAACGCCACAATCAGCGCCGCCACATCGCCCAGGTGCGGCAGCCACCCGTCGCCTTGCCAAATTCCTTGCAGCAAATTCACGGCATAGGTCATCGGCAGCGCCCGCGCCACGGCGCGCAGCACCGGCGGCAGAGACTCAATGGGCACAATAGAGTCCCGAGACGGCAATCATGGGATACAAGATGACGGCCCCGACAGGCTGCGCAAAGCGCGCCGTGGGAACCACGCTGGCGATCAGGAACCCGATCGACAAAATGCTCCACGTGCTGATCAGTAGCGCAATCGTGAACGAAAACAATGGAATATGCGTGCCCGGCGGGATATAACGCTTGCCTGCCAGAACCATCAGGAAAAGCGTGGCCGCGGTCAGCAACAGCTTCACAATCACGTGAGCCGCAAGGATGGTCGGCGGGCGCAGCGGCGTGGCGCGAAGCCGCTTCAGAATTCCCCCCTCGCGATAAATGGAAATAATGGTCACCAGCGAAAGCACGGCGCTCACCGCAATCAGCAGCGACACCAGAACCGGAAGGCCCACGCGCGCAAAGTTGCTGGTGGCTTGCGTATCCGGCGCCATGCGGTTCACCGCACGGCCCAGCACCAGGAAAACCAGAACCGGAACGATGATCGTGCCGATCGCGCCCAGCGGCTCGCGCAAAAAGACTTTAATCTCGATCCACGTCAATTTCAACAGTCCACGCAGCATGACGGATCCTATTCCCGAATAGAGCGGCCGGTGAGCTTGAAAAAAACATCCTCAAGGTTAGGCAGAATGGTGCGGAAATCCGTCACCCGTATGCGATTCTCTGAGAGGCAATGAATCACCTCGGTCACAAAGTCGTCGCCCCGGCCGCAAATCGTAAACCGATTGCCCGCGCGCGTCACTTCCACCACTCCGGGAATCTCCTGAAAGCGCGCCTCAGCCACCGGGTCTTCCGTTTCGAGAACAGTGGTTCGCTCCGGGCAGTGCCTGCGCACCAGGCTCTCCGGGCTGTCCATATCGATGATCCGCCCGTGCTCGATGATGGCGACGCGGTCGCACAAGCGCTCGGCCTCCTCCATCAGGTGCGTGGTCAGGAACACCGTTTTGCCTCGCTCGCGGATGCCGCGCACCAGGTCCCAGATCGCCCGCCGCGACTGCGGATCGAGCCCCGTGGTCAGCTCGTCAAGAAACACCACCTCCGGATCGTTGATCAGCGCCAGCGCGATAAACAGCCGCTGCTTCTGCCCTCCTGAGAGGTTCATGAACCACGCGCTCCGCTTATCGGCCAGGCCAAGCTGTTCCAGCAAGCGTTCGCCGCTGACCTCCTTCTTCTTGTAAAGCGAGGCCCATAAATCCACCGCCTCCCACACCTTGATGCGCTTCTGCAACTGTGCCTGTTGAAGTTGAACCCCGATGCGGTTTTGCAGCTTGTAGACCTGGCGAAACGGATCGAGACCCAGCACGGCGATGGTGCCCCGATCGGGCTTGCGCAGCCCCTCGATGCATTCCATGGTGGTTGTTTTTCCCGCGCCGTTCGGACCGATCAGCCCGAAGATCTCGCCCTCGTTCACAGCAAACGAAGCCTCGTCCACAGCCACCGTACGGCCATACGTTTTGCGAACTCCGGACACCTGAATGACGGGCGGCATGATCGTTTGCGAGGCAAAGCAGAGCCTGTGCGGAGTTTATATCAGGCGTTCCGGCTGGGGTCTTGTCGGAGGGAGGCGGGGGTTTGAACCCCCGCAAATACCCAATAAGATCATCGCTGGCTTTAGCCGCGGAAGAACATTTGCCGGCGAGGTTATTTCCGCTAACATGTGGCTCCGCTTTTTCCGGATCAACGGCAGAATCAGCTATCGAAGCCTACCTTGCCCCCACCAGCTCCTCGCTCTTCGCCCTCTGCCCATAGTGGCTCTCCACGTACCGGTCAAGAATCTCCTTGAACTCCGCCACAATCGTGTCTCCGTGCAGCGTCTTCAGCAGCTTCCCGTCCACATAAACCGGCGCCTTCGGCTCCTCAAACGTTCCCGGCAAGCTGATGCCAAGATTCGCGTGCTTCGATTCACCCGGCCCGTTGACCACGCAGCCCATCACGGCCACCTTCAGCTCCTCCACGCCGGGATACTGCTTGCGCCACTCAGGCATCGACGCGCGCAGGTAACTCTGAATCTGCTCGGCCAGCTCCTGGAAGTAAGTACTCGTGGTCCGTCCGCAGCCAGGGCAGCTCGTCACCTGCGGCATAAAACTGCGAATCGAAAGCGATTGCAAAATCTGTTGCGCGGCCTGCACTTCTTCTGTGCGGTCGCCGCCGGGTTTCGGCGTCAGGCTCACGCGGATCGTGTCTCCAATGCCCGCCAGCAGCAGCGGCGCCAGTCCGGCTGTCGACGCAATCAGCCCCTTCGCGCCCATCCCCGCCTCGGTCAGCCCCAGGTGCAGCGCGTAGTCGCAGCGCGCGGCCAGGTTGGTATACACATCGATCAGGTCCCGCACACCGCTCACCTTCGCCGACAGAATAATCTGGTCGTGCCGCAGCCCGTAGCGCTCAGCCGCCCTCGCCGACTCCAGCGCGCTCACCACCATGGCTTCCATCATCACGTCGCGGGCAGGCAGCGGTTCAGCCAGCTTGCTGTTCGCGTCCATCATGCGTGTCAGCAGCGCCTGGTCCAGCGAGCCCCAGTTCACGCCGATGCGCACCGGCTTCTGATTCTCAACCGCGCACTCCACCATCACCTGAAAATTGTCGTTGTCTTTTTTCCCGATCGACGCGTTGCCGGGATTGATGCGGTACTTGGCCAGCGCCCGCGCCGTGGCCGGAAATTTCTTCAGCAGCAGGTGCCCGTTGTAGTGAAAGTCTCCCACAATCGGCGCGCGCAGGCCGCGCTTGTCCAGCCCCTCCACAATGTGCGGAACGGCCGCTGCAGCCTCCTCGTTGTTCACCGTCACGCGAACAATCTCCGAGCCCGCCAATGCGAGCGCCGCAACCTGCTCAATGGTCCCGGCCACATCTGCCGTGTCGGTGTTGGTCATTGACTGCACCACCACCGGAACCTCCCAGCCGACGCGTACGTGCCCGATTTTGACCGTGGGTGTTTTCCTGCGCTGAATCTCCGCCATAGCCTCCAGTGTACCGTGAAGCAAGGTGCGCGGGAAAGCCGCGGAGCTTGCACGGCCATGTTCACTCTTATGCTAATTCACAGGTTTTTGTTGACAGCAGGCCGCTCGCGCGGGTAAAAACGCCTTACGCTCTACCGGGCTCACGCGCCACTCCATCATGGCGCAATCTCCTCCTCCTGAACGTTTAGAACATGAGTCCATGTGCCTTTGCGCGAAACTCGATGCGCAGCAAGTTGAATGAGAGCTCCGGTACAGCTCGAAATACGGTCCGCAATAGCGGACTAAGGAGACGTACGCAAATGAGAATCCCCCTCTCCCTGCACGCGTTTGCGGCGAGCCTTTGTCTTGCCGTCTTCGCTCCGGTTTCGATTGCCCAAACGACAAACATTCAACTGTTCCAGGCTGCAAACACGCGGCCGTCGCAAAGCTCGGCTGGCTTCAGCACTCCGGACACTCTGAACACCGCCAATGTTAGCCTCACGTGCAGCGCGTCTCCCATCACCGCGACGCTCTCCGGTCCGCTCATGAATGGTGCAGGGTCTGCTCCGTTGTTAGCCAACGGTGCCTTGCAGCCTGGCGGCAATCTTCTGGTCGATAACAACATCCTTGTGACCGTCACCACGCAGTCGGGCACGACATCTCCCGCCAACATCTGCGTCAACGGCTATACCGCGTCGGGAGAAGGTCTTTACAATCAAAACTGCTTTCAGGCAAATGGGTATGGGAACTACGTGGTCACGGGTGGCCTCGATGGACAAGACCCCGACACCTTTATCCCGCAAGGTGCAACCAAGACCGTTGACACAAGCGGCGGCGTGCCGCCCATCGACATCAGTACGAATCTCGTTTCTGGTTCGCAAAGCCTGACCATCAGCCTGGTGGATGAAGGCGGGTACTTCTCCAGCTCCAGTTTGTTCCTCACCACCAATTGCACCCAAGGAGGCGTGACTGGCCCCGCGCAGGTTACCGGCAACATCATCCCCCCCACGCCTACGCCGTCACAATTGAACCAGAACTTCACCTTTAATACCAGCAACAATCAGGTCGTTGGATTTGTTTACAACCTGGGCCCGGCAGAGACGGCCGGAACATTGGACATTAACGACGCGGGCGTCACTCCAATTGTCGAGGATTATCCGCTCGATCCTGCCACCTTCCAATCCAACTTCCTCTCCGGCACATCCTTCGCGACCTCCAGTTGCCTCATTCACAACGGCGAAGTGGGCGGGCCGGTTGGCCAGCCGGCGAACCAGGCTGCCTGCAAGCTGTTCACGCTGGAATGCACAACCGGCACAAACAGCCAGGCCAGCGGAGCGCAATGCCCTGTATCGACCCTGGAGAACGAGGTGATGGAGGATATTTTTGATGGACCGACGTTCACCTTGCCGGAAATTCCCACCGTGGTTAATAATGTCGCCGGCCCAACGTTTCATGAAGGCATTGGCATGTTGATGGCCAGCGAGGGCTGGGGTGCTGAGAACGGCGTCCCGCCCGGAGCGTGGGATTGGGATGGAGGCACGGCGGGGTCATGCACATTCGATCCTGCATCCGGCCTCCAAAATCTGCTGTGCCCTGCGAATCTGCTCACCAGCTTTTCCGGACCGGGAACTTTCGTCGGCTCCGGGCAAACGACCCATCCGAATTCAACCTTTATCAGCATCTATGGAGTGCCGGAAGACTTGACCACCGTCACGGTCACAAACTCCGGCGGCACTCCAGTCAGCCTGGGTCCCGGCAATTGGACCAACAACCCCAGTGTTTATGTGACTCTTTCAAGCCAGCCGCCTAATGTGGCCGCCGCTAGCCCACCGTTGCCAAACGGCTCCAACTTTTTAGCTGCACCCATTGAGACCATCAGCTACGGCTTGACGCCGGTCGCCAGTGTACCCGTGCCGGCCAACGAGCCCATCACCGCCGATACGGTCATCACAAACAGCGCCTCCTGCCCGTCACCAAGCTCTCCCGGTACTCCGCCCGCAGCGGTCTTCGCCTCCGGCGTACAGAATCTGAACCTTGCAAATGACGACGGCAACTATCTGCTTCACTACTATGCGCAAGATTGCGCCGGAACCCAGGAATTGCAGTTCACCAACACTGCATCCGACGGCTCAGGAACCTGGTCGACCGGTTTCTACACCTTCCCCATCAATTTGGACACGGTTCCGCCGGTAGTTTCCTCCGTTACGCTCACGCCCCCAGGAGGCAACTACTCTATCGGCCAGTCGGTCACAGCTACCTTCAGCTGCACAGACGACCGTTCCGGGGTGGTTAATTGCGGCGGACAGACCTTCCCGGTTGGCACGCTCAGCACCGGCACCGTCACCGTTACAGTTCCTACAACTTCATCGGGCCCACAGACGTTTACGGCCAACGCTTCCGATGCCGCCGGCAACCAGGCCACTCCGCAATCGGTGGGTTACTCAGTGGGCGGGCTGGTTCCGCTCACGGTTACGGCAATCAACACCAGTCGCGGGGTTGGAGCGGCCAATCCCGCATTCACGGTAAGCTACAGCGGTTTCCTGCCGGGACAAAATGCCTCCGTGCTGAGCGGGTCCCCTGCGCTATCCACCACAGCAACCACCTCCAGCCCAGCCGGCTTATACCCCATCACAGTTACGCAGGGCACGCTTAGCTCGTCCACCTATTCGTTCACCTTCGTCAATGGAACGCTCTCGGTCGTTCAATCGCCTTCAGTCATCCTTACCGTGTCAACAACGCTGTCAGGTTCGGCTCAGGCAGGGTATAAGGCCCTGGTCAAAGTCACCAACACGGGTTCGATAGCCGCAACCAACGTGCAACTGACATCTGCTTCCCTGGGTTCCGCAGGCGGAACGACTTTGCCGCAGACTCTGGGAACGCTTGCCGCGGGGGGCGGGTCGGCAACGGTTACGGTGAACTTCCCAGGGAGTGCGGGCACTGACGGCACGGGTGTTGTGGAGAAAATCGGCGGTTCCTACACCGGAGGAACCTTTGCATCCAGCGTCCGGTCGGCCTTGCTGCCTTAGCGGCCGATTCGCCCTGGGCTCATCTGTCCTTGACGGCGCCGGCCAGCAACGGCGCCGTCAACGAAGTACTCGATTCCTCGCCCGCCGCCAGCCGCGTAATCGTCAGGACCGTGATGTCGTCGTCCTGGCCAAACTCAATCGCGGCTTCGGTAGCCTGTTGAGCGGTAGGCCGCGTCGCCAGCAGTGCATGGAGACGGTCGAAGCCATAAAGCTCTCCTGTCGAATTTCTGGCCTCCAGCAGCCCATCCGTGCACAGGCTCAGTTGGTCTCCGGGGTGCAACTGCAACGCCATCTCGGTGTAGGCCGCAGCGCCGATCAGTCCCAGCGGCAGTGAGGCCTCCAGCGTGTACTCCTGGCCGTTGAGGTAGGGAGGGATGTGCCCGGCGTTGGCCATGGTGACCGTTCCATCCGGGTCCAGCCTCAGCACCACGCCCGTCGCGAAACCTCCCCGCATGCGGCCCGCAAGGCAGCGGTTGAGCGCGATCAATATCTCCGCGGGGCTGGAAGTGGTTCCAGCCTCGGCGCGAAGAACGCCCACGATCATCGACACGTTCATGGCCGCCTTCAGCCCTTTGCCGCTTACGTCTCCCAGGGCCACAAGGGTCGAGCCGTCGGGGTTGGGAATGATCTGAAAAAAGTCGCCGCCCACCTCCAGGGCCGGTTGATAGGCGCTGGTGACGGCGTAGCCCTCAAGAGAGGGAAGCGTTTCGGGAATCAGCACCTGCTGAATCTCGCGCGCGCTCTGCATCTCCCGCTCCAGCACATTTTGCCGTGCCTGTTGTTCCAGCACATAGCGGTACACGGCATAAAGGATGGCGCCAAACAAGATCAACGAGGCAATCTTATCCGGATAAAAGCCTTCTCCCTGAACGGTGAACAGCGGATTATTGAGGAAATCGAAGAGCGACCAATGGGTAAAGCGCCGGCCCAGCGCGCTGCCGTCCCCGATGGAGCCGATCATTTGCAGCACAAGGGCGCTCAGAGCCACCGCCCAGCGCGAGGCGTCGAGCTTGCGGCGAAGACCCATGTAAATCAATACAAACGGGAATACCTCCACCAGGATAATGAAGGCCGACAGCAACCCGTCTGCCCATTGCATCCACACCGTCGCCGAGCCCCAGTAGAAGGCCAGGATTCCGTCCAGGGTGCCGGCTGCCAGGCTTAGGCGTGCCAGCATGTCAGTCAACCGAACCAATCTCCGGTTTTCGTTCAGGCGCAACAGAAACACCAGCAGAAACCACAGCGAAACGTGGTCGAGCACGTAGATCGGCTGGTTCAGGCAGCGGCCCACCGCATAGGAAAAGGTGATGCGGAAGCTCTCATCGCTGATAATCTGGATCGCCACCGGCGTCGCCGTGAATGCCGCGGTCCAAATGAATAACTGCTCTTTGCGATTGCGGCTCCAAAGCACCACCGCGAGGAACGCAATGAAGACGCGCAGCAGAATCAGCGAATAGTCGAACAGATGGATCCGCACCATGTCCCAGGTGTTTGAATCTTCATGCAGGGAGATGGTCGTGGGATCGCCCACCTGGGGCTGTCCGCTCAATCCGCCCGATTCCGCGGAAGAAAAAGCATCCAGCGGGGCCTTCCATACGCGAATGGCGAGTACGCCGCTTGTCGATCCGGTCAGGGGAAAGGAGCGGGGAAACGGGTTGTAATACCACGACGCGTGAGGCGGCAGCTTGCCGTATTGTCCAACCGGGCTCCCGTTCCAATACACCTCGTAGGCGTCGTCCGCTTCCGGAATCTCCACGCGGTATTCCGCGGTTGTGCCGGCGGCTGGAAGTATGTCCAGGTGGCGCCGGTACCAGCCGAATCCCGCGTAGGATGGATGCCCCTGCGCGCCCCATGGTTCCTCGGCGCTGATCGTCTCCCATCCTGAGTCGTTGAATTCCGGCCGCGCCCAGCTTAGGTCGTCGCCCAGGTGAAACTGCCACAAGCCGTCGATCGGCGCCAAGCCTTTGCCGATTCCCGAAATCACCAGGGTCGCGGCAGGCGCGGGTCGAGGCTGCTCAGGCTTCTGCCCGGCTGGTTGGCCTAATGCAAACGTCAGCGTACCGAACAACAGGGGGAGAGCCTTGATGGCAAGGCGGTAGGACACCTGCCGAGAATAACACCAGGGCCGCTATTCCACGCACAGGATTTCACTCGCCGTTGGCAGGCAAGCCCGCCCGTGACTAGAAATCACAGTGCGTGTTTGTAGTCCTGGCCGGTCGCGCGCGCCGCGCGGCCCCGGCATAACCACCTTCCACATTCGCGAATTCTTCAAAAAGCCGAAGCGAAAATACGATACTCTGATGCGATGATGGATGGCCTGAAAAATGGATTTCCGCCCACGGCGCAAGGCGACGGCCCTTCGCTGCTTCTCCGCGGAGTCCGCAAGGCCTTCGCCGATGTGCGGGCCGTCGACGGCCTCGACCTTGAAGTAGCACGCGGCGAGTGCTTCGGGCTTCTCGGCCCCAACGGAGCAGGCAAGACCACGACCATCGAAATCTGCGAAGGCCTCACAGTCCCCGACGCCGGCACGGTCGAGCTCCTAGGCCTTAACTGGCAAACCGGAGCAAACGAGCTGCGCCAGCGCATAGGTATTCAGCTCCAGGAAACCCAGTTTCCCGACAAACTCACCGTCGAAGAAACCCTCCGCCTCTTCCGCAGCTTTTTCCGCCGCGGCATTTCCGTCGACGAGTCCATTAAAACCGCCCAGCTTGAAGACAAGCGCCGCGCCCGCGTCGGCACGCTCTCCGGAGGCCAAAAGCAACGCCTGGCCATGGCCTGCGCTCTCGTCGGCGATCCCGAACTGCTTTTTCTTGACGAGCCCACTACCGGCCTCGATCCCCAGGCCCGCCGCCATCTCTGGGACCTGGTCGAAGCCCTCAAGCAGGCCGGCCGCACCATCATCCTCACCACCCATTACATGGAAGAAGCCGAGCAGCTCTGCGGCCGCGTCGCCATCATGGATCACGGCCGCGTCATCGCTCTTGGAACTCCGCAGCAGCTCATCGCCACCGTCGGCGGCGAAGACATTGTCGAGTTCGCCGTCAGCAGCAGCGATTCCGCTGACCCCGCCCGTGCCGCGCTCGAACCTGCCTTCTTCACTTCCATCGCCGGCGTGCAGTCGCATAGCTCCCGTGCCGGCCTGCACCAGCTCTCTGTCAGCGAGCTGCACACCTCGGTGCCCCGTATCTTTGCCGCGCTTCGCGAGCAGGGCCTGCACCTCAGCGAATTTCGCACCCACTCCGCATCGCTTGAAGACGTTTTTGTCCGCCTCACCGGGAGGAATCTGCGCGATGAATAAACTGGAGCTGAGCAGCCTTTATCAACTGACGCAGGTGCGCTTTCGCCTGCTCCTGCGCGAGCCGGAAGCCGTCTTCTGGATCTTCATCTTCCCCATCCTCCTCGCAGTCGGCCTGGGCATCGCATTCCGCAACCGCCCCGCCGACGTGCTCCCGGTAGCCGCCACCACCACGCAGCTTACGCAGGCCCTTGCCCGCGACCCCGGCCTCACCGCCTCCGCCATGGACGAGGCCGCAGGCACGCATGCGCTGTCCACCGGCAGCATCCTGCTACTCGCCATTCAGGGTCCCGATGGCGTGGCGTACAAATACGACGACACCAATCCAGACGCCCGCACCGCCCGCCTCATCGTCGATCGCGACCTCCAGGCCGCCGCTGGCCAGCAGCCCTCCGTCCGCGTCAGCAATCAGCAGGTCCACGAAACAGGCTCGCGCTACATCGACTTCGTCGTCCCCGGCCTGCTCGGCATGAACCTCATGGGCTCAGCCATGTGGGGCTTGGGCTTTTCGATCGTCGAAGCCCGGCAAAAAAAGCTTCTCAAGCGCCTGGTCGCCTCGCCCATGCCGCGTTGGCAATATCTCACCTCGTTTCTGCTCTCCCGCCTGGCCATGCTGGTGGTTGAGGTGGTAGCCTTCCTCGGCTTCGCGCGCGTTGCCTTTGGCGTGCCCTTTCGCGGATCGCTCTGGCAGCTCGCGCTCCTGTGCGTCATCACCTCGCTGGTCTTCTCCGCGCTCGGCCTACTGGTCGCTTCGCGCGCCAAAACCATGGAAGCCGTCTCCGGCCTCATGAACCTGGTCATGCTCCCCATGTGGATTCTTTCCGGCGTCTTTTTCTCCGCCAGCCGTTTTCCAGCGGTCATTCAGCCTGTGGTACGTGCCCTCCCGCTCACCGCCGCCATCGACGCCATGCGCGGCAACATGCTCCAAGGGCTGAACCTCGGCCAGATGCTCGCCCCCGTCGCCATTCTCCTCGGCTGGTTCATCGTCCCCTTCGCCGTCTCCCTGCGCATCTTTCGCTGGAGATAGCGCAAACCAAACAAAAAAAGCCCCAGGGCTGACGCGCGAATGCAAACCGCCTGAGCCGCCGGACAACTCCTCGCGCGAGACTGCCCATCTGACACTCCGTGTGCTGAAAGGGGCTCGAACCCATGCCGAAATCACTGCACCTCTACGCTCTCAGTTTCATGCTCTGCTCCGGGTTTCTTCTGGCACAGTCCGCGCCCTCAGCGGCTCCGCCAGCTCCAAGCTCGAACCCGCAGGCTCCAAGCGCGAATCCCCCAGCTCCGGGCAACACACCGCAGGCTCCGGGTACCACGCCCCGGGCCCCGGGCTCAACCGCACCCGCTCCCGGCACCACCCCACGGGCTCCGGGTTCAACCACCAGAACCAGGTCGACCAGGACGACGCCTCGACCGGGGACCAGAACCTCGCCGAACACGAATGGTTCAAAGGCCACCCCCAGTTCGCCGGCAACTTCGTCACAGACCACGAGGCCAGGATCGGCCGCAAGACCGACTCCTGGTTCGCGCGCTAACCGGGCAGCAGCGCCCGCTCCAGGAACGCGGGCGAACCCCGGAACGACCTCAACTCAAAGAGAACGGACCAGCCCAGGCACTGCTTCAACTCCAGGAGCGCGCCCGAACCCCGGAACGGCCGCCTTAGGAGCCGGTGCAAACCCCGCAACCGCTGGCGCTCCCCCAGCGCGCACACCCCCCGGAACGTCTGCCGCCGCAGCGCGTGGCAACCTCGCAACGGCCCCCGCTCGCGCGGTGCGCTCAAACCCGGCAACGACTCCTGCAGCCGGAACCCGCGCCGCCCCGCTCGGGTCTTCCATTCCAGGTGTCCTGTCCACGCCTGCTTCCAGCGCCAATCCGGCAACGCCTCCCACGCAGGCAAAGATCAATGCGCTCAAAACTCCGGCCGGCAAGCCATCGGACGAAGACATTCGCGCCGCAAAGGCTCAGGGCCTGGTATGGGTTGATCTGGACGCTAATGTCTACCATACCCCTGGCGACCAACAGTACGGCACAACCACGAACGGCAGGTTCATGGACGCGGACGACGCCAAGGCCGTCGGCGCGCAATTGGCCCCGAATTGACCGCCCAAAGATAAAGGCGGCAGCCATCGCCTAGCGCCGCTCCTACGGCTTTTTGCCCCTGTGTTAGACTGATCGCGAATTGCAAACACAGTACCCGCTTCCCGGGTCTCTTAAGGGTGCCTGCATGCGCGTTCGACTGGAAATCACCGCACTATTCCTGGCTGCCGTTCTCGTCGCCGGCTGCAAAACCTCGATTACAGAAGTCGCCGCCAGCTCGGGAAAGATCAACTTCCCTCCGTTGCCCGGCACGTTCACCACCGCAGAAATCCACGATCCCAGCTTTGACAGCATCCTTGCGGAAAAGCTCACCATCCCCGCCGGCTGGAACATGGATGGCACCATCATGCAGTCGCCCTGCACGACGGTTCCCTGGGATGTGTACAGGGCCTACTCGCGCGACGGCCTCAGGGAAATGCGCCAGATGCCGACCCTGGGCTGGCGCTGGAGTCCGCGCGGCTACGCCAACCTTCAGGGCTGTCTTGACCTGCGCTCGCCGGTTTCGGCGGCCGCGTTTCTCTCCCACTTTCTGGCCTCCATGCCGAGCAGCGGATTTCATGTCGTCGGGCCCATGCCAGTCCCTGCAGCCTTCCAGCAGTGGGCCAGGGGCGTTGCCGATCGGCAGAACAGTCTGCCGGTTGTTTACGAGCCGGCGCGCTTTTTTACCACAGCCGACACCGCCGCGTACCACATTCAAACGCATAACGGCACCTTCATCATCGACCAGCGGCTCAAAGCGGTGGTCATCTGCAGCGTGAACAATCATGCCGGTGCGCCCCTTGAGGGCGGCAACTGCTGGGCCCGCGTTGACGTGCTTCGCGCGCCTGAGGGCCACTTGGACGAACTGGTGAGGCTCGTCGATGCCAACCAGCTTCCCAAGGCCTGGCAAAACCCTGAGTGGCAGCAAAAGGTGCTGGCGCGCGATCGCGAAGAGTTGAACGCCGGCGCGCAAAAGCTGTTTGCAATGCAGCGCGCACAGGCGGCCGCCTCCAAGGCCATGAGCGACCAGTTCATGGCCACCATGCAGCGCAACCACCAGGCCTTCATGCAGCAGCAGGAAGACAACTTCAACCACTTTCAGGCGAATATAGCTGCGCAACAACAGGCCCGCGACAACTCCGCCTCTGACTGGGTTGACTTCGCGCTCGACCGGCAAACGGTCGCCGGCCCGCAAGGCATCTCAAAGGTATCCAGCGACTACACGCACGTCTGGACCAGTCAATCAGGAAACGACCAGCAATACTTCATGACCAACGATCCCAACGCCAACCCCAACGGCGTACTCGGCGGCGACTGGTCTGAGAACACCAAGGTGCACGGCAACGGGCAGCCATATTAGAGTGTGTCGACATCCACGAGCAGGCAACATCAGGCTCCGCGACAGCTCACAACGCCCAGTTCCATGGCGCCATCGCCGCGCCTCTTTGTTTCATCTCGCCGTCATCTTGCCTGAGACTGGGAAGGAGCCCGCGTGAGTTGGGTCATCTACGCTGTAGTACAAACCATCTTCATCGTCGCCGGAATCCGCCGCGAGCGGGCAGCCGGACTTTGGAGCGGGTCAAAGCTCCTGTTCGCTCTGGCATTCGCCGCCCTTGAAGTCACGGTAATCTGCGTTCCCATGACCGTCATCGACATGCGCAGCTCCTACTTCGGGCCGGTGATTGCCGTAGCCTGTACTGTCGCCGCGCTCAACTTCGTCTGGTTCATCGTGGCCTGCCGCCGCTGGCGCCTGCCCGACGGTCGAACCAGCCTTGAAGCCTGGCAGGACGCAAACCGGCGCGACCGCTCCTGAGCGCAGAATGGACGCGGACGCCGCAGGGCGCTAATTTCTGGAAGCCCCCATACGTTGTGGAAGCCCTTTGAGCGGCTCGTCAAGTCAGAGCTGGGTCGCGGTTAGATCGCTTTTTGGACCTTAGACGGCGCCCTTTCACCCTTACCGGGTTCATCTCAGGCTTTACTTGGGGTCGACGAGGTGGTGGGCGATGGCGAAGAGGGCAAGCTCAAGCCGGGTGGAGACGCCGGTTTTGTCGAAGATGTTGGAGAGGTGACGCTTGACGGTTTCTTCGCTCAGGTTGAACTGCTTGGCGATGTCGCGGTTACTGCAGCCCTCGACGATGGCGCCCACCACTTCAAGCTCGCGCGGAGTGAGGCCGTAGGTTTTGCGCACCGGCACCTGGGCCTGCTGCATCAACTCGTGCAGCGCTGAGACCAGGTTGATGACGCGCTTGCCGCCGATCCAGTAATCGCCGCTGATGACGGTGCGGATGGCGGTTTGCAAATGGCTGGCCAGGGCGTCTTTGAGCACGATGCCGCGGGCGCCGATGTGCAGCGCCTCGATGATTTGCTGCGTGGTGATGGTCGAGGTCAACAGCAGGATCTTCACCGTGGGCGTGCCGTTCATGATGGCCCGCATCACTTCCAAGCCGGGCATCTTCGGCATGAGCACGTCGAGCAGCAAAATATCCGGCTGCAGCTCCAGCGTCTGGGTGATGGCCTCGTCGCCGTCGCAGGCCTCGCCCAAAACCTCAAATCCATCCATTTCCGACAGCATGTTGCGCACACCGATGCGAACCACCGGATGGTCATCTGCAATAACGATTTTGATTGGGCGTTCCACTGAAGAGGCTACCCCCTGAGAACCGGGTTCACTACCCCGGAAATTCTGCCTCTAGCATACTCTGCAGGCGGCGCGCGGCGGCCCGCAATTCGACCAGATGCGAAGAATTGTTATCCAGATGGTCAACGGCTTCCAGCGCCGCGCCAATTTTCGCCGCCTCCATCGCCCCCGCCATTCCGCACCCACCCTTGATGGAATGACCGATGCGGCGGACTTCAGCCTGATCTCCGTTGGCCGCGGCAAGCTCAAGAGCAGCCAGGCGTTTGAAAAGATCGGCGACGACAGCGGTGTAGATTTGGCGCACAGCGGCTTCCGGCATCATTTCGCGAAGCTGCGCCAGGGTTTCGGGATCGACGACCAAGCCGGCCGATGTGTCGCCGGAGGAGCCAGGGGGCTGGGGTTCGTGCTTGTGAAGCAGGCTGCGGAACGAGTCTGGGTTGAAGGGCTTAAGCAGGAATCCGTCGGCGGCGTCCATCACCTCGGAGGGCGGGTCGCTGGCGCTGATGACAAAGAGGCTGGCCTGGCTGCAGGCGCGGAGCTGCTTAATCAAGACGGCTCCGCTCATGCCGGGCATCTGCGCGTCCATGAGAATGACACCGGGAACAAGAGCGCCTGTGGCGAGCAGATTGAGCGCTTCAGCTCCGTCCACGGCGGTGTGAACAGTGAAGCCGTCCAGAGTGAGGACCGTGGCCATTACTTCGCGGCTGACCATATCGTCGTCAATGAGCAGCACAGTTGGAAGATCTTTTTGGCCAGCAAAGTCGAACATGGTTATAGTGTGCCACCGGTGGAGAGGCGTGACGGATTAAGAATTGGGGATGGAACCATGACGGTATCGGATGGTAGTGTCAACAGGCCCTAGTGTGGTGAGTCTGAAGTTCGTCGAAGAATAACCGCAAATTCTTCGACTCACCACCCCTAAACTGAGAAACGTTTGGGGCCCCGTTCGCTCAGAATGACAGGCTGATTTGTGATGCGAGCTTTGGATTCAGGACACTAGTGTGCAATGACCAGCACCTGGAAACTGCCGCTGACAGGAGGAGTTTGCAGTGAGCCAACGCCGCCTAGCTTATCGAGAGGCATGCCAAGCAGATCGGTGACCAGGTAGACATCTCCACTGACCGGATCCACGGCCAGAGTTCGCGCCCGCTGGCGGGTGGGCAGGTTTTGAATCACTGCATAGGTATCCGTAACGTCCTGGCGAATGACGGTGAGGCTTCCCATCGCCGCGCCGTTGGCGGTATAGATGAGACCGCGATCCGGGTCATAGGCGATGGCATCGACGCCTGCGCCGGTGGGCAGGGAGGCGACCAACTCGCCGGTGGCGCCGTTGAGCACGTCCATGGCCTGGTTGTTGCACGCGGCAAAGAGGCGCATGTGGCTGCTGTCGACGGCCAGGCTGCGCAGATCGCGGCACTCAGGCCCGAGGGCGAAGAAGCGAACCCGGTCCCCTGAGGATTGGGTGGAGTGGGGAATGGCGCTCCAGTCCAGCGTAACTTCTGCGCCGGGCAGTCTCGCGGGAACGGGTTGGCCGGCTTCGGCGCGGGCGGTTTCGGCTTTGCTGGGTCCTCCGTGCAATCGCGCGTCAATGGCTGTTGCGTCAATCCAGGCAATCTCATTCCGGTCGACGAGACTGATGTAAATTTGGCCGGCGCCCCCGGTTGCGGCAAAGCCCAGCTTGCCGGGAAGCAGAATTTTGCCAATGACGGCGTGGGTTTGTGCATCGATGACCGTGATAGAAGACTTGACCGATTGGTTGGCTGCGGAAGGCGAAGCTCCGGGCCGCTGAAGCAGAGGAGCGGCACTGACTGCGAAGACCAGCCTGGTCTGGGGCTCAAAGACCACGGCGCGCGGGCTGGGGCCAGTGGGAATAGTGGCGACTACCTTGAAGCTGCGCCGATCAAAGACCTTCACCTGGCTCGCGGGCCCATCGCTGACGTAGCCGAATTCGCCGGTGTCATCGAGGGCGATGGAGTGTGCGTCGCGAAAGCCGGTGACCTGGCCCGCGACGGTTCCCGTACCGATGTCTATCACTTGCACGGCGGCGCCATGCGCGATGAAGAGCTGACGCGCTTGCGGGTCAAGCGTCAGGTAATCCCAGTTGCCGGAACCACCGATGATCCAGGTGTTCTTGATGACGAAGGGGCTGGAGGCCAGCTCAGTGGGCGCGGGAGTCTGCTGCGCGGAGAGTGCGGCGCATGCGCTCAGGCAAAAGGCCAGAAGGTTTTTCATCGGTGATGGCTCCTGATGAGTAGATGCGAGAAGAGGGGTTAGGGATTAAGGGTTAATGAACTCGGCGAGGGACTGTGATCTCATGGACTGTGGGCAACCTTGGCCTGGGTTACTGCCTCCAAGTGGCGAATGGCAAAATTCAGCACGAGAATCAAAGACCTGTCAAAGATTGCCGGTCCGGGGCTCATTACCGGCGCGGCAGACGATGACCCGTCGGGCATCGCGACTTACACGCAAACGGGGGCGCAGTTCGGCTACGGGCAACTGTGGACCGCGTTGCTTATCCTGCCCATGCTGACTGCAGTGCAGGAAGCTTGCGCGCGCATTGGGGCGGTGACGGGAACAGGCATTGCCGCCGTGGTCAAGGAGCACTACAGCAAGAAAGTGCTGTATGGAACGCTGGTGCTGGTGCTGGTGGCAAACACCATTAACCTGGGCGCCGACCTGGGAGCGATGGGCGCCGCGGCGCAACTGATTGTCCCCGTAAATTTTGTGGTGCTGGTTCTTTCCTTTACGGTTTTGATTCTTATCCTTGAGATATTCACGACTTACCGGACTTATGCAAGGATTCTGAAATGGCTGTGCGTCACTCTTTTTTCCTATGTCATCACAGTGTTTCTGGTGCATGAACCATGGGGCACGATTCTGAAGGCGACATTTATTCCGCACATCGAATTCAGCTCTGGTTTCTTCTTTATCATCACCGGAGTTATTGGGACGACAATCTCGCCTTATATGTTCTTTTGGGAAGCCTCAGAGGAAGTGGAGGAAGTGCGGATCAAGCGCATGATTCGCGGCGGCAAGCCCGCGCTGACTAAGCCGTTCATGAAGCGTTTGCGCATCGATAACTTCTTTGGCATGCTGTCCTCGCAGATTGCGGCGTGGTGCGTCATCGTGGTGGGCGCAACGGTGCTCAATCACAATGGAGTTACTCATGTTACCAGCGCCGCGCAAGCCGCAAAGGCACTGGAGCCGCTGGTTCATACCTTTCCGCACGCGGGGTTTCTGGCGGAGTTGATCTTCGCCATCGGGATTATCGGACTGGGATTTCTGGCGGTGCCTGTTTTCTCTGGCTCGGCCTCCTATGCGCTGTCAGAGGCACTGAGCTGGAAAGCGGGACTTAACCTGAAGCTGAAGCGCGCGCACGGGTTCTACGGAGTTATCACCATTGCAACGCTGATCGGCCTGATGATCAACTTTATCGGGATTAATCCAATTCAGGCGCTGGTTGTTACCGCAGTGATCAATGGAGTCATCGCCGTGCCGTTGATTTTCCTCGTTGCGCGGATTGCGCGTAACAAGGAAATCATGGGCGAGCATCGGAGCGGGATGCTTTCGAATTTACTGGTGTGGGCGGCCTTTGTTTTTATGGGTGCGGCGGCGGTGGCGATGTTTGCAACGCTGGGGCGGTAAAGAGGGGGAGTTGCGGTTTCTCACCCTTCCCTCTTCATTGGAGCCGTGCCCCTTCAAAGTGGCGAAGGTTAACCGCAGGTCCTTCGACTCCCTGCGCTTCGCTTCGGTCGCTCAGGATGACAGCTCGTTGGGAAGCTACGTGAAGTTGCTTCCCGATCACTCGTTGACGGCGGCGACTTCATGCAGCCAGCCGGGGGCTTTGAGTAGCTCGCGGGGGCGGGAGCCGTCGGCGGGGCCGACCAGGCCGTCGCGCTCCATCAAGTCGATCAAGTGAGCGGCGCGGCCGTAGCCGATTCTTAAGCGGCGCTGTAACAACGACGTGCTGGCTTTGCCGAATTCGAAGACCAGGCGGACGGCGTCGTCGAACATGGGATCGTTCTCGTCGGGGTCGGGATTGGAGCCATCGACCGAGGGGCGCTCGTCTTTGGGCGACTCGAGAAAGCCTTGAACGTATTCGGCCTGGCCCTGGTCTTTCCAGAAAGCGACGACCGCGCCAGTTTCTTTTTCACTGACGTAGGGCGCATGCAGGCGCATGAGGCGGCTGGTGCCGGGGGGCAGGAAGAGCATGTCGCCACGGCCGAGAAGGGCCTCAGCGCCATTGGTGTCGAGGATGGTGCGCGAGTCGACCTTGGTGGCCAGGCGGAAGCTGATGCGGGTGGGGACGTTGGCCTTGATGAGGCCGGTGATAACGTCGACCGAGGGGCGCTGCGTGGCCAGGATGAGATGAATGCCGACCGCGCGGGCCATCTGCGCCAGTCGAGTGATGGACTCTTCAACGTTGGCGCGGTCGAGCATCATCAAGTCGGCGAGCTCATCGATGATGATGACGATGTACGGCAGCGGCTCGGTGTCTTCGCTGTCATCAAAAAGTGAGGGCATGACGCTCTCGAATAGCTTGTTGTATTGGTCGATGTTGCGGACGCTGCGCGAGGCGAGCAGCTTGAGGCGGCGCTCCATTTCGCGGACGGCGTTGCGCAGGGCGTTGGCGGCCAGCTTGGGCTCGGTGATGATGGGCGTGAACAGATGCGGAACGCCCTCGTACATGCCCAGCTCGACGCGCTTGGGATCGACGAGGATGAGACGAACCTGCGCGGGCGTGGTGCGGAAGAGCAGGCTCATGATCATGGCGTTGATGGCTACGGATTTGCCGGAGCCGGTTGAGCCGGCGATGAGAACGTGAGGCATTGAGGCGAGATCGGCGGTGACGATGCGGCCATTGATGTCTTTGCCCATGGCCAGGGTGAGACGCGATTTGGCTTTCGCGAAGGTGTCGCTTTCGATCACGTCGCGGAGATGGATGGTTTCGCGCTCCTGGTTGGGGACCTGGATGCCAACGGTGCTTTTGCCGGCCATGCGCTCAATGAGAATGGATTCGGCACGCATGGCGAGGCAGAGGTCGTCGGCCAGCGAGGTGACGCGGCTGTACTTGACGCCGGCGTCGGGCTTGAACTCGTAAGTGGTGACCATGGGGCCGGGGTTGATTTGCACCACCTGGCCACGGACGTCGAACTCGGCGCATTTTTCAACGAGGACGCGGGCTTCTTCGCGGAGATCGTCTTCGCGGACGGCCTGCGGGCCCTCGCCATGGTTAAGCAGAGTGCTGGGCGGGAGTTTGAAGCCGGAGACGGATTTCGGGGCAACGGTGGCGGTGCGCACGCTTGCGTCGGCGCGGTCGTGAATGGCGATTTCAGCGGGTACGCGAGGGGCGGAGGGAAGCGGGGCCAAGGGTGCGGCGGCAGGTTGAGGCTGCACCTCCAGCTTGACGGGTTTGGCCGGCTCCCAGGCACTTGCGGTTGAATGGATGGGAAGAGGATCGAGCGGCGCAGGGGAACGCTCGGCGGCGGCGCGTTCCCAGATGCTGGATCTTGGAGCAAGAGGGGCGACGGGGATCTCTTCCGTTTGCTGATCGGGACGGGCGCGCTGGAAGGCCGGGATCTCGTCTACTGGGTCGATTTCATGGACCGGCTCACGGCGGCGGAAAAAGGCAAGCAGACGGCTTGGACGGCGCACGGCCTGCTCCGCATCGGCCGGCGTGTCTGAGATGGAGTCGAATCCAAGGGCGGCTTGCTGGGTTTCTTGCTCGGCCTGGCGTTCTTCACGCAGCTCGGCACGCTGCTCGCGCCAGTTGCGCCAACGGTCATTCAAGGAGACGAACTGCAGCCAGCGATCCTGCGCGCCGTTGATGACGGCCCAGATGGCGACGGCAGAGGCAAAGTAGAATCCAGCCGCGGCCAAAACGCCGGAAACCAGCCATGCGCCTTGGATATTGAGATAGCGCACCAGCAATGGAGCGATGAGCCTGCCCATGACGCCTTCGACGGGCAGCAGATGAAGCCATCGCCAATGCCAGGGCAGCAGCGCCAGGACGGCGGGAACAAACACGAGGGTCAGCATCGTTCCAAGCCAGCGCAGCAGGGGCGATCCGCCGGAACGAGACTGCATCCATGTCCAGCCGGTTGCGGCCAGCCACATGGGAAGGAAGAAGGCGGTGAATCCAAGAGATTGGAGAAGAAGGTCGCTGAGCCATGCGCCGAAGAGGCCGATCCAGTTGTGCGCGGCCTGGGCGGTGGCGGTGTTCAACGAGGGATCGGCTGGATGATAGGTGGCCAACGCCAGAAAAAGGACAAGCGACATCAGCAGCAGCAGGAGCCCGAGAAATATGTTCAAGGGGCGGCTTCGCGTGGGGATGAGAACAATGCGAATGGGCTTCATAACGAGTGGCGCTCCTGCGTGACGGTGCCCGGGAAGATGCCGCGGGCGGGCCGATGGAGCGGCGAGAACGAATCCAGAGCAGTTTTTATTATGGCGGCAGGGAGGGGGCGATTCAGGGCAAAAACGAGCTGGGGGAACCTGAGTGTGGACCCCCTTTTCAGGGGTCAGGGGTCAAGGGGTGCGGCGAATCCAGCTGACAACGAATCTGTAGTTCGACCGGGAAGACGGCGCTGCGGAACTCGTGATTGACGAACACACGACTTTAGCGGGGCCAGCTTTTGCTTTCTGCTATTCCGAGCCGGGTGGGGCAGGGTATGCTTGGCCCATGCTTCCCCGCTGGCTGTACGCCGTTTGCCTTCAGGGTCTTGTACTGTTTGCCGCTGTGGCTCTGGGTTATGCCCAACAGCCCGGCGTCTTGCGCCTGCCTTTGGATCAATGGCAGATGCACATTGGGGACGATCCGCGCTGCGCAGCGGTTGACGCTCCAGAGTGCACAACGCAAAAATACTTTGTCGACGTTGAACGGTATGGAATTGAATGGCGGCGCCTTGGAGTCAGTCTCCCGCCGGAGCTTCTCCAGCCGCAGCAAAAGATTGGCCTGCTGGTTCAGGGCCTAAGTCCCGTATATGAGGTCTTTGCGAATGGGCAGTTGATTGGCAGCTCAGGCAGCTTCAGCACCTACGTGGGCCCGCAGGATTCGCGCGCCATCTTCAAAATGCCCGCCGGTCTCCCCGCTGACGGACACATCACCATCGCGATTCGAGAGCTGAACTTGCATTCTTATCTGCCCACTGCGGGCATTGATCCCGTCCTTGCTCCGCTGGATCAAGCGCAGCGGGTGATGGATGAGGATACGCTGGCCTACCTGCGCGCCAACTGGCAACACTACGTTTGTTTTGCCCTGCTTGGATGCACTGGGTTGGTCTTCTTTCTATTGTTTTCAGTCAATACCAGGCTTCGCGAGTACTTCTGGCTGGGAGCGTTGCTGGTTCTGTTATTTCTGTTTCGGGTGGGAGAACTTGCGGCTGTTGTGGACATTGGACTTCCCTCCTGGGCCGGAAATTTCAATTACAACTTCGGGAACGCCGTACAGCCGCTGATCGTCATCGAGTTTGTTTTCTCCTTTCTGGGGCGACCGGTCTCAAAATTCTTCCGTTTGGTTGAGATTTTCGGAGCCCTGTCACTTTTGAACCTTTTGCTGCTGGCTCCTTTCATATACCAGGCCCTGTCTCCACTGGTCCGCGTGATGGAGCCTATTCTGCTCCGCTTCTACGGAGCGGCAATCCTTCTTGCGACTCTGGCTCAACTCTTACTGCTTCCCATGTGCTTCAAAAGCAAACTGGCGGAGATGCGCTGGATCGGCGGGGCGGTCTTGTTTTTGACCATTGTGGAAGGGCGCTGGCAGGCTGGGTGGACCCTCTCTCTGGGCAACCCTTATCAGTCCATCCGTTGGGGTGCGCTCGATTTCGATCTGCGCCCCGTGGCGTGGCTGCTGTTCGCGGTTGTGATGCTCATCGCCATGACCTTTCGCCTGCGCCGCATTCAGGACCGCAACCGCGAGGTGGAACAGGAGATGGCCGCGGCGCGCAGCGTGCAGCAGATCCTGATTCCCGATGAGCTGCCTTCCATTCCCGGCCTTACCGTCGAGAGCGCTTACCTGCCCGCGCAGGAGGTGGGCGGAGACTTCTTTCAGATTCTCCCCCTTCCAGGTAGCGTCGGCTCCAACGGGCCCTCGGCCTTCATCGTGCTGGGCGACGTGAGCGGAAAGGGATTGAAGGCGGCCATGACCGTCTCGCTGATTGTTGGAACGCTGCGCACATGCGCACGGCATTGCACAGGGCCGGCGCAGCTGCTGGGTGAGGTGAACCGCTCTCTGATTGGCCGCAGTGACGGCTTTGCCACGTGCGTTGCGCTGATGGTTCAGGGTTCAGGCAGATTCACGGTGGCGAATGCCGGGCACCCTAACCTTTATCTCAACGGAGTGGAAATTCAAACCGAGGCCAACTTACCGCTGGGGCTTGACCCTGGGATTCATTACTCCGAGGTCACTTTTCAGCTCGGTCCCGATGAGCTGTGCACGCTGGTGACCGATGGGGTGGTTGAGGCCATCAGCCCCAGCTGCGAGCTTTACGGGTTTGAGCGCCTCAAGGCTATCAGCAACCGGCCGGCGAACACCATTGCGGAAACGGCCAGGCAGTTTGGCCAACAGGATGACATCACTGTGCTGACTGTTATTCGTTCGGCGGGCTGGGGAGCTGCGCTGGCGTAAATCGGGGAACATTTGAAGATGAAGACGGAATTGCTGCGATTCAACGGGACTGTCGAACACGATGCCGCCATCGATGCATGGATGAACGAGCATGGGGGCGAATTGGGACACCTTGCGCGCGAGTGGTTTGAGGCGATGCGAAATTGCGGGGACGAAGTGAGGGAGATATTGCATGACGGCTGTCCGGTTGCGTGCCTGGGCGATGCGCCGTTCGGCTACGTGAATGTGTTCACTTCGCATGTCAATGTAGGATTCTTTCAAGGCGCGGCGCTGCCTGATCCAGCCCGCTTGTTGAAGGGTGACGGCAAGCGCATGCGCCATGTGAAGCTAAGGCCGGGAACGGCGACGGACGCGGTTGCGCTCAGCAAGCTGATTGAGGCGGCATACCGGGACATCAAGGCGCGCGTAGAAAACGGCTAGGCGCGTGCGGTGAGGCGGATGCGATCCCGTAGACAGTGGAAGGCAAACACAATTCGGCGTATGATTTTTGCGGCTTCTTATGCAACTCAGACCCGCTACCGCTGGACTCGCATTGATCGGTGTTCCCGTTGTCGTTCTCGGGTTCGGGGCACTGCTGCCGAGTCTCGCGGGCAATTGGCGCTGGGTAGAAGGCTGGATCTTCGGAATCTGGTGGGGATTGTTTTTGGTCGCCATTTTTCTTTGGCTTCGCTTGAAAGACCCCGCGCTGTTGGTCGAGCGCATGCGCATGCCGGGAAGCGCGGGCGAATCGCGCTCTGACGCTGCGATTTTGCTCGGGGTAAAGGTCTGCCTTTTGGCTTCTGTTCTGCTGCCGGCAGGTGAAATGCGCTTCGGTTGGACACCGCGCATGCCACAGTGGAGCGAAGTGTGCGGAGGGGTACTTCTGCTGGGGAGCAGCTTTCCGTTTTTCCGCGCGTTCACCGATAATACATACGCATCGCAATTGGTGCGCATTCAGGCGGAGCGCGGCCAGCATGTGATTGACGCGGGCGTCTACGGCGTTGTTCGCCACCCCATGTATCTTGGTGCAAGCTTATGGCTGGTTGGTGCTGCGTTGCTGCTCGGCTCCGTTTGGGGCCTTGCGGCGAGCGTGGCCGCCGTGGGGTTGCTGGTTTTGCGCATTTTTGGCGAGGAGAAGCTTTTGGCGCGCGAGCTGGAGGGTTACACGCAATATATGCAGAAGGTGCGTTACCGGTTGGTGCCGCACGTGTGGTAAACGCGCCGCGGGCGGGACGCTTTGAGCGAGTTCTTACGATTTCGCAGCGCCTATTTTATGGGCGCGCAGAAGCACAAACCGTTACCATCCGGATCGGTCACGGCAAATTCGCGCAACCCCCAGGTCTGATCAACCGGCGCGGTATGAACTGGAGACTCCGGACGCAATGTGGTGTTCAGCCCGCGCGAGCGAAAGGTCGAATAGCGCTCGTCAACGTCGCGCACAACCACGCGGTTGACCGAACCGAAGACGCCGTCTCGCGCATGACGCGAGAGCTGTAGCTCGGCTCCCTCTCGAATCAGGTCAATGACTCCGTTGGACCTTTCTTGATCTTCATATCCGGGCCACTTTCGCTCAAAGTCGAGAATTCTGGTGTAAAAGTCTACGGATCTTTCCAAGTCACCAGACTTGATCACCGGAACAATTTTCATGACATTCTCCTGGATGGCTGAGCAATAGAACACCGGGCCGACCTGCAAGAGACTCCTTAGCTGGCGATGAACTTTGCGCCCCAAATCAGAAGCGCGCCGCCGAGCACGATGCGGTAGATCGCGAACATGGTGAATCCGTGCTTGCGGACCCAGAAGAGGAACCACTCCACCACGCCAAGAGCGACGATAAAGGAGACGAAAACGCCGATGAGGAGCACCAACCAGTTCTGCGAGTTCATGACCACGTGAGCGGCTTCGCCGTGGCGGGGATGAAGCTCCTTGAGCAGGTCCCACAGCGTGGCGGCGATCATGGTGGGAATGGAAAGCAGGAAGCTGAATTCGAGCGCGGCGGGGCGGTCGAGGCCTGCGATTTGGCCCGCTGCGATGGTAGACATGGAACGCGAGGTGCCGGGGAAGACGGCGGAAAGCGTCTGGCAGAGGCCGATCCAGATGGCCTGGCCGACGCTCATCTCTTCTTCATCGCGGGTGGTTGGTTCGCGGCGCGCGCTCCAGGCATCGACGATCCACATGACGATGCCGCCGATGAGCAGCGCCAGGGCCATGGCGGTGATGCTGCCCAAATTTTTCTCGCTCCATTTGTGCAGCAACAGCGAGGGCACGGAGGTGACGGCGAAGGCGATGAGGGTGAGAGAGATGGGATGGTTGAGCCAGGTGCGGTCGCCGCTTTCGCCTTTGGGAAAAGTATGCAGGAATCCGGCGATGCGGCCCATGAAGAGCAGCATGAGGGCCAGAATTGCGCCCAGTTGAATGACGATGGTGTACATCTTCCAATACGGGTCGTCGAGGGGGATGTGCATGAGAGCTTCAGTGATGCGCAGGTGCGCCGTGGAGCTGACGGGCAGGAATTCGGTCAGCCCTTCCACAATGCCTAAAAGGACAGACATCAGATAGTCGTTCAAGAAGCCTCCAGGTGCGAGTGAGGTGCGGCGGCGAAGGAGTTTGCGAGCGGCTCATTCCCGGTCGATGCCGTAGACAGGAACGCCTTCATCCAATTTGTACACCAGCGCAGCGGCGCGCCAGGCAAAATCCGATTGAGCGAAGTGCTCTTTGAGCCTGGCAGCGACTTCACGGGCGTGGTTGCGGGCTTCGTCGGCTTTTTTGTCGTTGCCGTCGGCGGCATACATGTCAACAAGAACGGCGTTACGGTAAACGGCCTGGTAAAGCGCCTGCGCGGTGCGAGGACCGTCAGGGAATTCAGCGGCATACTTTTCGTATTCTTCCGATTCCTTTTCAGGGCATTTGGGCGATCCCTGCCAGTCGCCGCAGAGCTTGTTATCAATCAACTCGAATGCGGCCAGAGCGGCCTGGCGGGTGCGGGGATAGAGCTTGACGACTTTTCTCAGCTCGTCTTCATCCATCTGCGCGCGGAGATAGGCTTCTCTTTCCTTGGCAGAGGAGCGGGTGGAGGCATCAGCCTTCTCGATTTGCCACCGGACGTCGGCGGCGCGCCATGCGGCCTCAGCCGCGAGCGGCGAGTTGGGATACATCTCCGCCAGGCGGCGATAGAGCAGTCGTGCACTTTGCGCGGCGTTGGCGGGGCCTCGCGGGTCAGAGGCCAGCGACTCCTGGTTGGCGGCTTCGCCCATAAGGATCTGATCGCCGTTTGTGTTTGTCTCGATGACCACGCCTTTGGCCTCCATCCAGCCGGAGATGGGAGGCGGGGTTTCATCGTGGCCGAAGATGGGAGCGTCTTTGGTTTGCGTCTCAAGGGCGTCGGTGTTGGCGTAGACGCGAATCCACGGGCCGCTTTTTTCAGCGACCACCATTTCGCGGCCAATTTGGATGCGATCGACCTTTTGCGAGCCGGTGTCGGGGGCGATGTAGAGGTTGGTGATGCGCAGAGGAGTGGCGCGCGGGCCGGCCATGGGCTTTTCAAGCTGGGATTGCTTTTTGTCGGAGTGGGCGGGCAGGGCGGCGACAAGGAGGGCCAGGGCGACGGCGAGAGACGCGAAATTGCGAAACTTGGTCACGAAAAAAATCATAATCGAACGACGGATGGTTGGGCTTTCGGTGAGCGGGTCAGGCTTCAGTAAGGATTTGGGCGAGCAGCGCGGGGTCGACGTTGCCGCCGCTGACTACGGCTACGGCGGTTTTGTAGACCGGAAGCTCCGCGGCGTGGAAGAGAAGGGCGGCCAACGGGACGGCTCCGCTGGGCTCGGGGACCAGATGCGTTGCGGCGACTATGGCGCGCATGGCGGCGCGGATTTCGGCTTCGGTGACGGTGACGATGCCGTCAACATAGGCCTGAATGAGGGCGAAGTTGAGCTGGCCGACGGATTGAGTTCGAAGGCCATCCGCAATCGTCCGGCTGGTGAGCTCGGCGCCCCAGGTGACGATTGCGCCGGTGCGGAAGCTTTCAGCGGTGTCGCCGGAGAGCTCGGGCTCGACGCCGAAGATTTTGGTTTGAGGCGATAGCTGCTTGACGGCGGCGGCCACTCCGCTGAGAAGTCCGCCGCCGCTAACAGGCGCGAGGACAAGATCGGCTTCTGGAAGGGATTCGATAATTTCAAGGCCGCAGGTGGCCTGGCCGGCAACGATCTGCTCGTCGTCATAAGGCGGGACAACGACATAGCCGTGCTCGCGGACAAGCTGCTCAGCCACGGCGAGGCGCTCGCTGGAGGCGAGGCCGACATCGACGATTTCAGCGCCAAAGGCGAGCGTGGCAGCGCGCTTGATGGCGGGCGCGTTGGAGGGCATGACGATGACGGCTTTAGCGCCGACTTCGCGGGCCACGTAAGCGACGGCCTGGGCGTGGTTACCGCTGGAGTAGGTGATGACGCCGCGGGCGATTTCAGCGGGGGAGAGCTGGAGGATCTTGTTGGCCGCGCCGCGGATTTTGAAAGCGCCGATGGGCTGGAGGCCTTCGGCTTTGAGGTAGATTTCCCTGGGCTGGCCGAAACCGGAGAGGCCGGGGAGTTGGGCGCGGACGAGCGGGGTTTTGACGGCGATGTTGGCGATGCGCGCGGCGGCGGCACGGATTTCAGCGATGGAAACCGGAGAGTTTTCCATGTTTTGATTATCTGCCATTGAGGAGGCTGGGCTTATGGGAGATATTTTTGCGGGCCGGGGTCGGCCGGGGTTTGGGCTTGCCAGAGGATTTCCTGGACGCGCCACTGCTTGCCGTCGTAAACGGCCTGGATGCTGTTGATGCCGCGGTCAAGCAGCTTGGCTTCTGGCGCTTTGCCGCCGGCGGGCGGGGGGTCGGAGGCGAGGGTTTCGTAGGTGCTCCAGAGATGGGCCATGTGCGCCCAGGTTTCGGTGCGGACCTTGATCTGACGTTCGATCAGGATCTGGTTGCCGCGCTTGGTGACGGCGTCGATCCAGTCCTGGACGGTGAGGATGCGGGGCGTGGCTGTGCCATCGGGAGCGATGCGGATGGGGATGAGGCGTGCGTCGGGCGCGAAGAGCCGGCGGAAGCAGGCGCGGTCTTTGTTGGCCGGGCCGCTGACCGCGGCGTCGATAGCGGTGATGAGCTGGTCGAGCGTGGCGGTGGAGGGACAGGCGGGGACGATGGTGAGCGGGGTGTCAGTGGCTTGGGCGCGGAGCGCGGGGGCGAGCAGGGCGGCGAGGATGAGGAGGAGCACGGTGCGGCGCATTAAGGGATTCTACAGGCGGTGGCGATGTTTTGCCCCTACCCCCACCCCATCTCTGAAAATAAGTTGATTGTTTTCACTCGGATAGAGCATGAGCGGAGCTGTAAATCCGTCATTCTGCTGGAGTTCTTTGCAGATATGTCTCAGCAAAGGGGTTACGGGCGATTTGCCGGGGCTTTTAGCTCTCAGCTCTCAGTTTTCAGCGTTTTTTCCGGACACGATCGCTTCGGGCTGCTCGGGTTGGGAAAGACGCTATTGGGTTGATTGTGCATGAAGAGAGGCAAATTATCTGCAAATTGCCGGGCGGCGGAGGGAACTTATTTTGAGACCTTGAAGGCGAGACCATGTTGCATCTGGCAAAGCCGGCGGAGTGATACAGTGAATACATGTATTCACCCTGGAGGTGACAATGGCGACTTCGATCAGGCTTGCGCCGGAGATCTCAGACCGACTGGATCGGCTGGCTGCCAGGACGGGGCGCACGAAGGCCTTCTATCTGCGGGAGATGATTGAAAGCGGCATCGGCGAGATGGAGGATTACTACCTGGCCGCCGAGACGCTGGAACGGGTCCGCAAGGGCAAGGAGCGCGTGCATTCCGCGGCTGCGGTAAGGAACGGCCTTGGCCTGGACGATTGAGTACGCGGAGACCGCGAAGAAGCAACTGCGCAAGCTCGACAAACTTGCCGCTCGGCGCATTGTTGACTTCATGGATGAGCGCGTTGCTCCCAGCGACGATCCGCGTGGGATGGGCAAAACGCTGAAGGGGCCGTTGGGCGATCTTTGGCGGTATCGCGTAGGCGATTATCGCGTTATTTGCGACATTCAGGACGGGGTGTTGACGGTTCTGGTCTTGCGGGTCGGTAATCGGCGGGAAGTTTATCGATGAGCGGTTCATAACTTTAATGTAAAAAGCTTCCGTCAGAGGCGCCCGGCGTTACAATCGCGGGGAGCAATCCAATGACAATTTTTTGGAAGAATGCAACGGCCATTCTATGTGGGGCTGTGGTGTGCGCGGCGGCGATTACCTGGCAAGCGCATAGGGTGAAGTCCAACGAACGGAAGCTCGCGGAAGCGGCAACCGCATGCCGCGCCCGAGCTGAAAAGGGAGAGGCAAAGGCGGAATCTGAACTCGGCAGCAAGTATTACTACGGTCAAGGGGTACCGCAGGACTACGACGAAGCTCTTCGTTGGTGCCGCAAAGCCGCTGATCAGGGCGACGCGAAGGGGCAATATGGTGTCGGCTACATGAACCTGTACGGCTTCGGAGTGCCGCGGGACGAAGCCGAGGCCCTCCGCTGGTTCCGCAAAGCAGCGGACCAGGGCGACGCGAAAGCTCAGACGGAGGTAGCCCTTATGTATGACGAGGGCCTGGGGGTGACGCAGGATTACGCGGAGGCTCTGCGCTGGTATCGCAAGGCGGTTGACCAGAGTTACGCGGGAGCCGAATACAACCTCGGCAATATGTATTACTACGGTCATGGAGTGCCGCAGGACTACGCCGAGGCGGTTCGCTGGTACGGCAAGGCAGCCGATCAGGGCGACGAGTATGCTCAGGGTTTCCTGCATAGAAATTTGAGGGGCATGGGCACTTGCCGCAAAATCAGCCTTTCGATCCTCTTCATCGGGTGCTCGTTTTTCCTGATTGGATCTCTGGTGCCGGGCCGAAACTCTCGGAATGGAAAACAGCGGACAATCATCGTGCCTGGATTGCTCGGCCTCTCATACCTGGCGTCGGATTTGCTCGAGTTCCGCTATATCGGAGTCCTTACACCCGCATCAGTCTTTTGCGCGTTCCATTTTTTCAAGAGCCTTTTGGCCGGATCAACCGTCGCTTTGCTCCTACAGGTCGTTCTGCCAGCCCGCGTTTGGCCAAAGGTTGCCAAGGGAGCGATGGGAGTATTTGGGGTATTGTTCATCGGATTTAATCTTTTCTTGATTGTGATACAGAAGCTCAGGGGCACTCCTTGGCCCTTGCGTGCGTGCTGGGGGTCGAATGGGGATTTGCTGGGAATGATTGCTGCCTTCTCCCTCATCCTCTGGTGGATGCAAAGAAGGGCCAAGTTCGGGCAGGATAACGATGATGACGTCACGCTGTCCGGTCCAAATGTTGAGACGAATAATGAGGATGGGCTTTCGGTTTAGACTGAGATGCGAATTGCTCCTATGGATAATCCTGAACCGCTTCGGCCGCTTACGCCAGAGGAGCTCGAACTTCTCCTCTGGATGTTCGAGCACGGTACGGACGATCTGCGAAGCTTTCTTCCACAGATTAAAGGAGTCTGTGCGCAACGGTGGTGCAGCTGTGGCTGTCCCTCAATCCGCCTGGAGGTTGCAGAGGACGCGCCCTTGGGCGTGGATCGTCGCGAAACAGTTGTCGGCGACTTTGAGGGGAGGACTGCTCGGGGTGAACTGGTTGGAATTCTGCTTTTCCAGCGGGCGGGGAAACTGACGTTGCTGGAGGTTTATTCCATGGATGGTCAAATCAGGCAAGAATCCGGTGAATTCGGGCTGCCGACCATCGACAGCATGAAACTTCTGGTATGGGAGTCTGTGCCGGGCCGCCCGAATGTCCGGGTGGCTGCTAAATCTCCAGAATCACGGGCATGATCATAGTGCGGCGGCGGG